>JAGWTB010000027.1 GCA_028869175.1 Sphingomonadales bacterium
TATGGCGGCAAGATCACCACCTATCGCCACCTGGCCGAAGAGGCGGTGGATATTCTCGCCGCCCGGCTTCCCGCGCTGTCCGGTCCGGCCTGGACGCGCACCCGCCCGCTGCCCGGCGGCGATTTCCCGGTTGACGGCGGCGCGGCGATGCAACGCGACCTGATGCGTGCCCATCCGTTCCTGTCTGAAACCGAGGCCGCCCGCATCCAGCAGGCCTACGGCACCCGCGCCGAAGTCTGGCTGGGTGAAGCGCGGCGGCGCGAAGACCTTGGCCGCGATTTCGGCGCAGGACTGAGCGAGGCGGAAGTGGATTACCTCTGCCAGTACGAATGGGCCGTGACGGCGGACGATGTGCTGTGGCGGCGCAGCAAGCTGGGCCTGCGAATGAACGCGGCCGAGGTCGCGGTGCTGGCAGATTACCTCGCGCGGCCGCGACCGGTGATGTGAAGGCAGCCGCTTCCTTGCAGCCCTGCCGTCGCTGGATGCAGCGTTTGCCCGCTACCGGTTACAGCGGATTGTCCAGCTTGATGATCGCTTCGCTGCTGGTCCGCTGCGCCGTCTTGAGTTCGCGCGGCTTTTCGAAGCTGGCCAGTACCGGCGCGTCGCGGCCATAGATGTCGGCGAAGGTGGTGAGCTTGCCGGTAATGTCCTGCGCCACGGTGAAATAGGCGATGTAGACCGGGAAGGTCTTGGTCATCTTCACCCGGGTGTACTTGAGCGAGGTGGCATAGGCGACGCCGTCCTCAGGCTTGAGGTCCGCGCCCAGGATCGCCATGGTCATGCCCAGTTCCACCGCGCGCTCGGTGCGCACGCAGCCGTGGCTGAAGGCGCGCGAGGGTGCGTTGAACAGCGCCTTGGCCGGGGTATCGTGCAGGTAGATCGCGTGCGGATTGGGCATGTCGATCTTCATCCGGCCCAGCGAATTGCTGTCACCCGGTTGCTGCACCACGGTTATCGTGCCGTCCGCCGCCTTGGTTACCTTGTAGCCCTGCCGGGCTGCCGCTGCCGGATTGCCCGCCAGCCGTGCGCCCAGGCCTTCGCCGACCACAATCGATTGCGGCACGGTCCAGGTGGGGTTGAACACCACCGCCTCGACATGTTCGGCCAGCTGCGGCGTGGCGGTGCGGCCGGGCTTGCCGACCACGGTACGGTAGGTGCGGATGATGCGGTCATTCGCGGTCAGCCGCAGCTGGAATTCGGGGACGTTGGTCATCAGGTAGAGCACGCCCAGATCCTGCGCCAGCCAGCGCCAGCGGTCCATGTTGGCGCGGATCAGCGCGCGTCCCTTGGTGTCCGCCGCCGGGGTCTTGGCCAGCGCCGCCTTGAGCGCGGCATAGTCCGGATGCTTGGGCGCGAGCGAGGCCACGGTGCCCGAGATGTCATGCGTCGCCAGCGCTTCGGCCATGATGGCGGCGGTGGGGTGCGCATCCTGATCGGGATCGACCGCGAACCACTGCACCCGCGCATCCATCGGCGTGCGCCCGTCGCGCATGTCTTCCACCAGCCAGGAGAAGCTCTTGCTTGCCAGTTCGTCCAGCGCCGCGCCTTCGCCCGCAGCCATGGTGGCGCGCAGGGCATCGGGCTTGTAGTCAGCCGGGATCAGGCCATCGCTGCCTATGTCCATGATCGTGGCGAGCAGCGCCTGGGCATCGGCCAGGGTCCAGTGCTGAACCGGCTCGACCACCGGCACCGGCGGCAAGGGGACGATCTGCGGTGCGGGCTGTCCGGCAGCGCCGCTCGCCGGGGCGGCAGGGATGGTCGCCGGCGCGGTCGCGGCGGGAGCCGGTACGGGCTTGGTTGCTGGCGTGGAGACAGGCGCGGGCGTGGTGACTGGCACCGGCGTGGCGGCGGGGACAGGGGCGGGCGGCGGCAGCAGGTTGACCGGCGGCCGCGGCGCGGCCAGCGCCGGGGCGGCGGCCAGGACCAGCGCCATGGCCAGAGTGCTGGCGATCTTGCCCGGTACGGTCGCGCTGTTCTGCTTCATTGTGCCCTGTTCGCTTTCGATTCGGTGGTGACGGCAAGCAAGCTGGCGGCTCGCCTTGGCCCGGCATTAGCTGGTCTAGCCCGTTTGCGCGCCCCCCTTCAAGTATCGCACCTGTCGCCACGATGAATCATCGACAGACCTGTTGCCGGCAGGTGACGCGCCGCCAGCATCGCCCTATGGCTGGCCACCATGTTCCGTCACCATCCGCTGATGCCTTTCCTTGCCGCCGGCACCGGCATCGCGACATTCAGCGTGATGGACGCACTGATGAAAAGCGCGTCGATCGCGGCAGGAGTGTTCAGCGCCATGTTGCTGCGCAGCGCGCTGGGGGCGGTGATCATGCTGCCTGTCTGGCGGCTGCGCGCGCGTGGCGGCTGGCCGAATCGCGACGCGCTGCGCCTGCACGTGCTGCGCGCCGCCGTCTGCGCCGGCATGGCGACGAGCTTTTTCTACGGCCTCGTCCGCATTCCGATGGCCGAGGGCATTGCCCTTTCGTTCATCGCCCCGCTGATCGCGCTCTACCTTGCTGCGGTGATGCTGGGTGAGACCATTGGCAGGCCGGCGATCCTGGCCTCGCTGCTCGGCTTTGGCGGGGTGCTGATCATCGCCGCCGGTCGGCTGGGGCAGGGCGGCATGACGGCGGAAGCGGGCAAGGGCATTGCCGCGATCCTGCTGTCCGCCGTGCTCTATGCCTGGAACCTCGTGCTCCAGCGGCAGCAGGCGCAATTGGCGGAGCCGGCGGAAATCGCCTTTTTCCAGAGCTTCGTCATTGCGCTGATCCTCGCCTGCCTGTCGCCCTGGCTGTTCCATCTGCCGCCGCAACGGGCGCTGCTCGACATCGCCGGCGGGGCCTTGCTGGCCGTCGGATCGCTGATGCTGCTGTCCTGGGGTTATGCGCGGGCCGAGGCACAGGCGCTGCTGCCCATCGAATATACCGCCTTCATCTGGTCGGCGCTGATGGGCTGGTGGATGTTCGGCGAAGCGGTGACCGTGGCGACGCTGGCCGGGGTGGTGCTGATCGTCGTCGCCTGCTGGATCGCCGCGCGCGGCCATACCGAGCAGACGGCGCTATAGGTATTTCGGCAGCGCGGCATGCCTCTTGCAAATTAGTAAGTAACGCTTACAATCTGGCACGCGCTCCGGTTGCCCCGGGCTGGGCTTGTCGCTAACAGCCGTGGCTTCCATCGGGAGAGGACGCGCCCATGTTGATACCGTTGATCGGCTTTCTGATTTTTGTGGCACAGTTCGTGCAGATCGTCGTGATCTGCCAGTTCGTCCTGTACCTGCTGCTGGTGTATAACGTGGTGAGCCTGCAGAACCGCATCGTCGGCACCATCTGGCGGGGGCTCAGCGCGATCATCGATCCGATCCTGGCGCCGATCCGCCGCTCGATGCCAGACACGGGGGCGATCGACTTTTCGCCCATGGTGCTGATCTTTGCGATCAACATCATAGTCTGGCTGCTGTCCATGTTTGCCTGAAGGACCCGGAACCGACCATGACTGCTGCCATTATCGACGGCAAGGCCTTCGCCGAAGCCCTGCGCGCCCGCCTTGCCGAAAAGGCTGCCTCGTTCGAAGCCGCCACAGGCCGCAAGGCCGGGCTAGCCGTGGTGCTGGTGGGCGAAGACCCCGCCAGCCAGGTCTATGTCCGCTCGAAGGGCAAGCAGACGGTCGCTTGCGGCATGGCCAGCTTCGAACACAAGCTGCCCGCCGATGCCTCCGAAGCCGAACTGCTTGCCGTGGTGGCGGCGCTCAACGCCGATCCGGCGGTGGACGGCATCCTCGTCCAGTTACCGCTGCCCGGGCACATGGATGAAGCCAAGGTGATCTCCACCATCGATCCCGACAAGGATGTCGATGGCTTCCATGTGATCAACGTCGGCCGCCTGTCCACCGGCATGCCGGGTTTCGTCCCCTGCACGCCGCTGGGCTGCATCATGCTGCTGAAAGACCGGTTGGGCTCGCTGTCCGGGCTCGACGCGGTGGTGATCGGCCGCTCGAACATCGTCGGCAAGCCGATGGCGCAATTGCTGCTGGCGGAAAGCTGCACGGTTACCGTGGCCCACAGCCGCACCAGAAACCTGGAAGAGGTGGTGCGCCGGGCAGACATCGTCGTCGCCGCCGTGGGGCGTCCGGAGATGGTCAAGGGCAGCTGGATCAAGCCGGGTGCAACCGTGATCGACGTGGGCATCAATCGCGTCCCTGCGGCTGAGGAAGGCAAGACGCGGCTGGTCGGCGATGTCGATTTCGCCTCCGCAGCCGAGGTTGCCGGGGCGATTACCCCGGTGCCGGGCGGGGTTGGCCCGATGACCATCGCCGTGCTGCTGCGCAACGCGCTGGTCGCCGCGCATCGCAACGCCGGGGTGGCGCTCGACGAAGCGGCGATCTAAGGTCCCGCGCATGAAGCGCGGTCTCCTGTCTCTGTCCCTGTGCCTGTTTGCTGTCGCCGCACCCGGTGCGGCGCGCCAGCGTCCCTTGCCGGGACATGCCTATGCCAATCCTTCGGCGGTGATCGCCGCCGAGATCGCCTTTGCCCAGCTGGCGCAGGACAAGGGCCAGTGGACTGCCTTTCGCGCCACCGCCGCGCCGGGGGCGAAAATGTTCCAGCCGCAACCGGTGCTGGTCAGCCAGTTCCTTGGCAATCGCGCCGATCCGGCGACGACGGTGAAGTGGCAGCCGCACGAGGTGTGGATGAGTTGTGACGGTTCCTACGCCGTCACTCGCGGCGCCTGGCAGCGGCCCGAGGTGACCGGCTATTTCATCACCGTTTGGCAGCGCCAGAAGGATGGCGGCTACAAATGGGTGCTCGATCAGGGCGAAGGGTTGGTCCAGCCCTTGCCCGCGCCCGACATGATCCGCGCCCGTGTGGCCGATTGCCCTGAACGGCGGCGCGGTTCCCCGCCGGTTCGTCCGGCTTCGGCCCCGAACCCGCGCGGCAAGGGTACGCCGCTGCCACCCCCGATCGATCCGCTCAGCGCCGCCTCGGATGACGGCACGTTGCGCTGGACCACCACGGTCGACAGCGCCGGCGCGCGGGAGTTCTCGCTGGTGCTGACGATTGACGGACACAGCGGAGAGGTTCTCCATGCCTCGGTCAAGGCTCCGGGGCGGGTATGATGCTCGATCTGTTCCTGTCCGCCTTCGTCACGCTGTTCGTGGTGATCGATCCGCCCGGCTGCGCGCCGATCTATGCCGGCCTCACCGCCGGGGCGAACCACCGGCAGGCGACGTCCATGGCGGCGCGCGCCTGCGTGATCGCGGCGCTGATCCTGCTGTTGTTCGCCCTGTTCGGTGAACAGTTGCTGGGCGCGCTGCATATCGAGCTCAATGCCTTCCGCATCGCTGGCGGCATCATGCTGTTCCTGATTGCGCTCGACATGGTGTTCGAAAAACGCACCCAACGGCGCGAGGAGCGGGCGGAAAAGGTGCGCGAGGATCATGTCGAGGACGTGTCGGTGTTCCCCATGGCGATGCCGATGATCGCCGGCCCCGGCTCGATCGCCACGATCATGCTGCTGATGGCCCGCGCCCAGGGCACCGAGGCGACGCTGGTGATCCTGGCGGCGATGCTGGCGGTGCTGGTGCTGACCTTCGTCTCGCTCGCCGCCTCGGGGCCGCTGATGCGGATGCTGGGCAGCCGGGTGGAAGCGGTCATCACCCGTCTGCTCGGCGTGCTGCTGGCGGCTTTGGCGGCACAATATGTGATCGACGGGGTGAAGGCAGTGCTGCGCTCCTGAGCGCAGGCAAGCCGTCGTCCCGGCGCAGGCCGGGACCGCTGGCCTCGTCGATGCAAGCTGGTTTCCATGAGGCCAGCGGTCGCGGGTCAGGCCCGCGACGACGGCTATGCCACCTCGCGCGCGCCAAGCTGGGGGTTCAGCCGGGTGATCAGGTTGAGCCAGGCCTTGGGCCGCTTCACCAGGTTCTGCGGCACCTCCACATGCAGCCCCACCATCTCCGCCACCCGGGCGACGAAATGGACGCAATTGTGGTGTGACAGGCTGTAGGACTGGCCGGGATCGTCACGCCATCGGGCCATTTCGGCGACAATGGCGTGATACTGCGCATCGCTGATCGGCACGGAGAAATGGGTGTTGGTGGAGGCGATGTAGGGCTCCTCCTCCACGTAGATCGTGCCCTTCACGTTGCCGTGCAGCACCGAAGCGTTGCCGTTTACCGCCGTGTAGCCGTAATTCTCGTGCACCCGCCGCCCGTCCGCATCGAGGGTGCCGTCCAGCATGATGAAGGTATGCGGCCAGCGACCGATGAAGACCGATCCGTTGAAGCTGTGGAACGAGAGCGTGACCCGCGCAAGAGCAGGGGCGGGCAGCAGGGCGAGCAGCGCCAGAACGAAAGCGGCCAGGAAACGGGGCATCCCCGCTTCCTAGCCGATCCGGATTACAAATGGAAACACCTGCCCGCCAGCACCAGTACGGGCGGGCAGGTGCCGGGAGAGATCAGAAGCGCACACCGACGGTGACGTTCCAGGTGCGCGGATCGCCGTAGTAGACGGTCTGGATATTGCCGACCGAGCTGAATTCCTGCCCGTCGGTCTTGTACAGCGCGTTGCCTACGTTCTTGATCATGCCGCGCAGGTAGAACCGGTCGAAATCGACCTGGGCATAGACGTTGCCCAGCCAGTAGCCGTCTTCGTAAAGGCCGGGACGGTTGTCGACCGAGAGCCACTGCTTGTCGACGAAACGCGCGTCGCCGCCGAAGCTGAGCGAGGCGGTATCACCCAGCGGCACCTTGTAGTCCGCACCCAGCCGGAAGCTGAGCGGCGGGGCGAAGGCGGGCTTGCAGATGATCGCCGTACCCGTGGGGTTGCACGAGAAGGCCGGGGCGCGGCGGCCGTCGTTGAATTCCTTGTACTTGGCATCGAGGTAGCCCAGCGATGCAGTCAGCGTCAGCGCCTCGCTCGGCTTGACCATGCCTTCGAACTCGAAGCCCTGGATGCGCAGCTTGCCGGCGTTGACCACGGGGAAGCTGCCGCCGGTAATGCCGGTGTTACCGCCGCCAACGCGGGCCTGGAAGTCCTTGTATTCCGAATAGAACACGTCGGCAGACAGCATCACGCGGTTGTTCAGGAAGCTGCCCTTGACGCCCGCTTCATAGGTCCAGACGCTTTCCGGCTTGAAGGTGGGCACCACGGTGGTGACCCCGTTTACCGACATGGTGACATCGGCCAGGCCGTTGACGCGGCCGTTGAACCCGCCCGACTTGAAGCCCCGGCTGGCCGAAGCATAGACCAGCGTATCAGGGGTCGGCTTGTAGCTCAGCGTCGCCGAAGGGGTCCAGGCGTCATAGGAAGCGCCCGTCAGCGCATTGTAGGGCGCGGGCAGGCTGGTCGGGAACACGTAGGTCGAGACGATGTTCACCGCCGCGATGGTCGGGCTCTTGGTCGTCGCCGTGGTGGTGCGGAAGTACTGCTTGCGCTCATGGGTATAGCGCAGGCCCGCCGTCAGCGAGAGCTGGGGGGTGAAGTTGTAGGTCAGCTGGCCGAAGGCGGCATAGCTCTTGGTATCCTGCTCGTCGTCGATGGTGCGCAGGAAGTTGAGCGGGGTGCCGACGTACCTGAGGTACGAATTGGCATAGGCTTCCTGGTGCGACTGGATGTGCTCGTTGAGGTAATAGAGCCCCAGCACGCCCTTCAGCGCATCGGCATCGAGCTTGAGCTGCAGTTCCTGGCTGAACTGGTGCTGATGGACGTTGACGAAGACGTCGCCCAGCTGCGCCTCGGTCGCGTCGATATCGACGAAGTTGCGCGAGTGCAGGCGGCGGTAGGCGGTGATCGAGGTCAGCGACAGGCTGTTGCCCAAATCGACGTTGATCGTGCCCGAAACGCCCCAGTGATCGAGCTTCTGGCCTTCGCCATTGGCGAAGCTGGTCGATGCCTTGTAGTCATAGGCACCATAGGGTTCGGCGGCCCCGATGACGAAGGGCGTCACCGCAGTGAAGGTGGCGTTGTAGTTGAAGCCGACCAGCGGCGCGGTGGCATAGCCCAGGGTCAGTGCATTGCGCTGGCGGGTATAGTCGGCGGCGAGCAGCAGCTCGACAGCCTCGCCCGCCCTGGCGCGCAGGATCGCGCGGCCGGCCAGGTTGTTGCGATCATTGTAGCGCTTGCCGGTCTTCGGATCGGTGACGATGCCATCACGATCATCGTAGATCCCGGCGAGCGACAGCGCGACCGTATCGGCGACCAGCGGGGCCGAGACATAGCCCTTGGCGGTCATCTCGTTGAAGCGGCCGAAGGTGAAGGCACCCTCCGCCTTCAGCGCGCCAAGGTCCGGCTTCTTCGACACGACGTTGACCGCGCCGCCGATGGTGTTCTTGCCATAGAGCGTGCCCTGCGGCCCGCGCAGCACTTCGACGCGCTGCACGTCGAACAGGTTGAGCAGCGCGCCCTGGATGCGGCTCATGTAGACGCCGTCGACATACATGCCGACCGCCGGATCGAAGGTCTGCAGTGCGTCGGGCTGGCCGATGCCACGGATGAACATGTTCGCCGAGCTGGCCGAGCCGCGTCCCTGGACGATGTTGACGTTGGGCACGCTGCCCTGCACGCCGGAAAGGTCGTTAGCGCCCATCTTTTCCAGCTGGGTATCGCTCATCGCGGTGACGGCGATGGGAACGTCGATCACGCGCTCCAGCCGCTTGCGGGCAATGACGACGATGTCACCGGTGGCGGAATCTTCCGCCGCCGGGTCGGCATCCTGGGCGAAGGCTGGCACGGTGAAAGCGCCGAGCGCAACCGAGGCGGTCAGCGCGCAGGCCAGTGCGCGGCGGGCGGAATGGGGCGTCCAGGTCATCGAAACTCTCCTTGCGGTCAGCCCAGCGGCTGGTCCTGATCGCGCCAATATTGAAAGTTGAACCACCTTTCAACTTTTGTTTGCGGATTTGCCTTTTTGCCCTAGAAGCGTGTCCCGATGGCAACAGCACCCCACCCGCAAGAACCGGCAATCGGCACCGCCAGCCCGGGACCAGAATCCGAAGGCGGCGCGCCGAGCGCGGCCAGTCCGGGGAAGGTGCCGCGCACCGCGCGCGGGCGCGAAACCATGCGGCGGCTGCTGGATGCGGCGGCGCAGGAATTTGGCGAGCGGGGATTCCACGAAGCCTCGGTCAGCGGTATCACTCGCCGCGCCGGCACCGCGCTGGGCAGTTTCTACACCTATTTTGACAGCAAGGACGCGATCTTTTCGGCCTTGGTGCGTGATATGTCGGCGGGTGTGGCGCGTGCCGCCGCCGCCGGCGTCTCGCCCGGCAGCACCGGCATCCGCCGCGAGAGCGAGGCGCTGGCCGGCTTCCTTGCCTTCGCGCGGCAGCACAAGGAACTCTACCGGATCATCGACGAGGCGGAATTCGCCGATCCGGCCAGTTACCGTGCCCACTACGAAGGCACCGCCGCACGCATCAAGGCACGCTTCGACGAAAGCGTGGCGAGCGGAGCCATGACCCCCGGTGACAACGAAGTGCGCGCCTGGGCAGTAATGGGGATGAACGTCTTCCTGGGACTGCGCTTCGGCATCTGGGGCGAGGAGCGTGCGGTGGCCGACGTCGCGGCAGAGGCCGCTGCCTTGCTGCGCGATGGCGTGGGCGGCTGACGCCAGGGATGCTCTGCCGCCGCGGATCGACCTCCACTTGCCGCGCGGCCCGGCATGGCTTATGCCTTGCGCGCCGGAAATAGAGCAGCAGGTCGGTAGTTCCTGCACCCGCCACAAGCGGGGTCTTCCCAGCCGCGGCGTCAACCGGACATGCGTTCGGGGTGGCGCGTCAGGCTGTTGCGGCGTCACCTCGAGTCCCAATTGGAGGTGAACCGACCATGCTCTATTCGATCCTTGCTCTGCTGATTGCCACCGCCTTTGCCAGCGCGGCACTCTATATCACCCTCGTCGAACATCCCGCGCGGATGGCGCTGCCGGACGAATTCGCCCTCGCGCAATGGCAGCCAAGCTACGCCCGCGCCTTGCCGATCCAGGGCGGGCTTGCGGTGCTGGGAAGCGTCGCTGGCGTTCTCGCCTGGTACCGGACCGGCGCGGTCGTCGATCTCGCCGGCAGTCTGCTGCTGTTCGCGAACTGGCCATTCACCCTGGCGGCGATCATGCCGGTCAACGGGAAATTGAACGCAACATCCCCGGCCGCAGCTGGGCCAGACGTTCGCCAGCTCCTGCAACGCTGGGGGACGCTTCACGCGGTGCGGGGTGTCTTGGGCAGTCTGGCCGCAGGCGCGTTCGTGGCCGGGCTGCCAACGATTTCCGTTCACTGAACGGAATCAGGTCTGCTGGAGCGGCTCTCTCGCCTGATAGAGCCGCTCCAGCACCATGGCGGCAGCGCCCCGGGAATAGCTCAGCGCATCCAGCTTGCCGAACGCCAGTTTCGCCTGATCCCACAAGTGCGGCAAGACGTTCTGTGCGAGCGAAGCGAGCAAGGCTTCGGAAATCAGGCTGACAATTTCCGGGTGCTGCGACAGGATCAGGATCCGGTCCGGGTCCTGCATATTGATATGGTTGGCCAGGCCGATGCCCAGGTAGTGACCAGCTCGCCGGAAAATGCCCTGTGTGGCGATGTCGCCGGCCCGCGCGCGTTGCACCATCTCCGCCACGGCATCGCGCATGACCAGATAGGATGGCTCAGCCAGCCCATGGGCATCGCAATGCTGCCCGACAATGCCGCTTATCGCGCTATAGGCCTGAAGGCAGCCCAAGGCACCGCATTGGCAGCGGCGACCGTTTTCGGGAACGATCTTGGTATGGCCCAGTTCGGCTTCGATGCCATGGCTACCGATGACCAGTTGACCGTTCTGGTAACATGCTGCGCCCAGCCCGAGATCGAGTACGACCAGGGTGAAATCATCCACGTCGCTGCCATCGTCGAACCAGTGCATGGCGCGCGCCAGCAGATTGATGCTGTTGTCCAGGCGAACCGGAACGCCCAGCTGCCGGGCGATGGCATCGGCAAAGGGATAAGGCCCGGGCTCAAACGTTTCCAGCATCAGGACCGTACCGGTCCGGTTGTCGAGAACGGCGGGCAGACCAATGCCGACCATGGCGATGGCATCATGCGCGACAGGGCTGGCGGCTATGGCATCGCGAAGCACGCCGGAAATCTGGTCGGCGAGGTCTGCCAACTGCTGCGTGCCGCGCAGCATCGTGCTGGTGCTGGATACGCAGTTGCCATTCAGATCGATGATATCGACCAGAAACGGCCCCTCTGCCGTCAGGGTCGCGCCGACCGCATAGGCGCCCTGGGGGTTGATCGAGAGATTGACGCGCGGCCTGCCTCGTCCACCGGTTTCGACCCGCTGTTCCATCACCATCCCGCGTTGAACCAGTTCCCGCACGATCTGCGTGATGGTGCCGCCGGTCAGGCCGGACAGACTGGCCAGATCGGTGCGCGAAACCGGCTGGGCAGCCCGCATGTGCCGCAGCACGGTCAGACGATTGAACTCATGGTCGGTCAGACGCATCGCCGTTCCATTCCAGAGTTTTTCCAGCGAGACAAGCAGCGAGACGGCCAGTGTGGGGGGGCAGGTCCTTCGTGTTTGCCTCCATGTCAGCGTCAATTTTTTTATTTCCTAAAAATATTGACGCTGACAGCGTCAATCCCTAGGCCTGCGCCTTCAAGCAGTCCCATGGGAGGGGAACGTCATGAGTGGTATCCAAGGAATTCGTTCGTCTGCACTCGGCAGCTTCAGGTCCGGCGTGGCCATGTCCAGCCTCGCGCTGTCGCTGGCCATCGGCTGCCTGCCCGCCGCCGCGCAGGCGCAGGCTGCCCCTGAAGACGATGGTCAGGCCAAGGACGAAATTGTCGTCACCGGCACCCTGCTGCGCGGTGTCGCCCCGGTGGGCTCGGCGCTGACCAGCGTCAGCCAGGCCAAGGTGGTGGAAAGCGGGGCCACCACGCCGAACGAACTGCTTGCCACCGTGCCGCAGGTCACCAACTTTTTCAACGCGGTGCCTGCGACTTCGCTGGCGACTGCGGTGAACCAGATGCAGGTCACCCGGCCCAACCTTCGCAGCCTGTCTTCGCCCAGCGCGGCAACATCAGCCACGCTGGTGCTGGTGGATGGCCACCGCGTGGCGGGCATCGGCGTCAACCAGTCAACCATCGATCCCGAACTGATCCCGCTCGGCGGCATCGATCACGTCGAGGTGGTAACCGATGGCGGTTCGGCGACCTATGGTTCCGATGCGGTTGGCGGCGTGATCAACTTCATCACCCGCAAGCGCTTTGACGGGGTGAAGGTGGATGCGCGCTATGGCTTTGCCGACAATTACTATTCATTCGATGCGGGCGCGACCGTGGGCAAGGACTGGGGCACGGGTTCGCTCTGGGCGGCCTACAGCTATACCAGGAACGACGCGATTTTCGGACGTGATCGCAGCTGGATCAAGGGCTACGACTATTCCTCTGCCACGCCGAGCCTGAAGGGGCGGCAATGCGATGCGGCCAATGTCAGCCTGCAAGGTCCGTTCGACTTTTCGACCTTCTCGTTCCCGACGGTCAACTATGCCTATCCGAACGGGGCCAAAGGATCATTCAACGGCTGCGACCCGACTGATAACAAGACCTATGTTCCCGCAGCAGAACGCCATGGGGCGATTGCCGGGCTCTATCAGGACCTGAGCGACAGCGCGTCGATCAACGTCAAGGCGTTCTACAGCCAGCGCAAGACCCGCACCTGGGATGTCCTGGCTGCCAATGCGACGATCACCAGCGCCAATCCCAACATGTTCGTGCCTGCCGGTCTGGCGCGACCGGCGTCCGAAGTGGTCAATTTCAACTTCGGCCCGGCGCTGGGTTATGACAGCCAGAAGGCCGGCACCGATGCCAGCGAGTGGGGCGTCAACGCCGAACTGAAGGTCGGCCTCAACGATAACTGGCAGTTGCGCACGCTGTTCAACTACAGCCGCAGCAACACTTCGTTCTTCCTGAACGGTGTCGATGCCACGGCCCTGACCGCAGCGGGTGCCAGTTCGACAGCGGCGACCGCGCTCAATCCCTTCAACATCGCGGCGACCAATCCGGCGGTGCTGGCCGCGATTACCAACTGGGCGATCCAGGGGCAGGCGCGCGATGAGCTGATCACCGGCCGTGCGATCATCGATGGCAGCCTGATCACCCTGCCCGGCGGCGACGTCCGCGTGGCCGTGGGTTACGAAGTGCTGCGCGACAATTTCCAGCAGCGCTACACCTCGGGCGCGGCGATCGGCGCGCTGCGGGGCATGCCGTTCTCCGCCTATGGCCGCACCATCCATTCGGTGTTCGGCGAACTGAACATCCCGGTGTTTGGTGCGGGCAATGCCACCGCCGGTCTCCAGTCGCTCGTGATCTCGGCCTCCGGGCGCTATGATCACTACAGCGACGTCGGCGGCACGTTCAATCCGAAGATCGGCGTGAATTACACACCGTTCGACGGGCTGACCCTGCGCGGCAACTGGGGCACCTCGTTCAACGCCCCGGCCCCACTGGACCAGCTGGGTTCGGCACGCAATTCGATCGGGGCCTTCCCGTTCCTGCCGTTCATCCGGCCCGAAGACAACGGCAAGATCGGCTTCTTCGGCGGCTATACCATCGGCCTTCAGGGATCGAATCCGGGACTCAAGCCGCAGAAGGCGGATACCTGGTCCGTCGGTGCCGACATCGCACCGCCCTCGATCCCCGGCCTGCGCGCCAGCATCACGTACTACAACGTGACCTTCAAGGATCTGCTGGGCACGCCCACACCCGATGCGGGCATTTTCGCCAACTTCCCGGCCAATGCCACCACCAACCTGACCGGCCTGTCACCCGCCGTGGTGCGCGCCTTTGCCGCGCAGGACCCCAACGGCCTTGCCGTGGTCAACCCGGTGATCGCTTCGGGCGGGTTGATCTATGCCCTGATCGACTTCCGCGTGGGCAACTACGGGATTCTCAAGGCCAGCGGCCTCGATTTCTCGACCAGCTATGTCCACGAAACCGGCTTCGGCTCGGTCGATCTGGCGGTGGCGGGCAATTATCAGCTGACTCGCAAGACCCAGTCTTCGGCGGCAGCGCCGGTGCGCGATCAGCTGGTGGCGATCACTGCCATCCAGCAGAACGCCACCCCGCGCCTGCAGCTCCAGACCTCGCTGGGCACCACCATCGGCAATCTGCGCGCGCAGGCCACGCTGAATCACTCCAGCGGTTTTGCCATCGCCCGCACCGCCGTGCGCCCGCAAGACAAGGTGGGCAGCTTCAACACCGTCAACCTGTTCTTCAAGTATGATGTCCCGGCGGAAAGCGGCATGCTCAAGAACCTGAGCTTCTCGGCCAATATCAACAACGTGTTTGATCAGGCCCCGCCTGCGTACCTGTCCACGCCTGACGATGGCTATGCCAATGGCTTCACCCTGGGACGCCTGTTCATGATCGGGGTTTCGAAAAAGTTCTGATGCAGACCAAGTCGTAATCAGGCAGACCGACCCGGCCAGCACTCTATCCTGCTGGCCGGGCCTTTTGCTGAGGGAATGTAACCACACATGCGCAACCTGTTTCCGAATGCAAAGCTGGCTGGAGTGCTGGCGCTGGCCGGCCTGTCTTTGATCGCCATGGCCAGCCCGGCGGCAGCGAGCGCGCCTGCCTCGGCAACGGCTGCCGATGCATCCGATCCGCTGTTTGCACAGCCCTATGTCGATATCGACGAATGGCGCGATGCGCCGGTGCGCCACCGGTATGTCCATGGCGGTTTCCGGGGCACCGACACGCGCTTTTCGTTCTATCTGCCGCCCGAAGCACAATATCAGGGACGGTTCTTCCAGCACCTGACCCCCGCGCCCGATAACGAAAATCTTGCCCAGCGCGAACCGGCGGGGGAGACGAACAAGATCCAGTTTGCCATTTCCAGCGGTGGCTACTTTGTCGAAACCAACGGCGGCGGCCCGGCCAGCGGCGGTTTCGGCAGCAAGGAGCCGAGCATCGGTGCCTACCGCGCCAATGCGGCGGCGGCGCGCTATTCGCGGGTTGTCGCCATGCAGATGTACGCCGGTGCCTATGCGGGCAAGCGCCCCTACGGCTACGTCTACGGTGGCAGCGGGGGTGCCTATCGCACGGTCGGCTCGTTCGAGAATACCCGGGGTGTGTGGGATGGCGCGGTACCCTACGTGCTGGGTTCGACCATGGCGATCCCCAACATGTTTTCGGTGCGGATGCACGCCATGCGCCTGCTGGACGGCAAGTTTCCGCAGATCGTCGATGCGGTCGAGCCGGGCGGCAGCGGCGATCCCTATGCCGGGTTGAACGCCGAACAGGCCGCCGCCTTGCGGGAGGTGACCCGCATGGGGTTCCCCACGCCTTCGTGGTTCGGCTGGAAGACCATGGGCATTCACGGCTTTGCCGCGCTCTATGGCGGCGTCGTCATGGCCGATCCGGGCTATTTCACCGATTTCTGGACTAAGCCGGGCTATCTCGGCCACGATCACCCGGAAAGCTTCGCCGGTGCGCGGCTGCAGCACAAGGGCGTGATTGCCGCCGCGCTGACTGGGGCGCAGGCGGCGCAGCTGAGCCTCAACACGCGGATCGTCAACGGCAGGAACGACGGCGGTGTCGACAAGTCCTATGCCGCGCTGCAGGGCGAAGCGGCACAGGCCATCGTTGCCTACAGGCTGGGCACCACCCCGCCTGCGGTGCCGTTCCTGGGGGGGGACCTGCTGGTAATGTCGGGCGCGGCCAAGGGGGCGCGGTTGACGGTCAGCAAGGTGCTGGGCGATGTCGTGGTGCTGGGCATTGCCGATCCCGCCCTAGCCGCGAAAATCGCGCCCGGTGATGAGGTTCAGGTCGATAACTCGAACTTCCTCGCCGCGCAGACCTATCACCGCCATCAGGTGCCGGGGCCGGAATTCAAGGTGTGGGACCAGTTCCGGGGGGCCGATGGCCAGCCGATCTACCCGCAGCGGCCCATGCTGCTCGGGCCGGCTTTCACCAAGGCGACGGCCGGCTCGCTGCCCGAAGGCGACTGGTCCGGCAAGATGATCCTGGTTGAATCGCTGTGGGACCGGGAGGCCATGCCATGGCAGGCGGACTGGTATCGCCAGAAGGTGATCGCCCATCAAGGCGCGCGGACGGATGGCAATTTCCGCCTGTGGTACACCGATCATGCCTTGCACGGCGATCAGGCCACCCAGTTGGAAGACCCCACCCGAACGGTCAGCTATCTGGGGGTGCTGCATCAGGCGCTGCGCGACCTTTCCGCCTGGGTGGAACGCGGCGTCGCCCCGCCGCAGTCGACGCGCTATCGCATTGCCGATGGACAGGTCATCGTGCCCGCGACCGCAAGCGCGCGCGGCGGGGTGCAGCCGGTCGTCACGCTGGCTGCCAATGGCAAAGCGCGCGCGAATATTGCCGCTGGCCAGACAGTGACCTTCACCGGCACGATTGCCGTGCCGCCCGGTGCGGGTTCGGTGATCGCCGCGCAATGGGATTTCGATGGCGCGGGGACATTTCCGATCACCTCGCCCGTGCCGCGCGGGGCCAGGACGGTGACGGTGCGGATGACGCACCGGTTCGCTGCGCCGGGCACCTATTTCCCGGCCCTTCGCGGCATTTCGCAGCGGCAGGGCGATGCCACCACGCCGTTCGCGCGCATCCAGAACCTCGGGCGCGTGCGGGTGGTGGTGCAGTAGGCAGGATGACGGCTCCCGCCCAGACTTAAGGTAACGCCATCAGCCTCTGAAACGCGGCGCGCTTACCCATCAAGTCCTTCTGGAATCCAGTTCGGCGGGCGCTTTTCCATGAAGGCATTCATGCCTTCGCGCGCTTCGCTGTTCGGGCTCGCCAAAGAGACGAACATCGTTTCATAGTCGATGGACGCATATTGCTGGTTGAGCATGCGCTTGACGTGCGCGCGGCATTCGGGCGCGGTCTGTAGGATCTCGATGGCGGCCTTGCGCGCTTCTGCCTCAAGATCCCCGTGTTTGCAGATGCGCGACACCAGACCAATCCGGTGGGCTTTGGCGGCGTCGATCTTGCGTGCGGAGAGCAACAGGTCGCGCGCCTGGGCCATGCCGACGTGGGCCGGCAGCATGGCCGCGTAGTTCGCGTCGATCAGGCCGCGCAGCAGTTCGGGCACGCGAAACGTCGCCCGCTCGGAGACGACCGCGATGTCGGACATCATGGCAACCAGCAGCCCGCCCGCCTGACAGATGCCGTTTACCGCCGCGATCACCGGCGCCATGCTTTCGCGTATGGCGATAAACGGCAGCGTTTCGTGCGTAAGGCCTGCGGGCACCTTGCGATCACCGTCTTCATAGCGACCACCCAGATCACCGCCCGGCGCAAACACGTCGCCGGTGCCGGTGATGATAAGCGCGCGATAGTCCTTGTCGCTGTTCACTCGTCGCACGGCTTGCTTGATCCCGAAATACATCGCCGGGGTGAAGGCATTGCGAGCCTTGGGCCGATCGATGATGCACCAGGCCAGCGGTCCGTCGCGTTCGATTCTGAGGTTGTTCGTCCCGAGGTCCCAATCCACGATTTCGCGGTTGCTCATCGATTTCTCCATCGTTCGCCGGATTCAAAAGTAACAGTCCGTTGCGCAGATCACGGCCGGGGGCAATGGCTGACACCAGCGCGATCACGCCGAACCAGCGTCAGAGCGCCGTGGAACCGGGCTTGGAGTCTGATGCGAAATTCGCGAAAGGGCGACGGCTCGGCACCGGCCCACTCACCTACCCGCCTCGCGTTCGCCGTGTCAGGTATTCGCCGCGCCGTTGGCGAGGATATGCGCGCCAGAAACCCAGCTCGCAGCGGGCGAGGCGAGGAAGGCGACGACCTCCGCGATCTCGCCGGCAGTCCCGATCCGGCCAAACGGCGAAGCCTGCTCGAAAAACGCGCGGAAGCCGGGCGGTGCGCTGTCCATCATGCCCGGCGCGGTTGCGCCCGGGATGACCGTGTTGACCGTGATCCCCCGCTTGCCGAGCTCCTTGGCCCAGGATTCGGTGAAGCTCTTTATCGCGACTTTTGTGGCCGAATAGATGCCGGAACCCGCCATCGGAAACTCGCCGAGGCTGGACGAGAGGTTGACGATCCGGCCCCCCTCGCCAAGCCGGCGGGCCGCCTCGGAAGCAACAAACAACGGGCCGCGCAGGTTGACGCCGAGCATCCATTCGAGCTGGTCTTCGTCGAGCTCCGCCAGATTGCCGCCGCCGCTCACCCCCGCGCTGTTGACCACGATATCGATACGGCCGAACGCCGCGTCGATTGCGGCGAACAGGGCCTGCACCTCGCCGCGCCGGGAAATGTCGGCGCGGTGGATGATGGCTTCGCCGCCGCCCTGCCTGATCGCGTCAGCGGTGGCGCTGGCCCCTTCCTCGCTGCTGCCGTAGTGGACCACGAGGCGCGCACCGCAGGCGGCGAGACGCTCGGCAATCGCGCGTCCGATACCCCGGCCCGCACCCGTAACGAGAGCCACCTTTCCGGCGAGCGTCGCTGTGTCGGTCATGGTGTCTCCATTTCGCCTGGTTCGGCCCCGTAGCGATCAACGATCTGTCCCAGAACCCGTTCGACGATGACCGAGGCATGGGTGAGGACGTGTGCCGGGTTTCGCACGATGTTCAGTGTTCGCTGCAACGGCGGGGAGCCGATCTTGGCGGCGGTGAGCCGGCCGGCCCGAATCTGGCTCGAAACGCCGCAAAGCGGCAGCACCGCGAGGCCATGGCCCGCCGCGACCAGTTCGATCATGACATCCAGCGAGTCAATCTCCTGATCGATCCGCAGCTCGATGCCTGCTCGCCCGGCCTCCCGCTCGATCAACTGGCGCAGCCCGTGTTGCGGGCCGGGCGCAATCAGGGCTTCGCCGGCAAGATCGCCCAGCATGGCCTGGTGTCCGGCGCTGAAATGGCCCGTGGGTCCGGTCAGGACCAATTGGTCGCATAACAGGAAACGGCCTGAAATGTGGCGCAGGCTGCCATGGTCATAGAGGATGCCAAGGTCGATCTTCTCCGCTTCGAGCCAGCCCCGGATACTGCCGGTGAAGGCCTCTACCACCCGGACCCGGACCAGCGGCGCTTCGGCAGCGAGCGCCTCGACGAGGGCGGCACCAGCCAGCCGCGCAATTGATGGCGGCATGGCGAAGACGACCTGGCCTTGTGCTTCGTCCCGCAGGTGGCGGGCATCGGCAATGGCCTGTTCGGTGACGTGCAGGATGTGCCGGGCGCGCTCCAGAAACACCCGGCCCACCTCGGTCAGGATCACGCCGCGCGCGATCCGCTCGAACAGCTTGAAGCCGATCTCATCCTCCAGCCGCAGGAGCTGCTGGCTGAGCGAAGGTTGCGCAATGCCGAGCGACTGGGCTGCCCGGCTGATCGATCCGGTTTCGGCAATGCGCAAGAAGGCCTTGAGATGAGCGGTGTCCATCGCCAGACGTTATTCCGCCGCGACGCCGAGTTCCGCCGCCTGACGCGCCGGTTGCATATCGACCACCCAGCGTACCGAACGTCGCATCGGCTCGATCCCGTCGTGCGGGCTGCCGGGCGGCATGTGATGCGAGTTCCCGTAGACCGTCATCGGATCGCCGCCTTCGAGCGAAACCAGCCGCTGCACCCCGGCGAGGGCAAAGGCATCGCGCAATCCCCGTCGGCGGCTTTCGGGATAGAGGCCCACGGTCTGGGTGGTATCGTCGCACCACTTGAGCACGTCGGCCAGGCTGTCCACCGGCACGAAATTGACCACGCGGTTATTGAGCTTGTCGAAGAATTCGACCCGGTCGTTGAACTTTGAAACGATGAAGCCGCCGGTCAGTGTGTCGCCTTCGACGTGGTAGAAATCATCTTCCAGCGCAATCGCTTCCATCTCCGCCTCAAGCTCGCGGTTGCGCTGGGTGAAGGGAACCGACAGCAAGGGCGGAATCAGGGCATAGGCGCGCAGCATCCGGCGGCCAAGGTCGACAACGCGTTCGATGCTGTCCTCGTCAGTCGCGCTTTCTACGTAGACAATTCGCGTGTTGGCGCAGGCGGTCTGGTTATAGAACCCCGCCAGCGTGGCGAGGCCAATGGCGCATTCCTCCATCGCCGCATCGCTGGCGAATGTTTCGCGACCGACCATCGACATCGAGTATTTGGGGTTGAGCGCGGTCAGATCGATGCCGGGGGTGAGGAACTTCTGGATGTGCCTGACCGAGCTCATCCCGCCCCAGGCGGTAATCTTGTCGATCCGACTGGTGCGGACGATCTGCCCGTCCATGAATTCGTCACCGCCCTTCCAATAGGCCACGGCGATATGTTTGGTTAGCGGATGATCGGGCGCGATTTCGATCAGGGTGCGCGCAATGGCATTGGCGGTTAGCGGATCGTTCGAAGGCGACTTGATCAGGATGTCGGACTTGGTCAATCCGGCGCGCGCAATCGTCATCGCCGCCACGACCGGCACATTTCCCGCCGTGATGTGGAGCTGCCGCGTGCCGATCGCGCGGATCGCGACTGTGGCAAATTCACCGCCGCTTGGCACCCAGCCATCGATATAGTCGAGGCCGATGGTCCTATCGACCAGCGCGGTCATCCCCGCAGCCGAAAACATCTGCGGCAGGGCATCGTAAACCCCGCGCAGGATCGGTTCGGCCAGGCCACCGGCCTTGAGCGCCAGCGCGAAACTCTCCTGCATCAACGGATTGTCATCAAGCGACAGGCGCTTGCCGAGTTCGGCCAGCAGTTCGATGATTTCGGCCATCGGCGTATCGTGCAGGTCGCGCATCCGCGCAGTATCGCCCAGCACCAGATCGTGAATGTGCTGGTGCGGATCGGCCTGCCGGAAGGCCGCACCGCCGCGTCCCTTGAACTCGACGGCATCATCACCCGGCATGATTACCCGGCCGCGCGCGATAATGGGAATATCGACCACAGCCACCATCATGCGTCTCCTTGCACGAACGCCATGAATTCGTTGTAAGCCTGCTGTGAGCCGGCGCAGGTGATCTTGTCGTCGCCACCTTCGTTCTCGGCAAATCGGCGGATGGACTTGGCGACGCGCGGACTGTCCCAGCCGCAATCGCACTTGCCATCCCAGTGGATCGTAACCTCGTCACCCGAGGTGAAGCCGCCCCAGTAGGACAACGGAATGACATCGACCAGCACGAGGCGGCCCGTTTGCACGCCCTCGCGCGGCAATGCCTCGCCATCGGGTCCCATCAGCAGCGGCACCGAATAGGGCGGCAGGTGGAAATAGCCCGCCTTGCACAGCGGCGCATTGCCGATGCATTCCGAAAAACCGTACTGGTTGCCCATCCGATCAATGCCGAAGAACAGCTTGATCTGGTCCTCCCAGTCGTCGGGCGCGTCCTTGTAACCCTTCATGCCGCCGCCGCCCTCGATGATCGATCCCGGCGCGAATTCGCAGCGCAGGCCCTTGTCGAGCCCGGCCCGGGCTACGCGGTACATATCGGAAAACGTTCCGCCGATCTTCACGCGCTGGCCCCTGTAGCGTTCGATCATCCGGGCGAACCACACCTCAAGGTCGCCATCGCGCGAGCGCGCCTGGGCGAGCATCTGCCGTCGCTGTTCGAGCAGCGCGGGATCGAGCCCCAGGCTGGCGATCTCGCCCTTGTCCTCGGCCGCCTGCAAGCGACCCGAAAGGGCCATCAGATCGGCCGGGATGTGGGTGTCATAGAGCGTGTGATAATGCTCCGCGCCGCCGGCCATTTCCACGTTGAACAGCGACATCATCTTGAGCATCGTCTGATAGCCGCCGCGGTATCCGGGGAAGAAGGTCGGCAGCTTGGTGGTCCAGGCATCGACACCGCTGGAAGCCTGGTTGACGTTGAAGAAATGGAACTTCCACGGGCCCAGTTCGTCATAGCTGCGCGGCACGAACGACAGCTTGCCCGTGGTCCCGCTCGAATAGGTGACGAGCATGCCGAAGGCTTCGAGCCGGCCCAGCCATTGTTCGATGGTGGTCAGCCCTGCAAGATCGACGCGGGAGAGGTCATGTGCGGTCAGCTTGTCGAGCCAGCCGGTAAGCCTGGCGAAGTCGCGATTCTCGATGATCTGGATCGGATAGTTCTTGAGCACGCGGTGATCGAAGCAGACCGGCAGAATATCTTCGATCCGGTCGATCGTGTCGACGCCCTGCCGGTCGGCCAGTTTCTTCAGCGCCGGGATGCGGTCCCGCAGGCGGCGGAAACTGATCCGCACAGCCTCAAGCTGAAGCGCTTCGCGCTGCTCGCGCGGAATCGCCATGAGCTCGCCCCAGCTGCGATAGGTCCACGCGGAAGGATTATCGGGCAGAAAACTCCCAGCCATCGGCCATACCTCTCAGGTTCGTTGTCCTGCCGATCATGATCGATCCCAAACCGGCAGAGAACGCGCGAATGGCTTCTCATAGCCATAGGGAAATCCTATCGCCATCCCCGTATCCGCTGCTCCGGGTTCATTACAGAATCTGTGGGGTGTTGAGCCGCCTATCGATGGCATGCTGCCGATTGATCGTTCACGAAGCTATCTCGTTCCCGGCCAGGGCGTTCGCACAATCGGCGAAATACGCCAGGTCACTTTGAAACCTGGCTACTTCAATTTCCCTGGCCTGCCCGTCCAGCCGCAGCAGATAGGATGGGTGGGCAGTAACGATTGCCGTCGATCCATCGGCAAGCTGTTGTGGCTTCGACCGAATTTCCTGGATGTTCACGGTCCTGCCGAAAAGTGATCGTGCCGCGCTCGCGCCCAGCGCCAGAACAAGTCGTGGCCGGATGAGGGCCCGCTCGCTCTCAATCCACCACCGGCAGATGTCGATCTCCTTCGCCGTGGGGCTCTGGTGCAATCGCCGCTTGCCGCGTTGTTCGAATTTGAAATGCTTCACCGCGTTGGTAACCCAGGCCTTCCCGATATCGAAGCCGGCCTCGGTCAAGTGCTGCCGCAACAGTTCGCCGGCGGGACCGACGAAGGGCCGGCCCGTCGCTTCTTCGGTATCGCCCGGCTGTTCGCCAATGATCATGACCGCCGCGTCGGCCCGGCCCTCACCCGTTACGGCACGGGTTCCGTTGCAGCCGATCGGACACCGGCGGCATTCGGCAACTTCTTTCGCCAGCACGGCGAGCGAAGCCGGCCGTTCGCCGGTAAAGCGATCCTTGCCGCGATCGACCATCGCTGCCTCGCGCGACTGGGCTCCGGCGATCAGGCCGGGAATGAGCTGCGCTTCGGGCAGGTTCCGCCAATAGCGGCGCGGCATTTCCTTGAGCATTGCGCCAATCTTCAGCCGGGCCGGATTGAAGATCGAGCTATAGTATTGCTGCCACAACTGCTCGGTCGGATCACCGATCGGCCCGTCCTCGCGGCGCGCGGGCGGCCCTTCAAGCAGCGTTTCACAATCCCAGTGCAGCGATCCGCGCGGCGTCAGGATCGACCAGTTCATCGTGTTGAAGCGGTTGATGAAGAATGATGCATTCGCGCGCAGGATGTGATGCGCCGGTTCGAACCACGCGACATAGCGCGATTGACCGGATGGTTCTTCAACCAGCCGAAACCGCACGAAAGCACGCATCTTGTGGATGTCACGGCGCACCGAGCGGACCAGCTCATGCATCTGCCGAACCTCGGCATCGGCGTGATCATCAAGCAGGCCAGAGGCGCGCTGCATGCGCCAAAGCAGGCGGTAGAGCAGATCGAAGCGGCGTGGATTGCTGTGAAGTAACGCTGTTTCTGCCTGTGCTATAAACCCGCGCGGGACGCGAAGCGGCGAGGCGTCCTGCGCAGATCCCGGCAAGACAGCACCAATACCGCCTCCAACGGTGAACAGATCGCGCTCCGCGTCTCCGGCAGTTGACCAGATCACGCGGTCAGGCGGTATTCCGGCCCGGATCAGCTGGCGTGCACGGTCGCGCCATTCTTCCGGGTCATCGGGCGCTGCGAGCGTTACGCGCAGCCATTGCTCCGAGCGTGAGATGCTCTCGGCGCTCACGCCGCGAACAGTTCGAGTTGCTGGGCTTTGGGCGCTGCAATCAGCGCCTGCAGATCCGCGCGGTCCGTAAGCAGAACTGGTCGCCAATCGGCGGCGATGATGAATGGGCGGATTTTGGCAAGCGACGTCGTCAGTTTGCCCAGGTCATCGAGCCGCAAGTTGCGGTGGCGACGGCTCGCGATAATCGCGCCGACGGCGCGCGTGCCCAGTCCCGGAACACGCAGAAGAGCCTCACGTGGCGCCCGGTTGACATCGACCGGGAACGATCCGCGAAATTTCAACGCCCAGGCCAGCTTGGGGTCGATATCAAGCGGAAGCATCCCATCGGCATCCGCAGCCTGCGCAAGTTCATCCGGGCGAAACCCGTAGAAGCGCATCAGCCAGTCGGATTGGTAGAGCCGGTGCTCGCGGATCAACGGTGGCCGCTTGAGCGGCAGCACCGCGCTGGCGTCCGGAATTGGACTGAACGCCGAATAGTACACCCGGCGCAGGCTGTATTGTCCGTATAGCGCACTGGCGCGGGCTACAATTGTGACGTCACTCGCCTTGTCGGCGCCGACGATCATTTGGGTGGACTGGCCGGCTGGCGCAAACTGCGGTGCGGAACGGAACCGCTTGCGCGCGTCCCTGGCTTCCACGATCGCCGATTGGAGGCCCTGGATGGCCCCTTCGATAACCGCATTGTTCTTGTCTGGTGCCAGACGGGCGAGGCCTGCATTAGTAGGCAGCTCAACGTTGATCGACACCCGGTCAGCCCACAAGCCCGCCTGGTGAACCAGTTCCGGATCCGCTTCTGGTATCGACTTGAGGTGAATGTAGCCACGGAAGTCATGTTCCTGTCGCAACATCCGCGCCACTTCGACCAGTTGCTCCATGGTATAGTTGGAACTCTTGATGATCCCGGACGACAGGAACAGCCCTTCAATATAATTGCGGCGATAGAAATTCAGGGTGAGATCAACCACTTCCTGTGGCGTGAAGCGCGCGCGCTGCACATTCGAACTCTTGCGGTTGATGCAGTAGTGGCAGTCAAAAATGCAGTGATTGGTCAGCAATATCTTGAGCAAGGAGATGCACCGGCCATCCGGTGCATAGGCGTGGCAGATACCCATGCCTTGCGTTGAACCGATGCCTTTCCCGTCCTTGCTGCTGCGTTTTGCGGTTCCCGAAGACGCACAGGATGCATCATATTTGGCGGCATCCGCAAGGATCGCGAGGCGCTGAATCAGGTCGCTGGACATAGCGCGTTCTTCTTATGTTCCATAACATGAAATGTCCAGCCAATGGCGCGACAAACTCCTATGCCGGGTGAGGCCGGGAAAGCTTGAGTCTGTCCTGATTAGATGGAGGCATAACCGCTGTTCCTGAGATAGTTGGCGCATTCGTGCGGAGGAAGGCGTCGAGCAGGTGGCCGATGCACTGCCAGGTGGCCCCGACGGTGCGCTCAGCGGCTTTGCGCAGGAGCAGCTTGAGCTGGGCACCTGCCGCCCGGATCGCCTTGCGTACGGCCTGACCCTTGTGGCTTCCGGGATTGTCCATGATGACGATGTCGCCGAATGCCCGGGCATTGTGGATGCCAAACTGTTCCGGCGGGAACTGGCCCGATGGTGCCTCCCGGCCGGGGCTGATGGCCGGGAGGCACTTGCCGAACGGTCAGTTGCCGGCCGCCTGCTATTCCGCAGGCGGTCCGGACAACCGGCGACCCGAGGCCGTCCGGCCTGGGGAGAAGGTCTGCTCCCGGAGAGGATAGGAACAGCCGTCAGGTTTTGACGAGCGATCGTGCTTCGCGCGCCAATTCGAGGACAAGCGGCGTATCGGCATGTTCGATGGCCGCCCATTGCTTCATGGTTCGCAGGCCGCGCTCATATGGCACCAGGCGGCCCGCAGCCATCAAGGCATCGATCCGGGCAGGCGGCAGACGGATGATAATGCGGCCTTTGTCGACCTTGGTGAAAACCTTGCCATCGGCGCGCAGGCAATCATAGCCAAACAGCTTGACCCGTTCGACGGACGGGTCGCTAGCTGCAAACATTGCGACCACTGCCGCAAAGTGCGTGCTTTCCTTGGTGTCAGACATGGTGCAGCGCCTCCCCAATCAAGGCGATCCCGCCAGTCGCTCCGATGAGAACCGTCGACATCGCACCGAAAAACCGCAGTGGGTGGGGCTTGTCCGGCGATACCGTCACGCCGATTGCATGCGTAACCCGTTCTGCGACGATCAGCACACCCAGCGCAACCAGCCAGCTGCCGTCGGTGCCCGCGAGTTCGAGCAGCCACAGCACGATCAGCAGTATCGGCGCATTCTCGATGAAGTTTCCGTGCCGCCGGATCGCGATCTCGAGTGGCCGGTGCCCGCCATCGCCAAGCCCTTGCTTGAATTTGCCGCGCGCGAAGCTTGTCGCCATCTACAAGGCCATCTGGACGAAGGCGAGCATACCGGCGGTCAGGGCGGTGATGACCGGGAAATTGGTCATGTGCGTTTGTCCAAGGGCAAGCGCGACCGAAGCTCTTGCAGCAAGTGGGCCGGATCCTGGCGGACGAGATAGTTGGGATCGACAAAGCGGTACAAGACCCGCCCTGCCGAAACGACGAATGTCGCCGGGACAGGCAAGACCCACGAACCATTCGCTGCTTGCAGATCGATCCCGATCTGCTTGTAGATGGCCTTGACCCTGGCATCGACGTCGAACGCTATGCCCAGCTTGCGGGCAAGACCGTTGCCTTCATCCCAAAGGAAAGTGAAGCCCGGCGCGGATTTCTCGCGGGTCTGGTCCAGCAGCTCCGGCCTTTCTGGTGCAATCGCCAGCACTTCGACGCCCAGGGCGGCGAAGTCATCCGCGTGGCGCATCAGCGCGGCGAGTTCCAGGTTGCAGTAAGGGCACCAGCCGCCGCGATAGAATTTGAGCATCAAGGTCCGCTCATTCCAGCGCGCGCTTGCCTGAATTCGGTGTCCGGTATGGTCGGTCAGCGCAAAGTCCGGAAAGCTGTCACCTACCGCAGGCCCGGCTTGGCCGATCCCCTGATCTTCAAGGTCGGCGACGAGCGCACGAAAGGCCGCAAGGTAATCAGCGGGCAGACGCTGCTCTGCCGCTGCGGTGAAGTCCGAAATCTGCTGCGCAAGTGTGAGAGTATTGTCGCTCATCGCCTTAACCCACCACGCCAAACGATGCCAGGAACAGGTAGAGCGACGACAGCGTCCCGAGCGTAAACGCCGGGACCCGGATGAACGGGATACCACTGTAGTACAGCACGACATAGGCGGCACGGCCGATCACGATCAGCAGGGCAGCCAGAGCAATGCCACTACCCTGCAGGCCGGACAGATGGGCCACGGCCAAGGCGGGAACGATATATCCCGCGCTCTCGATATGGTTCTGGAGGGTTCGCTTCATGCGGGTGCCGAACGGCGACAGTTCGACGACCGGCCGATTGGACGAAAATCCGAAGCCGAACCCCTGCGTTGCATAGGTGTACATAATCTCGATTGCGACCAGGGTGATGGTGATCAAACCAAACCAGGCCAAGGCGTGGAGGGGGGACATTGTTGGCGGATCTTTCTCGTCAGATTGGTTGGCACCCACGGGTAAAACCGCGAGTTCGATTAACAGAACAGACATTCTGAAAAGAGTCAAACGAATTCCGGAATGCTTGTTCTCGAATTACTACCGGACGTCAGTGGAGCGTCGAAAGTGCGGTTTCGACGAAATTCGCGGTTGCCTCGGCTCCTGCCCGCGACCGGGCCAGGACGGCGAGGTTCTGGACCACTCCGCTCAGGAAATCGGCCTCGCGGTCGACCGGGAAATTGGGTGCCACTTTGCCATGGTCCTGTGCGTTCTTGAGGGCATGGCGAAAACCGCTGGTAAGGTAGGTTCGGAACTCTTCGACCTTGCGCGCCACCGCCGGATCGTGCGGTGCCACTTCGCTTGCAGTGTTCCATAGCAGGCAGCCCCGCTGCCCGCTTGGATCTGCGGAGATCGCCCCGAGCTGGCGAACGAAGGTCCGCACCGTATCAAGGTCTGCCCCCGGCGCGTGCAGCACGCTCGCCAGTTCGCGCACGACCGTATTCATATAGAGATCGAGCGCCGCCAGAAACAGGCCCTGCTTGTTCTCATAGACCCCATAAAGCCCGTAGCGGCTTACTCCGGTAGCCCCGACAAGATCGTCGATCGAAGTCGCGAAATAGCCATTTCGCCAGAACACCAGCATAGCGGCGTTCAACGCAGCCTCGGGATCGAATTCGCGTGCTCTGGCCATCAGCGCCTTGGGAATTGGGTTATCAGAATAGACATTCTGTATGTCAAATCCGCTCGGGTGTCGATCAATCTTTGTTGTTCGAAACGGATTTGGCCCAACTGGAACGCCAGGGCTCAGTTGCTGCTGCGGAAAACACGCCGTCGCGCAGCCACTGCGCCAACCATGTCCCGAGCTGCGAGACGTCCGAGTGTTGGGCAAGCCTGCCGAACGTGACACCACCTGCCAACAGCGTGATCGCCTGAGCTTCATCGGCCGCGATCAGGCGGTAGTGCGGCAAGAGTCCCGAACGCCAGACCACCAGCCAGCCGTCGGCTAACGGATCGGCGTGGATCGGCTCCGCCGCATCCTTGGCAAGCGAGGCCCAGAGCGCGACGCAATCGGTTGAGACCTGGCGCAGCGCGAAGCCCGGCGCCATGGTGAAGCGCATCCGTTCCCAGTCGGCTTCGCCGTAACCCGCCGCAGCCAGCTCTGCGGGATCGAGCCGCGCCTTGTCCCTTGCCGCGAAAGCCTGCTGCATGCGCCATTCGAACCAGGCGAGTTCCGCCACCTCGGCATCTTCGCTGAACAGCGCGGCCAGAACCTCGGGGAATTCGGCACCATAGTCATCGAGCGTCCAGCCGCGCGGCGGATGGCTCAGCACGAAGTGACAGGCCGCCGCGGCGAACGCGTCGTCGCCCACCCACCGCCGCGTGCGTTCGAAGCTCACTTCGAGCGCGGCCAAGAGTCGGCCGCGATAGGCGTCGCGGTAGACCTGCATGCCCGGCGAGCTTGGGCCGCCATCTTCGTCGGCGGCGGTGATTTCACTGCGAAAGGCGATCTGGCTCTCAAGCAGGCTCATGCCGCAAGCGCTCCGGCGCGGGCAGCGCCGCGCGCCTGCTCGAGTTCCGCCAGCAGTTCGGGCAGCGGCGGAATGGCATCGTCGCGCTCGATCATCGTCGCGCACGGCCCGAACCGCTTGGTGGCTGCCGCATAGAGATCCCAGACTTCCGGGCAGACTGGCGTGTCATGGGTATCGATCAGCATTCCCTCCGGCCCGGCGCTGTGCCCCGCGAGGTGAATCTGCCGCACGCGGTCTGCCGGAATACCCGCGAGGAAAGCATGCGGATCGAAGCGGTGGTTGACGCTGCTGACATGGACATTGTTGACATCGAGCAGCAGGTAACAGCCGGTTTCCCGGGTCAGCGCGGCCAGGAAAGCCCACTCGCTCAGCGTGCTTTCGGCGAACGTGACGTAGCTCGACGGGTTTTCGATCAGCAACGGGCGTTCGAGGAAATCCTGGGCGCGGCGGATATTCCGGACGCAGGTTTCCAGCGCCTCATCGGTGTAGGGCAGGGGCAGCAGGTCATGGGTGGCGAAGCCGTTGACCCGGGTCCAGCACAGATGGTCGGAGACCCATAAGGGATCGATCCGGTCGGCCAGCAGCTTGAGTTCCGCAAGGTAGTCCGCGTCGAGCCCCTCGGGCGAACCGACCGACATCGACACGCCATGCATCGCGACCGGGTAGCGTTCACGCACGGCGTCGAGCGTGGACAGCGGGCGACCGCCGCAGGCCATGAAGTTTTCCGAAATGATCTCGACGAAATCGACCGGCTGGACCGTTTCAAGGAAATCCCCGTGGTGTTCCTTGCGCAGTCCGCGCCCGCCGCCACGGGTTCCGCGCCCGTACCGCCACCGTCGGCGGTCGCAACATCCTGCGCGCCCGCCGCGCGCGTG
>JAGWTB010000028.1 GCA_028869175.1 Sphingomonadales bacterium
TGTCGCCTGAGAACCACACCACCCCCAAACCCCCTCCTCTGAAGAGGAGGGGGCTTAGATGGCCAAGCCTCCGCGCGGGAAGAACGAACCGCCGCCTCCGATCATCGTCAAGAAAATCACCATCGTCGCCGGCGGACACCACGGCGGCGCGTGGAAGGTGGCCTACGCCGACTTCGTCACCGCGATGATGGCTTTCTTCCTGCTGCTTTGGCTGCTCGGCGCGACCACCGAGAAGCAGCGCAAGGGGATTGCCGACTATTTCACGCCGACCCTGGTCAAGATGCGGCAGGACAGCGCCGGGGCCAATGGCCTGCTGGGCGGCTCGTCCATCACCGATGTCGACAACTATCCGCACAAGGGCGGGCAGACCGGCACCAAGGCGCTGACCATCCCGCGCGATGCCACTGGCGGACCGAAAGAGGGCGCGGCGCGCGTCAAGCGGATGAATACCATGCAGCAGCGGCTGAACCAGAAGCTAGCCACCAGCGAGCAGCTGCGCCGGCTCGCCCGGCAGGTGCGCATGATCGACACCAGCGAAGGCTACCGGATCGACCTGGTGGACGATGCGGACTTTTCCATGTTCCAGCTCGGCACCACGGTGCTGACCCCCGACGCCTCGGCGCTGCTGCGGGCCATCGGCCAGACGCTCGCCCCCGAGCCGGGCGGACTGTCGATCCGGGGACACACCGATGCACTGCCCTGGCGGCCCGGCGTCGCCGCGAACAACTGGTCGCTTTCTGCCGGTCGTGCCGAAACCACCCGGCAGGCGCTGATGCAGAACGGCATCGCCGAACCGCGTTTCACCCGCATCGAAGGCGTGGCCGACCGCGAACTGCTGATCAAGAGCGCCCCCGGCGATCCGCGCAACCGGCGAATCTCGATCCTGTTGATGCATTAGAGCGGTGGCTTGAAAATCTGAATCACTGGACCCCAACCCCGTCCGTCCTGAGCTTGTCGAAGGACAGCTTTTTCTTCAAGCCGAACCGTGAGAGGCACAGAGAAAAGGACAGTGCTTCGACAAGCTCAGCACAGACGGGAATTGGCTCAGATCTCGTGCAACTTGCTCTAGCGGATTGCACAAAATCTGGACCGTCCCCCGTCTGTGTGGCGCGCTGGGCGGCGGTGCTGATAGTCCTTGCAGCGCAATCACCGCTTGCAGAAATGAAACGGTAACGGCACATTCCTCGCCAGCAAGGAGAGGACTGCCATGCCGTTCACCGGACCGCTCGAAGATCGCACGCTGATCCGCGAACTCTATGACAGCTACGCCGATGCCGCCTGCCGGGGCGCCAAGGCGGATTGGGTGGCCTGTTTCACTGCAGACGCCAACTGGTGGACCCATTACTTCGACGTCACCGGGCATGAGGCGATTTCTGCGCAATACGACCAGTTGATGGCAGCGGTGACAACCACGATATTCATGACCCAGTTGTGCTCGGTCGAAGTGGCCGGCAACACCGCGCGCGGCCGCGCGGTGTGCAGCGAATGCCTGATGATGGGCGCGCACGGCGAAATGCGCCTGACCGGTACCTACCACGATGATCTGGTCCGCACCGCCGAAGGCTGGCGCTTTGCCCGGCGGGTCTACAAGGTCATGGACGAAGTGATGGAGGCGAAGGCCGCTCCGCCCGCTGCTTGACCAGGGCCAGCAGATTGGCGTGAAGGTCGCCGAGAAACACCTCGCCCCACAGCGCGGCGTAGCCGTTGAGGTGGGTCTTCATCCAGTAATGCGTATCGAGCGTCAGCCGGGAGCGCCCGCCGGGCAGTGGCTCCAGCGTGTAGCCGCCGCGCGTGACGCGGAAATAAGGGCTGTCGGGCACCATATGCCGGTCGGTGAAGCGCCAGCCATCCAGATCGTCGAAGATGAACCGCCAGCCGATCCGGCTGCCCGGCTGCCATTCGGTGATCCGTTCGCGAAAGCGGACCTGCCCGCCCCAGTTCGCCCGCCGTTCCGCGCCGACCCCTTCGCCAAACAGGCTGGCACCGAGCGGGCGAGGAATGCCGGCGAGGTCCTGCGAGAAGTTCCAGGCTCCCTCGCCCGGCTTCACATCGGGAATGCCGCGCAGCAGCGGCCATATCGCCTGCGGCGGCGCGTCGATCACGATCGAGCGGACCACCGCGCGTTCCTCCTGCGGCACCGGCAACATGGGTTCCACCTGCATGGCCACCAGCGGCAGCACCAGCAGCGCCGAGCAATAGGCCCGTCCCTTGCCGTCCAGCCGACGGCGCAGCCGGTGCGTCAGCGCGGCCCCGCCCATGCCGCTGATCAGCCACAACGGCGAAAGCATCAGCACGCAGACCACGCCTTCGTGCAGGATAAAGCCAGACGCGACGATAACGGCCAGCAGCAGCCACACCGGCATCAGCAGATAGGCACCCATGCGCCGCTGTGCCCAGGGATCGGCAACATAGCAGGCCAGCGCGCAGATCGCTGCCGGCAGGATCAGCAGGAACGTAACGCTCACCAGTCCGCGATCCGGGTCCATGGCGGCGATCAGCCCGTAGCCGCCCAGCGCGATCACCAATGCCAGCGCCACCGCCGCCGTCACGCGCCGCCAGCCCGAGGCCCATGTTCGCCGCTGCTCGCCCTCATCCATCGCAGGTTCCCCCCATCCGCCTGCAGTCTAGCGACAAGGGCTTAACGCGCAATGGACCGCGCGGGCGATCAGCACCCTGCCGCGATTGCCCCCCTGCGGCGGCATCGATAGTATCCACTATCCAGCCGCAACCGGAGCCAGCCCATGCCCTACAAGCTTGACCGCCCCGCCGCCGATTTCGACGCAGCCAGCGGCCTGCTGGTGCTCGAACATTTCCAGATGGCCTATGTCACCAACGACATGGACCGCGCGCTCGACCTGTTCCGGCGCAATCTGGGGGTGCGGGAATTCACCCGGCTGGGCGGGCCGATGCCTTCGGGCGGGACCATGCATGCCGAGTTCGCCTGGGTAGGCACGACGATGTACGAGATCATCTGCGCCACCGGGCCGGGCAGCGAACTCTACATGGACCGGCTGCCGCAGGACGGCTCCTTCGCGGTGGCGCACCATCACCTCGGGTTCCTGGTCCAGAACCAGACGCAATGGGACGCGGTGCAGGCCCACGCAGCGGCGCAGGGTTTCGACGTGGTGTTCCGTGGCGACAATCCGCTGGTCGAGTTCTGCTTCGTCGATGTCCCGGCGCTGGGGCACTATCTGGAATATCTCTACGCCAAGCCGATGGGGATGGACTTCTTCTATGCAGTGCCGCGGACGTAGAGCGGCGAACCCTGATCTGCATCGTCATTGCGCCCTATTTGAAGGCGTTGATCTTGCCGCCGTCGTCAAGGATGTAGAGCGTGCTGTTCGCCACGACCGGGGCGAGACTGACCGAGTTGCCCAGCTTGACGAACTGCGAAACCGATCCGTCCGCCACGCTGGCGGACATCACTTCGCCGCGCGTGTTGGCGATCCACAAGCGGTTGTTGGCCAGCACCGGACCGGTCCAGAACACCGGCCCCTTGCGCTTGTTCTCGTTTTCGAAGCGCATCAGCTGGGTCATCCAGCGGACCTTGCCGGTGGCGCGGGCGATGCACAGCAGCCGGGCATCGTCGGTCAGGGTGAATATCCAGTCCCCCGCCACCGCCGGGGTGGAAATCCCCGCAAGGTTAAGCTCCCAGATGCGCTGGCCCGAAACCAGTTCATAGGCGGCCATGCGCCCGCCCTGGCCGAGCGCGAAAACCCGTCCGCGATCGATGATCGGATCGGCATCAATGTCGGTCAGCACGCCCACCGTGGTCGACAGCGACGTGCGCGCCAGCGCGTCGTTCCACAGCACGCGGCCGTTTTCATAGCGGTAGGCGACCAGTTCGCCCGAGGAATAGCCGGCGATCACCGTGCCCTGCCCGGCGGCAGGCGCGGCCACGCCGAACACCCCGGCCTGACCGAGCGAGCCCGATTCGTCCCACAAGGCAGCCCCATCGTCGACATTCAGCGCGTGAATCTCGTTGTTCTGGGTCATCACGAAAACCGCGTTGAACGCCACTGTCGGCGATCCGCGCAGCGGGCCGGCCGGCTTAACCTTCCACTTCTGCTCGCCGGTGCTGGCGTCGAGCGCGGCGACTTCGCCGACCCCGGTCGTAACGTAGACCCGGCCCGAATCGTAGCTGGCACCGCCGCCGAACACCGAACTGGAGCCGTCACCCTTGATCTGGAAGCTCTTGCGCCACAGTTCGCGCCCGGTCGCCGCGTCCATCGCGTGGACAATGCCCTGGGTATCCATGACGAACAGCTTGCCATCGCCGATCACCGGCGAAGCGGCGAGGCGCTGGCGCTTGCCCGAACCGGCGATCGCGGCGGTCCATGCCCGGCCCGGCGCATCGGCAAGGGCAAGGTTGCCATAGCTCTTGCTGGGGGTGCCGCCGGCCTGCGGCCATTCGGCGTTGGGGGCGGCAGGGGGCACGATCACCGCGACATTGGCCTGCGCCGGATCAACCTTCGCCCCGGTATCGATGCGCGAGAGGATCGGCACCCGGTTGCCCACGGTGGGCGTCTTCGGCCCGCCCTTGCCGCCCAGCATCCCGCAACCGGACAGTGCCACGGCCAGAGTGACCGCCAGCGGCACGGCGAGGAAGCGGGAAAGCGGGGTCTTGAGCGGGCTCGGCGTCATGCGGCAATCCTCATTCATCAGTTCAGGGCTTCGCCGGAGCGGCGGCAGGTCCGGCCTGGCCTGCATCACCAAGGCCGGCAGCCTTGGCGACATCGTCAATCGCATCGACGCCCAGCAGCCCCGCCATCTGTCGCGCGCGCGAGCGGACCGATTCGGGGGCTTCCTTTTCCTTGGCCACGGCAGCGAACAGCGGCCCGGCCAGATCGTTCCGGCCCTGCTTGACATAGGCCATGCCGACCAGTTCGCCAGCGCTGCCGAACCACGGGTTGCCCGGCACCGCCAGCGGCTTGAGCCGGGCGATGACATCTTCCGGCTTCATTGTGTCAAAATTCGCGGTAACTTCGCGCACCGATGCCAGATCGCGATAGGGCTGGGGCGCATTGCTGTCCGCCGAAACCGCCGCGAACATCCGCGCTGCCTGATCCTTGTGCCCCTGTTCCAGCAGGATTCCGCCCTGCATCATCCGCGCGGCGGCCTGGCTGCCATCGCCGCCGTCCTTGGTCAGCGGCTCCAGCGCGCGCATTCCGGCGTCGAGCCGGCCGGCTTCCACCTGATCGAGCGCCAGCGTCATGTCCTCGCCGCGCCTGGCGGTCTGCTGCTTGCTGTGATCGGCCCACCACAGGTAGCCGGCCAGCGCTGCCAACCCGGCCAGAACAGCGGCGGCGAGCGGCTTGCCATAGCGCTGCATGGCACCCAGCATCTCATCCTGACGCAGGGCATCGTCCACCTCGCGCAGGAACCCGTCCTGCTGCGCGGCGTCACGTTCGGCCAGTTGATCGCTTCTCGATTGGGGACGGTTGGGACGCAGGGCCAAGTTCACGGCTTCCGGTATCTGGTTAGAGGATGCCGGTTCTTAGCGGATGGCCCGGCCTTTTCAACGGAAGATGTCTGGCTTTCCCCGCCTGAAGCGCGGGTGAATGCCGGGATTAGCGGCAAATGCCGCATGCCTTGCCGTGCGGCCTGCGGAAATGAAACCTCGATCCGTTGGTGGCGAGCGCATATCGGTGGTGACGAACTGCCGGTCGAACCGGCCAGAACCCGGCTCGCCGCTCAGGGAAATGCCGCGCGGCCCAGCGCTCCGGCATAGACCGCGCGATAGGCGGCGACCATCGCGGCTTCGTCATATTCGGCGCGCGCGCGGGCCTTGTTGGCCGCACCGATGGCAGCGCGCAGGCGTTCGTCCGACGCCAGCCGGTGCAAGGCATTGGCGAGCGCGCCATCATCGCCGGGGCGGGTGACGAAATCGCGGTTGGCCGGGGCAAGCATCGCGCGCACATCGCCGACATCGGTCGAGGCGACGGCCAGCCCCGCAGCCATGGCTTCCACCACCGAGATCGGGAACTGTTCACTGTCCGATGACAGCGCGAACAGATCGAACAGTCCGATCACCTGGGCCGGATCGGCGGCAAAGCCCGGCAAATGGACGCGGTGGGCCACGTCCAGCCGCAGCGCTTCGTCGCGGATCGCCTCGCGCTCTGGCCCTTCCCCGCAGATCACCAGCTGCCATTGCTCGGGCAGGCCGGCGAAGGCGCGCACCAGCCGGGGCAGGTTCTTGATCGGTCGCAGACCGGCAAGCGTGCCCAGCCACAGTTCGCCCGGCCGCTTGATCACGCGCGGCAGCGCATCGGCGCGTGGGCGGGCGGCATAGGCGGCGATGTCGATGCCGTTGCCGATGCGCTTTACCCGCCAGCGCGGCTGGTCCCAGGCTTCGAGCGCAATCGCCTCGAGCCGGGTCGAGGGCACCACCAGCGCGGCGGTGCGGCCCAGCGCAATGCGGCGGAACCAGTTGCGCGATGGCTTGAGCCGGTCAATCTCGTCCTGGTTGAAGCCGTCCTCGTGGTGGACCAGCGGCGGTAGCCCCAGCACCTGGCTGAACAGGGTATGGGCCAGCACGCCGTCCATCGCCCCCCAGTTGTAGGACAGGACCAGGTCAAAGGGCTTCATCGCCCGTGCCAGCCGCTGCAGCCGTGCCGGCCACGGCTTTCCGGCAAGCGGCGGAAAGTCTGCGGGATAGGATACGGTCATCTCCGGCGCGATGGCGCTGGCCGCGCCGAAGGCATCGGGCTGGGCGGAGACGATGTGGTGTTCGATGGCGGGACCGAACGCGTTGATCAGCTTGGCCGCGCGCAGTTCCTTGCCCCCGGCATGGAAGCTCGATTGCAGGTGGAGAATGCGCAAGGCCGGGATTCCGCCGTTCAGCCGACCTGCGCCAGCAGATGCTCGATCGCCGCGCGCGATTCGGGCTCGTCGAGCGTTGGGGCATGGCCGGTGCGGGCAATGGTCACCGCTGCCGCCTCGGGCGCGCGGGCGCACATTTCGGCCAGCGTGGCGGCGGAAAGCAGATCGGAAAGTTCACCGCGCAGGAACAGCAGCGGCCGGCCGCGCAGGGCTTCCAGCCCCGGCCATAGATCGACCCCGGCAACGTTTTCCGCCTGGGCAAAAGGCTCGGCGATCTTCATGTCATAGTCGAAAACGATGCGGCCATTGCCGGCCATGGTCATCACCCGCTTGGCCATGGCCAGCCAGTCCGCCACGGCATAGTCCGGATAGGCCGCGCCCTGCGTTTCCTCCAGCGCACGCGCCGCGTGCATCCAGGTGGGAAAGCTGCGCCCCTGGCCGACATAGTCACGGATGCGCTCCAGCCCTTTTTCCTCGATCACCGGGCCGACATCGTTGAGCACGGCGGCGACGACGCGCTGCGGCATGGTCAGCGCCATGATCATGGTCATCAGCCCGCCCAGCGAGGTGCCGACCGCAACGAACCGCTCGATCCCCGCCTGTTCGAACAGCGCACCCATGTCATCGACATATTGCATCGGGTTGTAGGTGGCCGAATCCCTGGCATAGGCACTGTCGCCCCGCCCCCGGTTCTCCGGGCAGATCACCCGCCAGCCAGCCGCCGACAGATGGTCGGCCAAGCCGGCGAAATCGCGCACGTTGCGGGTCAGGCCCGGCAGGCACAGCACCGGCGGGCGCGACGGATCGGCGCTTCCCGCATAGTCCCGGTAATGCAGCTTCAGCCCGTCGCGGCTCTGCCAGTGGCAATCGGTATAGTCGTTCATCGCTTCCCGGTCGGCATGGGCCGAATTCCATAGGCCCGGCTTGCGTGCCGGGCTGCTCGCGCCCACATATCGCCGCATGCGCGACGAACCGCAAGCTTCTGACTACCAAGCCGACCCGGCAATCCTGCGGATTGCGTCCTGGATCGCCGATCCTGTCGCCCCGGCCCCGTTTCCGGAAACGACGATCCGCTTCCGCAACCAGCGCTGGGCGCGGGCGGTGGGGCTGGACGGACTGGACGATGCCGCCTGGGTCGGCCACTTCGCCCGCTTCGCTCCGCTGCCCGGCAACCTGCCGCAACCGCTGGCGCTGCGCTACCACGGCCACCAGTTCCGCGTGTACAACCACGAGATCGGCGATGGGCGCGGCTTTCTGTTTGCCCAGATGCGCGATGCCGACGGGCGACTGCTCGATCTGGGGACCAAAGGTTCGGGCCAGACCCCGTGGAGCCGGCAGGGCGACGGGCGGCTGACGCTGAAAGGTGCGGTGCGCGAAGTCCTGGCCACCGAAATGCTCGAAGCGCTGGGGGTGAACACCAGCAAGAGCTTTTCGGTGATCGAGACCGGCGAAAGCCTCTGGCGCGGGGACGAGCCTTCGCCGACGCGCTCCGCCGTGCTGGTCCGGCTCAGCCACGGACACATCCGCATCGGCAGCTTCCAGCGGCTGCTGGCGCTGGGTCTGCCGGACGAGATGGCGCAACTGGTGGACTACTGCCTGGCCACCTACCCCGGACCGCTGCCGCCCGCCGACGCGCCGGGGCGCGGCGAGCCGGCGGTGATCCTGATGCACCAGATTGTCGAGCGGCTGGCCGACATGGCGGCGAGCTACATGGCCGCCGGCTTCGTCCACGGCGTGCTCAATACCGACAACATGAACATTTCGGGCGAGAGCTTCGACTATGGCCCCTGGCGCTGGTTGCCGCGCTGGGACCCGGCCTTTACCGCCGCCTACTTCGACCATTCCGGGCTCTATGCCTTCGCTCGCCAGCCCGAGGCGATCCACTGGAACTGCGGGCAACTCGCCGTGGCGCTGCGCCAGCTGGCCGAGGCTCCCCCGCTGATCGCGGCGCTCGAACGCTTCGGCGAGCTCTACCAGCGCGCGCTGGCGCGGCGGATGGTCTGGCGGCTGGGCCTGGTTTCGCGCGGGTATGAGGCGGACTTCGCGCTGATTACGGAGGCCGAGCGGCACATGCGCGCCGCCGGGCTCTCGCCCGACAGCTTCTTCTTCACCCATCGCGGCGGCCGCGCTGCGCCGGGCGATGCCTTTGGCACGCTGCTGGCCGACTATCAGCCGCTTAGCGGGGCGCTCGACCATCCGCTGTGGCAGGAATCCGGCCCGCCAACGCTGGTGATCGAAGGGGTGGAACGCATCTGGTCGGCGATCGATCAGGCGGAAGACTGGGGGGCGCTGGACGAAAAGGTGGCGGCAATCCGCCGAATGGGGCAAGCCCTGGGTGTTGCCGCAATGACATAGGCAAGTCCGCGTAAACCACAATTCAGCATAAGGCCTTCATTTGGCTGCTATAGTTGGTTAAAGGCAGATTCAACCGGGCCCTGCAACTCCCGGACCAGAACAGAACGAGGGGTTGTGAGCGCCAGCCATATCATTTCCTACGAACCGGCAACGGGCGCGGAAGTCTGGCGTGGCCGCATCGGCGACGTCGATGAGATCGTCACGCGCGCGCGCCGTGCCTGGCCGGCCTGGGCGGCACAGCCGCTGTCGAACCGCATGGAACTGGTGCGCCGCTTCGCCAATGAAGTGCGCCGCGAGACGGAGAAGCTGGCCGAACTGATCGCCCGCGAAACCGGCAAGCCGATGTGGGAAGCCCGCACCGAAGTCGAATCCGTTATCAACAAGGTCGAGATCTCGATCCGCGCCTATGCCGAGCGGACCGCCCAGCGCAAGCTCGACAACGCGATGCAGGGCACCTCTGCCGTGCGCCACAAGCCGCACGGCGTGCTGGCGGTGCTTGGCCCGTTCAACTTCCCCGCGCACCTGCCCAACGGCCACATCGTTCCCGCGCTGATCGCCGGCAATGTCGTGGTGTTCAAGCCCAGCGAGAAGACCCCCGCCACCGGCGAACTGCTGGCCCAGTGCTTCCACCGCGCCGGCATCTCCGCCGCCGTCGTCCAGGTGCTGATCGGCGGCCCGGCGGAAGGGCAGGCGCTGGTGGCGCATGACGGCATCGATGGCGTGCTGTTCACCGGATCGGCCCACACCGGCATCGCGATCAACCGCAAGCTGTCCGCCCGGCCCGACAAGATCGTGGCGCTGGAAATGGGCGGCAACAATCCCGTGGTGGTCTGGGACACCCCCAAGGTGACCGACGCGGCGGCGCTGGTGATCCAGTCCGCCTTCACCAGTTCGGGCCAGCGCTGCTCGGCGGCGCGGCGGATGATCGTCAAGGCATCGATGTACGATGCGGTTGTCTCTGAAGTGAAACGGCTGGCTGACCGGCTGATCGTCGGCGCGCCGTTTGACGAACCTGCGCCCTTCATGGGCCCGGTGATCGACAACGCCGCCGCAGATGGGCTGACCGAGAGCTTCCTCTACCTGATGAGCCACGGCGGCAAGGCGATCAAGCACATGGTCCGCCTGCGCGACGACCTGCCGTTCCTTTCGCCCGCGATCATCGATACCACCGCGGTCAAGGACCGGCCCGATGTCGAGCTGTTCGGCCCGATGTTGCAGGTGATCCGGGTCGATGATCTCGACCAAGCGATTGCCGAGGCGAACAATACCCGCTTCGGCCTGTCGGCCGCGCTGGTCGGCGGCACGCCGCAGGACTACAACCGGTTCTGGGCCAACATCCGCGCCGGTGTGGTCAACTGGAACCGCCCGACTACCGGCGCGCCGTCATCGGCTCCGTTCGGCGGCATCGGCCTTTCGGGCAACCACCGCCCGGCAGCGTTCTATGCGGCGGATTACTGCGCCTATCCGGTCACCTCGACCGAGATGGAACAGCCCCGCGCGGTGATCGGCGTCGGCCTGAAGGTCGAGAAGTAGCGCCCCGGCAGCGTCAGCCGCCGTTGGCGACAAGGTCCACTTCGGTCAGCCCGTTGGCCAGCGACCGCGCGGTGACGATATAGGCCGCCGCGCCCTTGCTGCCGCCCAGCACGTGATCGGTGCCGGACTTGCCTTCCAGCGAATGCTCGGCGTCAAAGCCGCCCGCCTTGGCGCGGGTGTAGTAGAAATCGACCACGTCCTTGACCGGAACCGGGGTGATGAAATTCACCACCCGCAGCGAACAGCCGTCCTTATCGGTGCCGGCAGCCTCCTGCACGTGGCCGCGCGGATAGACCGGGAAGGTGGCGGGCAGCTTGGTGGCCCAGACGGCGGAATAGTCCACCTTGTCGGCGCATTGCTTGCCGCCATCAGCGGGCAGGATGCTCGCGAGTTGACCCGCCGTGGCGGCGGTGTCGCTGGCATTGCCGGCAGCGCCGGGTGCCGGGGCCGGCTGGATCGTGCCGCCGGCCAGCTGCGCGGCTTCGGCGCGGGCGGCGGCAATCGCCTCGGGGCTCTTTGCCTGCGGCGGCAGTTCGGCGCTGGCCGGGCCACCGCCGGAAATGGCGGAGTTGCCCCGGTTCTGCCCGGTGAGATCGGGATCGACCATGATCTGATCGCCCAGTGCACCGGTCAGCGCCGGATCGGATTCGGCCGGATCGGCGTCGTCGGTTTTCTTGGAGCCGCAACCGGCGAGCAGCAGCGCCGCGCCAAGCGCGAGGATCAGCGGAGAGTGGCGAAAGGGCGTGATACGCAGGGACATGGGCAGACTCACCGGCTGGCGCGGCCCGCACCGGGCCTTGCGCTTAATGGAGCGTTAGCCATCCCGCCAAAGCCTTAACAACCTGTTGCCACACAGGGTTAATTTTCCGCTTGTCCCGCACTGGGAAGCTGACGGAGGCAGGGGTTACCAGCCCCGCATCCTTTCGTATCGAGCGGAACTAGGGGGCGCTCACCGGTCGGAGGAACCGGGAGCGCCCCGGCGCGGCGCAGGTACGACCCGACGCGCCGCGCGCCGGGGTGGCACAGGGCCACCCCGGACTTGTCCTTTCAAATCCTCAACGGTTCAGTTCATCGGCAACGCGAGCCATTGCGGTCGATCGCCCGGCCGAGCAGCGCCCCCCCCGCCATGCCCAGGATCGTGCCGAGCGTACGGTCACCGCGGCGACCGGCAACTTCGTGGCCGATCACCCCGCCCACCGCGCCGCCGACGATCAGGCCGGTGGTGCCGTCCGGTCGGCGGCAGTAATAACGCCCGTCCTCGCCACGCCAGCTTTGCGGGCCATCATAGCTGCGCTCACCATAGTAGCTGTTGCCGCCATAATAGCCCGAATTGCCATAACTGCGGCCACGACCCCAGCCACGCTCACGGCCCCAGCCATGGTCATCGTGATCGCGCCAGCTTTCGCCAGCGGCGATGACCGTGCGGCTGGCGGCTTCGCCCTGCGTTCCGGTGACGGCCATGGCCGGTACGGACGTGGCGAGCATGCCCGGCAGGGCCAGAACAAGCGCGGCGGCGGTGAAGGCAGTCTTCATCTCGGCTCTCCGGTGTGAGTGGTTCGCCGGGGTTGCCCCTCGGCATGTGTTCATGCTTAGCCCTGCCAAGCTGAACCGATGGCAACGCGGCTGTCAGATTCGCGATTTGCGACGAGATGAGCCCCTGCAAGCGGCGAGCCGAGGGTTGCCGAGCGGCCTGCGCCGCTTTACCCGCTCCCGATGGACCCACAGCAGGCACAGCAGCGCGCCGGACTGATCATGGCGCTGGGCGCCTATGTGATCTGGGGGCTGTTGCCGCTGTTCCTGCGGCTGGCCCCTGACGTGCCGCCGTTCTAATTCGTCGGCTGGCGAGTGCTGTTCACCCTACCGGTCTGCATCCTGTTCCTTGCCGCCAGCCGCCAGTTCGGCGCTCTGCGCGATGCGCTGGCGCGGCCGCGCTCGCTGGCGATCCTTGCGGCGAGCGGGCTGATGATCGGCGGCAACTGGCTGATCTATATCTGGGCGGTCAGCAAGGGCCACTTCTTCGCCGCCAGCCTGGGCTACTACATCAACCCGCTGGCCAACGTGCTGCTGGGCACGGTGTTCCTTAGCGAACGGCTGCGCCGGCTGCAGTGGCTGGCGGTGGCGCTGGCGGCGCTGGGGGTTTCGCTGCTGGCGTGGGACGCGCGCGACATGCTGTGGATCAGCCTGACCCTTGCCGCGAGTTTCGCGATCTACGGACTGGTCCGCAAACTGGTGCCGGTGGGACCGCTGCCCGGACTGACGATCGAAGCCCTGGTGCTGCTGCTGCCTGCTCTGGCGCTGGTCCATTGGTACTGGATCAGCCCGACGGGCACCGCCATGGGCCGCAATGCGCTCGACAGCACGGTGCTGGGCCTGTCCGGGCTGGTCACCGCCGTGCCGCTGCTGCTGTTCGCCGGCGCGGCCCGCCGGATGGACTATTCGACGTTGGGCTTCGTCCAGTATCTTTCGCCCACCATCGTTTTCCTGCTGGGGCTGTTCGTGTTCCACGAACCGCTGAAGCCGGTGCAATTGCTGTGCTTCGTCACAATCTGGATCGCCGCCGGGCTGTTCACCTGGGACCTGCTGGCGCGGCGGCGTCAGGCCTGACCGGCAACAAATTCATGCCGCGCGCCGAAGAAGTCTTCCGGCGCGATGGCGAAGCCGGGCGAAACGCAATCGTCCGAGGTCAGCCGCAGCTTGCACTTTTCCGTGAAATGCGCGCTGGCGCGGGCCGGGTCGGCCACTTGCCAGACAAGGGCGTAAATGCCGTTCTGCTGCCGGGCGAGAAAGGCCCCGAGCGGGCCGGCTGAAACATCGTCCGGCTGGATGAAGGCAACCCGGGTATCCCCCAGCCGCACCACCACGCGCCGACCCGCCTGCGGCAGTGCCGTGCGGGCGTCCTCCAGCAGTTCGCCGTCGCACAGTTCGGTGAAGAAGCGCAGCGCTGCCCCAATGTCGGCGGTAACGCAGGCGATGTGATCGAGCCGCAGCGTGCCCGAGGCATGGCCCTGCCCCACGTCCGGTCCCCAGCCGGTGCGGTCATAGGGATCGTTGGGCATCGGCACTTCGCAGACTTCCAGCAGCACCCCGCCGGTGCTCTCCGCCTTGACGAAGAAGAAGAAGCCATAGTCGCTCGCGGTCTTGGCCCCGCCATCGCGGAAGGCCTGGCTGGCACCGGCACCGTCTGCGACCTTGATCTCGAACGAGTGGAACGCCTGCCCGATCTTCGCCGCCATCCGGGCGAAGGGCTTGGTCAGGTCAGCGGCATCGCGCGGGGCCATCGGCTCGACCATGTGGTTGGTGACATAGAGCAGTGCCGCGTCGCGATCTTCGGCGGGGAAATAGTTCTCGGCAAAGACCAGCCCGCCCAGCGCATCCTGGTAGAGCAGGCGACAGCCGTAGATATCGGTGGTGGCGTGGATCGTGTGGATCACGCGGTAAATCTGCACGCGGCTGTCGGTCATGGCCCTCTCCTGTCCCAACGAGGCTAGACGCGTGGCGCAAGCGGCGGCAAGCTGCCGCTCCAATTCATCGTCGGAGGGATGGCATGACCGAACAGATCCGTGAAGGCGGCTGCGGCTGCGGCGAACTGCGCTACCGGGTGCGGGGCGAGCCGATCTTCGTCAACAATTGCCACTGCCGCCAGTGCCAGCACCAGACCGGCTCGACCAGCGTGGTCAATGCCTTCTTCGAGATGGAGAGGATCGAGCTGCTATCGGGCGATCTGGCGGAAAACGTGGTGGTCGCGGGCAGCGGCGGGCCGCACATCATCGTGCGCTGCAAGGCCTGCGGCGCAGCAGTGTGGAGCCACTATCCGCGCATGGGCCGCAACGGTGCCGGGCTGCGCGTCGGCACGCTCGACGACCCGGATACCTTCACTCCCGACGCGGTGATCTTCGTTTCGGAGAAAATGCCGTGGGTGGCCCTGCCCGCAGGCGTGCCGGCCTTCGAGACAACCTACGATTTCCGCGAAGTGCTGCCGCCCGAGCGGTTGGCAAGGTTGGCCGCGTTGTCCCGGCGAAGCACCTGAGCGCGCCAGGCGCTAACGTTTTCGGTTGAGACGGCACCAGCCCGCTCCCCCACCCGGCCACCCATATCATACGATGGCTTGGGTGGCCGGGTGGGGGAGCGGGCTGGTGCCGCACCGACGTCAATCGGAAAAACGCTAAATCCGGTCCGCCTGCGCCACGGCGTCGCTCGCGCGCAGCGAGCTGACGATGCGGGTGAGGTGCGCCAGATCGTGGACTTCCAGGTCAACCTCATAGGTGCCGAACAGCTCGTCCCGCCCGATCATTTCCAGATGGACGATGTTGGCCCGGTTGCCGGCGAAGATGCCGGTGACTTCGGCCAGCGTCCCCGGCCGGTTATAGAGCACGCAGCGCACCCGGCCGACCGCGCCGGTGGTGCGTTCGCCCCATGACAGGTCGAGCCAGTCGGCATCGACACCGTTTGCCAGCTCGTTGCAGTCGATCGCGTGGACTTCCACGCCCTTGCCCGGCAGGCGCAGGCCGACGATGCGGTCGCCGGGTACCGGGTGGCAGCAATTGCCAAGGTGGAAGGCCATGCCCGGGGTCAGCCCGCGGATCGAGATGGCACGCTCCTGCTTGGGCCACTGGTCGGGCTCGGTCAGGTGCTTGGCGCTGCCGGGGACGAGCGCTTCCATCACCTGCCGGTCATCGACCTTGGCCGCGCCGATGGCGGCCATCAGCTCTTCCTCGCGGGCGAAGCCCAGCCGCTTGACTGCGTCCTTCACCGCCTTCTTGCCGATCTTCGCGGGCAGCCGCTCGACGATCTCGTCGAACAGCTTGCGGCCGATGGCGGCGACTTCCTCCAGCTCCTTCTGGCGCACCGCGCGGCGGATCGCGGCGCGGGCCTTCCCGGTGACGACGAACGACAGCCAGCCCAGCTGCGGCGAACTCTTGCGGCTCTTGATGATCTCCACCACGTCGCCGTTGTTCAACTGGGTGCGCAGCGGCATGTGGCGGCCGTTGATCTTGGCCCCGACCGCCATCGATCCCAGATCGGTGTGAACGGCATAGGCGAAATCGATCGGCGATGCTCCCTTGGGCAGCTGGAACAGGGTGCCCTTGGGGGTGAAGGCGAAGATGCGATCCTGATAGATCGCCAGCCGCGTGTGCTCCAGCAGTTCCTCGGCATCATGGCTGGCATCGACGATCTCGATCAGGTCGCGCAGCCAGCCGACCTGGCCATCGGGCTGGACATCGCCCTGCTTGTAGGCCCAGTGCGCCGCCAGCCCGAATTCGTTGGTGCGGTGCATGGCCTGGGTGCGGATCTGCGCCTCGATCCGCATCGAATTCTCATAGATCAGCGAGGTGTGGAGCGAGCGGTAGCCGTTCGACTTGGGCGTGGAGATGTAGTCCTTGAACCGGCCCGGGATCATCTGCCAGGTGGTGTGGAGCACGCCCAGCGCCTTGTAGCATTCCTCGACGCTGTCGGTCAGCACACGGAAGGCCATGATGTCGGTCACCTGTTCGAAGGTGACGTGGCGCTCTGCCATCTTCTTCCAGATCGAATAGGGATGCTTCTCCCGCCCGGAAACCTCAACCCGCACCCCGGCTTCGGCCAGCACCTGCTTGAAGGCCAGCGCGATGGCATCGACCTGCCCGCCTTCGGAACTGCGGATCTGCGCCAGCCGCCCGGTGATCGTCGCATAGGCTTCGGGCTCGATCTGCTCGAAGGCGAGCAGCTGCATCTCGCGCATGTATTCGTACATGCCCACCCGCTCGGCCAGCGGGGCGTATATCTCCATCGTCTCGCGCGAGATGCGGCGGCGCTTTTCCTCGCTCTTGATGAAGTGCAGCGTGCGCATGTTGTGCAGCCGGTCGGCCAGCTTGACCAGCAGCACGCGCAGGTCTTCGCTCATGGCCAGCAGGAACTTGCGCAGGTTCTCCGCCGCGCGCTCCTTCTCGGTCATCGCCTCGATCTTGGAGAGCTTGGTCACCCCGTCGACCAGCCGGGCGATGTCCGGCCCGAACAGCTTCTCGATCTCCTCGGGCGTGGCGAGGGTATCTTCCAGCGTATCGTGGAGCAGCGCGGTGATGATGGTTTCCTGATCGAGCTTGAGCTCGGTCATCAGGCCGGCGACTTCGACCGGGTGAGAGAAATAGGGATCGCCGCTGGCGCGCTTCTGGGTGCCATGCTTCTGCACGGTATAGACATAGGCACGGTTGAGCATGGCCTCGTCCGCGTCGGGATCGTAGGCCAGCACCCGTTCAACAAGTTCGTACTGTCGGAGCATCGTGCCCTTGATGGGGGGTGACAGGGGGTGAGGGCAACCCCCTTGCGGCAATTATGGCGCGAACCAACTACATTCTCCCGTTTGCGCCAGTGCCGCGCTACCCCTCGGGATGCCCCGCCACCGCCGCCTCGTCGCGCCCGCTGGGGAGGAAGCCGTGCATGCCGTTCCACCACTGCAGGGCGATGATCGCGCCCTTGGCCGGCTGGAGCAGCGCGGCGATCATCAGCGCGGCGATCACCACCGCGACCGCCATCTTGACGCCGAGCGAGATCGACTGGTTCGATGCCAGCACGATCATCACCGGGGCCATCAGGTGGCCGGTGACGATGATCGCGACATAGGGCGGGAAATCGTCGGCGCGGTGGTGGGTCCAGTCCTGCCCGCAGGCGCGGCACTGCGCCACCGGCTTGAGCAGGCGCGGGAAGAAGCCCTTGAGCCCGCAGCGCGGACAGCAGCCCAAGCCACCGCGCTTCATCGCCTGCCAGACGGTGAGCGGCAGGTCGGCCGGGATGGTCTGCGGGCGGATGCTGGCGGGGAGGGGCTTGGCGATCATCGGGGTCAACTCCACACGGCTTCGGGCGGCAGGCTCATCAGGATGGCGTCGATATTGCCGCCGGTCTTGAGGCCGAACAGCGTGCCCCGGTCATAGACCAGGTTGAATTCGGCATAGCGCCCGCGCCATTCCAGCTGCTGCAGCTTGTCGGCCGGGGTAAAGGCCATGCCCATGCGCCGCCGCACGATGCGGGGGAACACCGCCAGGAATGCCTCGCCGACCGCCCTGGTGAAGGCGAAGTTCGCTTCCCAGGCGGCTTCGTCGGCGCATTCGAGGTGATCGTAGAAAATACCGCCCACGCCGCGATGCACCTTGCGGTGGGGGATGTAGAAATAGTCGTCGGCCCAGGCCTTGAACCGGTCATAATAGTCCGCCCCGTGCGCATCGCAGGCGGCCTTGAACGCGCGATGGAACTCGGCGGTATCCTCGTCATAGGGCAGCGGCGGGTTGAGGTCCGCGCCGCCGCCGAACCACGCCTTGGTGGTGGTGAGGAAGCGGGTGTTCATGTGGACGGCGGGCACATGCGGGTTGGCCATGTGCGCCACCAGGCTGATCCCGGTGGCGGAAAAGGCATTCTGTTCGGCGGAGGCACCGTTGATCGTGCCGGCAAAGTCCTTCGCCAGCCCGCCCGCCACGGTGGAGACGTTGACCCCCACCTTCTCGAACACCTTGCCCTTCATCAGGCCGCGCGTGCCGCCCCCGGTCTCATTGTTGCCGGCCTCATTGTTGCCGGTCTCCGCCTCTCCTTCGCCCTCCACCGAGGCGCGCAGCCACGGATCGTACTGGAAGGCGGCGTCGGAACCGGCCTCGCGCTCGATGGCTTCGAACTCGGCGCAGATGGCGTCGCGCAGCGCTTCGAACCATTGCTTCGCGCGGGCGGTGTAGGGAGTCCAGTCGGTCATGGATGGCCCTTGCCAAGCGAATCGCCATGCGGCAAGGAAAAGCCATGGTTCCCTTTTCGTTCGCAGGGCAGGAATGGCGCTGGATCGCCGGCCGCGCGGTCTACTGGCCGGGCGAGCAGGCACTGCTGGTGGCGGACCTGCACCTAGAAAAGGCCAGCGCCTATGCGCGGCGGGGCCAGATGCTCCCCCCCTATGACAGTCGCGAGACGCTGGAGCGAATCGCCCTGGCGCTGCGCGAAACCGGGGCGCGGCGGGTGTTCTGCCTGGGCGATTCGTTTCACGATGCCGCCGGGCCAGACCGGCTGGAGCCGCACGCCGCCGGCATGCTCGATGCCCTCACCCGCGCGACTGACTGGGTGTGGATCACCGGCAACCACGATGCCTCCATGGCTGCGCCGGTGGGCGGCACCATGGCGGGCGAGCTGGATGTCGGCGGCGTGCTGCTGCGGCACGAAGCAGCGAAGGGCGAACGGCGGCCCGAGATTTCCGGCCATTTCCACCCGAAGCTGACCATTTCCGCGCGCGGACGGCGCATCGCCCGGCCCTGCGCGGTGGCGAGCGAGAGCCGCCTGATCCTGCCCGCGTTCGGCGCGCTGACCGGCGGGATGGACGCCGCCGATCCGGCCATCGTCGCCGCGCTGCAACCGGCGCGCGCCATCGATGCGATGTTGCCGGCGGCGGGCCGTCTGGTGCAATATCCACTGTGGCGAGGGTGATGGGAAGCAAGTGCCCGGCATTGGCATGAGGTAACCCAGCGCACGCCTATGTCATTCATCGACAGCGAAATTCATTCATATCGGATGCTTTCCGGACATGGTGCGTCGATTGACATCCATTGGCGGACCTGCTGAATTCGCATCAATCGATTGTCGATCAATACGTTCGGTCGCGCGGGAAGATTGATGAAAAAAGCACAAATGGTCTGCCCGCCGGGCTGGATTGATCGTTCGATGACGATCATGTCCGCTCCGGGGGCCGACCAATCGGGTGTCGCTGCCAACATGGTTGTCACGCGCGACAGGATGCCCGGCGACCTCCCGCACTCCCACCCCCAGCGCATGCACGCCCTGCTTGACCGGCAAGTGCTGGAGATGCGGAGGAACATGGCAGAATTCCGCGAACTGTGGCGGAAGGTCGATGCCGAGCATCCGGTGGCCGAAATCATGGTCCAGTGGCGAACGCCGCAGGCACCGGTGGCACAGTGGATTACCTTCGCCGACCTTGGCCGCGATGACATGATGATTGCTACGGCAACCGCCGGTCGCGATACTTTCGGCGACCACGAAGCCACGTTTCACCGCATGATGAAATCACTGGTCACCGGATAGTGGGTGCCGCACCCGCCGCCCGCGTGACCGATCAGTTTGGTCACACCTGCGCGCTCGACGGGGTCTTGATCGGGCTGGCAGTCGGCATCGCCGCAGGTGCGCTGATTTTGGCGACCGGCGGCCTTGGCGCCATCGCCATAGGTGCTGCCATCGGCGTCGCCGGCGGCGCGGGGCTGGCAGGCGAGGCGATCGGGGCAACGATATCAGGACCGCCAACCGGGGCTCTTGTTTCGGGTGCGCCAACCGTTCTTACCAACATGCTCCCGCAAGCCGCTGTCGGCATCGCCATGGGGCCATGCGCCAAGGAATACGGCGTCCCGCAGGCGGTTGCTAGCGGCGTGCCCAATGTCCTCGTCGTCACGATGCCCGCCGCCCGCAAGGGCGAGACGATGACCTGTTCGGCAAAGATCGTATCGGGTTCCGCAAACGTCATGATCGGCGGCGACAGCCAGACCTTCTTGCCGGTGACGCCAGAGGTTCCGCAGTGGCTGAACACGACGCTGTTTGCGATGTCGATCGGCGGTGCGGTGATCGCAACGGGGGGAATTGCCGCTGAATTCGGGATCGGCGCGGCGGCAGGAAGCCTGGCTGGCGGGCTTGGCGGAAGCTACCTGGGGGGCATCGGCGGCAAATGGGCCGCCACCGAGATGGGGTACGGCGCAACCGGGCAGGCGGTTGGCGAGGTCATGGGAAGCTTCGCGGGCGGCGCGATCGGCGGCGGGCTCGGGTACAAGGGAGGGCAGCAGTTCGATATCGCGGCGAACCGCGCTACCGCCCATGCCTTCTATGAAAATCAGGGATATAGCCCTGCCGACATTCCCGACCATGTGAAGGGCATCGACCTCACGCGGCCCGTTACGGTCGAAACCCTTCCTGCGGGCACCGAACTCACCCAGTATCAGGTCCCCGGAGGCCGACAGGGCAATTACTACGCACCGCCGGGAACGAAGGCCACCGAACTCGGCATATCTCCGCAGGGCCAATCGCGCATAACCGGCGCAGTGGAAAACAAGGTGGCAGCCCCCTACAAGACGACGAGCGACGTTCAGGTGCTCAAATCGACCGCCGCGCCGATTACCGATACCTGGTCGATTCCCGGCCAATCGATCCCGACCCAGGGCGGCGGGACGCAATACTTCTCGGGCCAAAAGGGAGCGTTCGGACCATGATCGATTTTGGCACCCTCGCAAACGCAATGGACTTCGCCAGAAACCACGCTGAAGAAGGATTGCGCAAATATCCATTCGATGCGGTCTACAAGGCGACTCTGGCGCAAATCGATGCGATTTCGGCATCGCTCGCCACCAACGGGTTGTTAAGCGCGCACATCGCCGGCGGCATCACGCTGGGCCTTATGGCGGCAAAGGAACTCGGCAACGACGAACGGGACTTCGCTCACGCGCTGCACGTGATCCAGCGGTATGCCGATGATGCGAAGAGCAAGGACGGGGCGAAGAGCGAAGACGGATAGGCAAGGCGTACAGCTTCGCCGCGCATTTTCCTGCACCTGAAGATAGTGTCACGGCAAGCCCGCCCGCTGCCTTCGCACCCGCCTGGTGAAGCTGCGTCCGGCTCGCGCCTGGGCCCATGCCTCTCCCGTCGCTTCCCCCGCGTTTTTCGGCTTTGCGCTGCGCGGTGAATCGCATTAAGGGCAGGCCAGTGAAAATCTGAGGAGCATCTACTATAGCACCCCCTCCCCGGCGCAGTATGGCGCCCCCCGTGAAGAGCGGGCCACGCTTCAACACCATGATCACCTCGGACAAGGTCCGCGTCATCGACGAAAACGGTGAGAACCTTGGCGTGATGTATACGCGCGAAGCCATCGAGCAGGCGGCCGGCGTCGGCCTTGACCTCGTCGAAGTTTCGCCCAACGCCGATCCGCCGGTGTGCAAGTTCCTCGATGTCGGCAAATTCCGCTACGAAGCGCAGAAGAAGGCCAACCTCGCCCGCAAGACGCAGAAGACGCAGGAGATCAAGGAGATCAAGATGCGTCCGAACATCGACGATCACGACTATGACGTGAAGATGCGCGCGATGCACCGCTTCATCGGCGAAGGGGACAAGGTGAAGGTAACCCTGCGCTTCCGCGGCCGCGAACTGTCGCACCAGCAGCTCGGCATGAACCTGCTGCGCCGCGTGCAGGAAGACATCGCCGAAGTCGCCAAGGTGGAAAGCTACCCGCGCATGGAAGGCCGGCAGATGCTGATGGTCGTCTCGCCGAAGTAAGCCAGCCGCTTATCGCAGGACCAAGAGAGGCGCGCCGGAGGGTGCGCCTTTTTTGGTTTGGGGGGTGGCGGAGTGGTCTTGAAGATCAATGGGCCGCACTTTCTTGGGCGATCAAAACAATGATATTTGCGATCCCCCTCGCCAAGCCCCGCCAGTTTCGTTACATACGAAACCATCATGCCCGACACACCCCGCACCCCTCGCCGCGCTTCGCGCCATGATGCCACCATGATCGGGGATCGCGCGCTGCGGCCCGCGACCCTGATGATGGGCTATGGCTATGACCCCGTATTGTCCGAAGGCGCGCTGAAGCCGCCGATCTTTCTCACCTCCACCTTCGCCTTCCCCAGCGCGGCGGAGGGCAAGCGGTTTTTCGAAGGGATCACCGGCAAGCGGCCCGGCGGTGCAGACGGCCTGGTCTATTCGCGGTTCAACGGCCCCAATCAGGAAATCCTCGAAGACCGGCTGGCGCTGTGGGACGGGGCGGAGGAGGCGCTGGTATTTTCCAGCGGCATGTCGGCCATCGCCACGCTGCTGCTGGCGCTGTGTGACAAGGGCGACGTGATCGTCCATTCCGGCCCGCTCTACGCCGCGACCGAGGGCTTCATCGCCAGAACGCTCGCCCGTTTCGGGGTGACCTATCTCGATTTCCCCGCCGGGGCAGACCGGGCGGAGATCGCCGCGGTGCTCGCCCGGGGTCAGGCCATGGCCAGCGCGCAGGGCGGCAAGCTGGCGCTGATCTACCTTGAAAGCCCGGCCAACCCGACCAATGCCCTGGTTGACATCGAAGCCGTCGCCGCCGCGCGCGACGCGCTGGGCGGCGAGCCCGCCCCCATCGCCATCGACAACACCTTCCTCGGCCCGCTGTGGCAGCAGCCGCTGCACCACGGCGCGGACGTGGTGATCTATTCGCTGACCAAATATGCCGGCGGCCATTCCGATCTCGTTGCCGGCGGCCTCTCGGGGGCGAAGCGCTGGCTCGATCCGGTGCGGATGCTGCGCAACACCATGGGGACGATCTGCGATCCCAACACCGCCTGGATGCTGCTGCGCAGCCTGGAGACGGTGGAACTGCGCATGACCCGCTCGGGCGAAAACGCGGCCAAAGTGTGCGCATACCTGCGCGATCATCCCAAGGTGGCGGGACTTGGCTACCTCGGCATGATCGCCGACCCGCGCCAGCAGGACATCTTCGCCCGCCACTGCACCGGCGCGGGCAGCACCTTCAGCCTGTTCATCAAGGGTGGCGAAACCGAGAGTTTCCGGTTCCTCGATGCGCTGAAGGTGGCCAAGCTGGCGGTCAGCCTCGGCGGCACCGAAACCCTCGCCAGCCACCCGGCAGCCATGACCCACCTCTCGGTCCCCGATGCCCGCAAGGCGCAGCTTGGCATCACCGACAACCTGGTCCGCATTTCCGTAGGCATCGAAGACCCGGACGACCTGATCGCCGATTTCGAACAGGCGCTGGCGGCGGTGTAGCGACACTGCGCTGCGTTCCAGCGCGCATTGCCCCAGGTCCGTTCGCGTCGAACGGACCTGGCTCAGCTCACCCCTGCCACTGCCGCCGCTCTTCCGCCGCGCGCAGCACTTCATAGGCGAGTTGCAGCGCGAGGAAGGCCTTGGCGGCATCCTCGTCGCCGGGGCGCACGTCGGGGTGGACTTCCTTGGCCTTGCTGCGCCAAGCGCGGCGCACCGCGTCGAAATCGGCGTCGGTCTCCAGCCCCAGCACTTCGAGCGCGCGCATCTCGTCGCGCGTGCGGGTGCCATCGCCCGAACCAGCCCAGCCATAATGCGCCGATTCGCGGTAGCCTTCGGAATCCTGCCGCTCTGAAGCCTCGCGCGCGGCGGCCTCCTCCGCCGTCAGCCCGGCGAAATAGTCCCACCCGGCGTTGTATTCGGCGGCGTGCTTCTGGCAGAAATACCAGCGATCCGGACTGTTGGGCGATTTGGGCGCGGGGCACTCGCCCGGATCGTTGCACCCCACCCGGTCGCAAAGCCGCACCGAGGCCGCATCGCGCGAGCTGCCATAGCCGCGCCAGCGCGGGAAACCCCAGTCATTCGAACGTCGCGCACGGTTCATCCTGCCGCGATAAGGGAAAGCCACGGCAATGCGCAAGCGCCGCGGTGCCATCAGAGAAATGTTAAGCCTCGCCCGCTATTGCTGCATTGCAATATAACCGGACCAACCCCATATTGACGGCGACCGGACAGGACTGGCGGGATCATGAGCAGGCAATTGGCAGTATCAGCGGCGCTTTCGGTTCTGGCCATGGCCGCCTTTGCGCTGTTCGATCCGCACGCCGCCGGTTCGCCCGCGTCGCGCGGGGCAGGCTCTCCGTTCGAGATCGCCGCACCAGCCCTGCCCGGACTACCGGCAACGCCGCTGCTGCCGCGCTGAGGCGGGCGGCATAGGCCGCCCTCCCAGCATTTCGATCAGTCGACCGTCACCGTCACCGCGCGGCGGTTCTTGGCCCATGAGGCTTCGTCCGACCCCAGCGCGACCGGGCGCTCCTTGCCATAGCTGACCGTGCTGACCCGCGCTGCATCTACGCCCAGGCTGACGAGATAGTTCTTCGCCGCATTGGCCCGGCGCTCGCCCAGCGCAAGGTTGTAGTCACGCGTGCCGCGTTCGTCGCAGTGGCCCTCGATGGTGGCGTGCTTGGCCGGGTACTTGCCCAGCCACGCCGCCTGCGCTGCCAGCGCGGCGGCATCCTGACTGTCGATATTGTAGCGGTCGGTATCGAAGTAGACCGTATCCTGCCCCATCATTTGCGCGACGAAATCGGCCTGGGTGCCCGGCGTCGGTCCCTGCAGGGTGCCGCCGTTGGTATTGGTGGAAGTGTTGACCGCCGCACCCGGATCGGGCGGCAGGTCCTTGGGTGCCTTGGTCGCGCAAGCCGAAAGCGCGATGGAACCGAGCAGCAGCACGGCGGCGGTCTTGAGGCTGGTCATGGCTTTCTCCTTCAACATGGCAAACTTCGGTGCAACGCCCCCGAGAGTCAATCAGGGCCGGATCGGGCCCCAGGCCGGATCGGAGCCATCGACCGGGGTCGGCAGCCGGCGTTCGTTGCGCCCGGTCAGGTCCACTTGCCAGATCGATGCCTTGCCCGATCCGCGCGCGGTGCGGAAAAACTGGATGATCCGCCCGTTCGGAGCCCAGGTCGGCGCTTCGTCCTGCCACGAATCGGTCAGGTAGCGCATGTCACCGCCGCCGGGGCTCATCACCGCGATGCGGAAGTTGCCGGCGATGTGGGTGAAGGCGATCTGATCGCCGCGCGGGCTCCATTCGGGCGTGGCTGAGCGGCCGCCGAAGAAGCTGACCCGGTGCTGGTCGCTGCCATCGGCATTCATCACATAGACCTGCTGGCTGCCCGAACGATCACTCTCGAACACGATCTTGCTGCCATCGGGCGAGAACGAGCCGCCGATGTCGATCCCCGGGCTGTCGGTCAGCTTCAGCGCCGTGCCGCCGGCAGAGGGAATGCGGTAGATGTCGGTATTGCCGCCGATCGCCATCGAATAGAGTACCCATCTGCCATCGGGCGACCAGCGCGGGGCAAAGGTGGGATTGGTCGATTGCACCAGCAGCCGCTGGGTGTTGCGCTCGACATCGTAGATGTAGATGCGCGGGTTACCGTTGAGATAGCTGAGATAGAGGATCGACTTGTAGTCGGGCGAAAAGCGCGGGGTCAGTGCGGTCGCCTGCCCGGTGGTGACGAAGCGGTGGTTGGCCCCGTCCGAATCCATGATCGCCAGCCGCTTCATCCGCCGGTCCTTCGGGCCGGTTTCGGCGATATAGGCAATCCGGCTGTCGAAGAACGGACTCTCGCCTGAAAGCCGCGAATAGATCACGTCGGCACACTTGTGCGCGGCACGCCGCCAGTCCGAAGGCGGCACTACCCAGCCCGCCTTGGTGAGCTGCTGCTTGAGCGCCACGTCATAGAGATAGCAACCGACCGTCAGGTTGCCGTCGCCGCTGGCGCGGACATAGCCCTGCACCAGCATCTCCGCACTCCGGCCCGACCAGGTGGCGAATTCCGGGGCCTGCACCTGTTCGAACGAGGGGCGCGGCAGGCTGTCGGGGCCCACCGGCTTGAACAGGCCGTTGTTGCGGAGGTCGGCGGTGATGACCTGCGCCACGGCAAAGCCGGTCGCCCCGGTGCTGCCCGAACTGGCCTGGGTCGGGACGTCCTCGTTGGTGGCGAAAGCGGGAATGGCGATGCCGAGATCCTGCCAGTCGCTCTCATCCGAAACCGCGCCGGAAAGCCCGCCCTCTTCGGTCGGCTGGGCAGACGGCGTGGCGGTGGGGGCAGCGGTCTGCTGCGCCAGCACCGGCGCGGAGGCGGCAAGGAGGAGCAGCGGGAGCAAACGAAACTTCATTGCGACAATTTCCTGTCGAAGCGGAATTCGGCGACGCGCTTCCACGCATCGTAGTATTCCTCGGGAAGGTCGAACGGCGCGGCCAGTTGGACGGCGCGGATCGCCTGTTCGGCATGGCGGCCAGCCTGGGCGCGATTGGCATCGGTGATCCCATCCTGCCGGACAACGCGGGGACTGCCCGCAAGGCTGCCATCACGGTTGAGGCTCCATGTCAGAATGGTCACCAGTTTTTCGGCGTCAGCCCCCTGCGGCGCGACCCATTTGGGCTTGAGCTGACGCGAAATAGCACCGGACAGGGCCGAACGCACCGCCGGTCCAATCGTCGCCGCTGGCGGGGTTCGCGCCGGTCCGCTGGCCTGGGCACCGCGCACCCCGCTGAGGAAGTCCGTGCCGATGCGCGAACCACCGGCCGGAGCACGCGGCGGTGTTGCCGCGCGGGCAGGTGCGGCCACAGCCGGGCGTGGCGGCGCGGCAGGCGCGGCCTTGCTCACCGTCTTGGCGGGAGCCGGACGCGGCAGCGGACTGGGCTGCACGCGCGGTGCAGGAACGGGCCGCGGCGGCGGGGCAGCCTTGGGTACCGGACGCGGCGGCAGCACTTGCGGCCTGGGCGGTTCAACCTTCCGGACCGGTTCCGGCTTGCGGACTTCGGGCCGGGGTGGTTCGGGCTGCGGTTGCGGCGGCGCTGGTTCTGCGCTGGCCATTTCCGCAGGCGGCTCGCCCCGCTGCGGCGCTTCATCCGGCGCGGCCTGCGCACTGGGCTGCGGCGAGGTGGAGGTCAGCCCGACATCTTCGGACAGCGTCACCGTCATGCGTTCGGGCGGCGGCACGTCAGCCGGTCCCGGCGGGTGCCATACCAGCAGCGCCACCAAGCCGGCATGCGCGGCCAGCGCCGCCGCCAGGGCAACCGCTTCATCGCTTCGGATCGCTCTGCGGGCCATGACTGCGGGCTATTGCCCCGCGCCTGAACGCCCGGTGACCACAGGCGGCGCGGCACCGACCGAGGTTACCAGCGAAATCGCGTTGAACCCGGCACGGTTGAGCTCGCCCATCACCCCCATGACCGAACCGTAGTCGAGCGCCTTGTCGGCCCGCAGCGTGACCAGCGGGGGCTTGCCCTCTCCGTCGCGGGGCAGGGCAGCCAGGCGGTCGGGCAGTTCGCCCGGCGAAAGCGGCGCATCGTCAAGATAGATCGCCCCGTCGCGCGCCATGGTGATGGTGACCTGCTGCTTTTCCTCACCCAGTGCCTTGGCCCGGCTCTCCGGCAGCTCCACCGGCACACCCGCCTTGAGCAGCGGCGCGGTGACCATGAAGATGATCAGCAGCACCAACATCACGTCGACCAGCGGAGTGACGTTGATCTCCGCCATCGGCGCGCGCTGCGAACGCCCCCGACGCCGCCGCGCGCCGCCGCCGTGCAGACCCATGGCCATCAGGCGGTCTCCAGCTCGCGGCTGAGCGAGGCGTGGAACCGGTCGGCAAACCGCTGCAGCCGCCCTTCGAACGCATTCACCTTGTGGCTATAGCGGTTATAGGCGATCACCGCCGGAATAGCAGCAAACAGGCCGATAGCGGTGGCGAACAGCGCCTCGGAAATGCCCGGAGCCACCACGGCGAGCGAGGAATTCTGCTGCTGGCCGATCTGGAAGAAGCTGTTCATGATGCCCCACACCGTGCCGAACAGGCCGACGAAGGGCGCGACCGAGCCCACCGTTGCCAGAAAATTCAGCCGCTCGGCCAGCTTGTCCGCCTCATGCGCCACGGTCGTGTCGAGCGCCGTGGCAAGCCGTTGCCGCGCGCCCTCGCGGTCCACCTTGCCGCCCACCAGCGAACGCCGCCATTCGACCAGCGCCGCCGCCGCGACCCGTGAGGAAGGAATATCCGCCTTGCCCTGTTCGGCCTGGAAGATATCGATGTCCTTCGCCTTCCAGAAATCCCGTTCGTAGGCGTCGCAGCGCTTGCGCAGCCCGGCCATGCGGTAACCGAACGAGAACACGATCATCCAGACCCAGACGGAGGCAAGGATCAGGCCCGCCATCACCACCTGAACGACGATATCGGCATCGAGGAACAGCTTGACCGGATTGAGCCGGGCATGGCTGCCGGCAGCGGCGGCAGTATCCATCGCGCCGCTCACGGCGGCAGCAAGAAAGGCAAGGTCGGTCATTCGGATCCTTCAGCGGTAACGATAATCTGGGCAAAGGCAGCGCGCCAGGGCGCGGGTTGGCGGCGCGGACGTCCGTCCGGCCCGACAAAACCCACGCGCATCCGCGCCTCGGCGAGCAACTGACCGGACCTGAGCGCGCGCTGGTGCATGCGGCACGAAGCAGCGCCCATTTCCTCGACCCGGCTTTCGATCAGCACGTCATCGTCGAGCCGGGCAGGCGCGGCGAAGCGAATGGATAGATCGGCAACGGCATAGGCCCCCTCACCGGCCTCGTAGGCAGCGCGCTGGTCGATGCCGAGCAGGCGCAGCATATCGGAGCGGGCGCGTTCGAACCAGCGCAGGTAGTTGGCGTGGTAGACCACGCCCGACAGGTCGGTGTCCTCGAAATAGGCGCGCACCGCAAAGCGGTGCAGCGGGCCATCGAAGCAACCACCGGGAGGAAGGGGAAATGACGTCATGCCGGCGCAGGTCATAGCCCGTGGGTGACTCGCAGGGCAAGCGGGCCGGCACGATCCGCGCCAATTGTCGCACGATTTGTCATGAGTTTGGCAGCAAACACGTCTGCCGCCTGCGCCGGACAACAAAAAACCCCGCCGAAGCGGGGCCTTGTGTTGGTTGCGGGGGTAGGATTTGAACCTACGACCTTCAGGTTATGAGCCTGACGAGCTACCGGGCTGCTCCACCCCGCGTCACCATTGCGACCCAGATAGGGCCGATTTCCGGGCAATCAAGACACGAAAAGGGCCACTAGGGCCCTGATCGCTTGGGCTTGATGCCCTGACATGTGAATGGGTTTTACCGTTCCCGCCTGCTTTAATGCCTGGCGACGACCTACTCTTCCAACGCTTGAGCGTTAGTACCATCGGCGCAGTCAGGTTTCACGTCCGAGTTCGAGATGGGATCGGGTGGGGCACTGACGCTATGGCCACCAAGCAATAAAGCAGACGGAAACGGTTTTTAATCGATGCATTCTTCTAATGGCGTCTCTGGCTGTTATCGTCCGCGCTTTTCGCAGACCGCCTTGCCAATTACCTTGGCAGGACTGTCATTGATGGCGGGATTCTACAAGCATGATCAGAGTTATTAGGACTGGTTAGCTCCATACGTTACCGCACTTCTACATCCAGCCTATCAACGTGATGGTCTATCACGACTCGAAGATACCTTATCTTGAGGGAGGCTTCCCGCTTAGATGCTTTCAGCGGTTATCCCGTCCATGCATAGCTACCCTGCTGCGCTCCTGGCGGAACGACAGGTACAC
>JAGWTB010000113.1 GCA_028869175.1 Sphingomonadales bacterium
GTCGATACGATCACCCAGATCCAGTCGCACCTGCTGGCGCACCAGTATGGCGATCTGATCAAGAAGGCGAAGCTGAAGGGCCGCCTGCGCTAAGCCTACCGCGCGCACGAGCATGATGAGAGGGGACCTGCACGTGAACATCATTCTGTTGGGACCGCCGGGGGCGGGCAAGGGCACCCAGGCCCAGCGTCTGGTCGAAGCGCACGGCATGCGCCAGCTTTCGACCGGCGACATGCTGCGCGCCGCGGTCAAGGCGGGGACCCCGGTGGGGCTCCAGGCCAAGGCCGTGATGGACCGGGGCGAGCTGGTGTCGGACGAGATCGTCTCGGCGCTGATCGGGGACGAGCTGGACGCGATGGGTCCGGCCGTCGGGGCGATATTCGATGGCTACCCGCGCACCGCCGCCCAGGCCGAATCGCTCGACGCGATCCTCGCCGCGCGTGGGCGCAAGCTGGACCACGTGATCGAACTGAACGTCGATGAAGACGCGCTGGTTGAACGCATCACCGGCCGTTTCACCTGCGCCAATTGCGGCAAGGGCTATCACGACAAGTTCGAACAGCCCAAACAGCCGGGCGTCTGCGACAAGTGCGGCAGCCACGAATTCAAGCGCCGTCCTGACGACAACGAGGACACCGTGCGCACCCGCATGGCCGAATACCGCGCCAAGACCGCCCCGATCCTGCCGATCTATGACGCGCGCGGGATCGTGACCCGCGTCAACGGCATGGCCGAAATGGACCACGTGACCGCAGCGATCGAACGTATTATCTCTGCCTGACACCTGCGCCCGGCAGTGGGCGCAGACAGGGGAGAATGCACGATGGGCGCAGCGATCCGGATCGGACTGGCGGCGGCCGCGCTGGCCTGGGGCTTGCCGGCCCATGCCGAAGTGGTCGACAGCGCGGAGAATGGCTTCACCGTTCGCCAAAGCACAGAGGTTGCGCGCAGCCCGGAAGAGGTCTGGGCCGCGCTGCTCGCCCCGGCCAAGTGGTGGGATCCGGCGCACACCTGGTCCAAGGACGCCAGTGGGCTCTATATCGATGCTCAGGCGACCGGCTGCTTCTGCGAACTGCTGCCCAGGGATCCCAAGGCCCCCGAAGGCGCGCGGCGCGGATCGGTGGAACACATGCACGTGATCCACGTCAATCCGAACAAGGTGTTGCTGATGGAAGGCGCGCTGGGGCCGATGCAGGGGCAGGCGGTGACCGGCAAGCTGGCAGTGGTGCTGCGCCCGCTGGACGGCGGCCGGACCCGGATCGACTGGGAATACACCGTCGGCGGCTATTTCCGGATGAAGGTGGCCGATCTCGCTCCGGCGGTGGACGGCGTGATCGGCCTGCAGGCGGGGCGGCTGGCGCAGCTGCTGGAAGCCCCGGCGGCTGAAGCTGCGGCCCCGGCCAGGCCCGCCGCGGCGGGGCAATAGCGCCCCCGGTCGTGCGCGGCGGCGAGGGCGTTGACATGGGAGGCGAATCGCCCTAAGCGCGCCCTTCACTCGACAGAACGGGTCAGTCCGGCAGGCGGCAGCCACAGCGCGCGCCAACCGGGCTTTTTGCCGTTCTGGCCCGGGTGAAGCGTTGAGATGGGAAACCGCACCAGCTGTTTCCTGTGGAGCATGGAGAACTAAGTGGCTCGTATTGCCGGGGTCAATATCCCCACCAACAAGCGCGTTATCATCGCGCTCACCTACATTCATGGTATCGGGGCCCACAAGGCCAAGCAGATCGCCGACAAGCTGGGTATCGATCATACCCGCCGCGTTCAGGACCTGTCTGACCAGGAAGTCCTGCACATCCGCGAAACCATCGATGCCGAACACACCGTCGAAGGCGACCTGCGCCGCGAAACCGCGATGAACATCAAGCGCCTGATGGACCTGGCCTGCTATCGCGGCCTGCGCCATCGCAAGGGGCTGCCGGTTCGCGGTCAGCGCACGCATACCAACGCCCGTACCCGCAAGGGCAAGGCCAAGCCGATCGCCGGCAAGAAGAAGTAAGCTGACGCCCACCGGGCATCACGCTTTCCCTTCACCTATTCGAGTAGGACGAGAAAAATGGCACGCGAACCCCAGCGCATCAAGCGCCGCGAGCGGAAGAACATCACCAGCGGCATCGCGCATGTGAACGCCAGCTTCAACAACACCATGATCACCATCACCGACGCCCAGGGCAACGCGATTTCGTGGTCCAGCGCCGGCATGATGGGCTTCAAGGGCAGCCGCAAGTCGACCCCTTATGCCGCCCAGGTGGCTGCGGACGACGCCGGCAAGAAGGCCGCCGAACACGGCGTGCGCACCCTGGAAGTCGAAGTGAAGGGTCCGGGCTCAGGCCGCGAAAGCGCGCTGCGCGCGCTGCAGGCGGTGGGCTTCACCATCACTTCGATCCGCGACGTGACCCCGATCCCGCACAACGGCGTGCGCCCTTCCAAGCGTCGCCGCGTCTGATCGATTGCACCGCGGCGGGGCCATCCCGCCGCAGTTCCGGTTCGGCCGCGGTCCCGCAACGGGGCAGCGGCCTTTCCGCCAAAACAAGGCCTTAGGGCCAGAAACGCATTAGGGGACCTCCATGACTGTCAACATCAAGAACTGGCAGGAACTCAAGAAGCCCAACGCCCTCGAGGTGAAGTCGGGCAACGACCCCAAGCGCCGTGCGACCTTCGTTGCCGAACCGCTCGAACGCGGCTTCGGTCTGACGCTCGGCAACGCGCTGCGCCGCGTGCTGCTCTCTTCGCTGCAGGGCGCCGCAATCACCTCGATCAAGATCGAGAACGTGCTGCACGAATTCTCGTCGCTCGCCGGCGTGCGTGAAGACGTGACCGACATCGTGCTCAACGTGAAGCAGATCGCGCTGCGCATGCAGGGCGAAGGCCCGAAGCGGCTCCAGCTTTCGGCCACCGGCCCGGGCGAAGTGACCGCCGGTGACATCGCCGTGTCGGGCGACATCGAAGTGATGAACAAGGATCTGGTGATCTGCCATCTCGACGAAGGCGCGACGCTGAACATGGAACTGACGGCTGACACCGGCAAGGGCTATGTCCCGGCCGTCGGCAACCGTCCGGTCGATGCGCCGATCGGGCTGATCCCGGTCGATTCGCTCTACTCGCCGGTCCGCCAGGTCAGCTACAAGGTCGACAATGCCCGCATCGGGCAGGAGCTTGACTATGACAAGCTCAGCCTGTCGGTCGAAACCGATGGCACCGTCACCCCGGAAGATGCCGTGGCCTATGCCGCGCGCATCCTGCAGGATCAGCTGGCGCTGTTCGTCCACTTCGAAGATGCAGTGCCAATGGGCAGCTCGCCGATGATCGGCATGGCCGCCTCGGCCCCGGCCGACGAAGGCGATACCAACCAGCTCAACCGCTACCTGCTCAAGAAGGTGGACGAGCTGGAACTGTCGGTGCGTTCGGCCAACTGCCTCAAGAACGACAACATCATCTACATCGGCGACCTGGTCCAGAAGACCGAGGCCGAGATGCTCCGCACGCCGAACTTCGGCCGCAAGAGCCTCAACGAGATCAAGGAAGTCCTGAGCTCGATGGGCCTGCGCCTCGGCATGGACATCCCCGGCTGGCCGCCGGAAAACATCGAGGAAATGGCCAAGAAGCTCGAGCAGGAACTGCTGGGCTGATTGGATCGCGGGGGCGCCTCACAGGCGTCCCTCGCAACCGGTGAAGGCGGCCACCGTTAAACGCTGCCGGGACCGGGCTACCTGATACGGGCCCTCTACGAACGAAGGAACTGAACATGCGTCATAAATACGGCGGTCGTAAGCTGAACCGCACTTCCAGCCACCGCATTGCGCTGCTGCGCAACATGTCGGCCGCGCTGATCAAGCACGAGCAGATCACCACCACGCTGCCCAAGGCGCGCGAACTGCGCCCCTATCTGGAAAAGCTGATCACGCTGGCGAAGAAGGGCGGCCTTTCGAACCGCCGTCTGGCCCACGCCCGTCTGCTCGACGATGCGCAGCTGGTGAAGCTGTTCGACGTGCTGGCCGCGCGCTACGCCGATCGTCAGGGTGGCTACACCCGCGTGATCAAGGCCGGCATCCGCGCTTCGGACGCCGCGCCGATGGCCGTGATCGAACTGGTTGACCGCGATGTCTCGGCCAAGGGCCAGGATTCGGGTCCGGTGTTCACCGCCGAAGAAGAATAAGTCGGTCCCAAACGTCGTTCATCGACGGATCGATTGCAAAGGCGGGGGCAGGCTCTAGGCTTGTCCTCGCCTTTTCGTTTGGGCGTCACCGATTGGGGAGAACACCATGAACCGCCCGGTCCGCGCCTTGCTGGGCGCCGTGTTGTTATGGGGGGCGGGCATGGCCCAAGGACAGGACCTGCAGCCGATCACCTATCCCGACAGCGCGCGCGGCCCGATCGTCGAAGAGCAGTTTGGCGAGAAGATCGCCGACCCCTATCGCTGGCTGGAAAATGATGTCCGCACCGATCCGGCGGTGGCCGATTGGGTAAAGCGCCAGAACGCGGTGACGCAGGACTATCTGGGCAAGCTGCCCGAGCGGCCATGGTTTGCGCGGCGGATCCGCGAACTGCTCGATTACGAGCGGTTCGGCCTGCCGGTGAAGGCGGGCAAGGCGTACTTCTATACCCGCAATTCGGGACTGCAGAACCAGTCGCAGCTGTTCGTGCGCAGCGGGCTGAACGGCGCTGGGCGGCTGCTGCTCGATCCCAACACTTGGGCCAGGGACGGCGCGACCGCGCTCGATGCCTGGGAGCCCTCGCACGATGGCTCGCGGCTGGCCTATGCGGTGCAGGACGGCGGGTCGGACTGGCGGACGATCCGGGTGCTGGATGTCGCGACCGGCACGGTGCTGGATGACGAGATCAAGTGGGCCAAGTTCACCAATATCGCCTGGGTCGGATCGCGCGGGTTCCTCTATTCGCGCTTTCCCGCACCGCAGGAAGGGCAGGCGTTCCAGCAGCTCAACAAGGGGCAGGAAGTGCGCTTCCACCGCATCGGCACGCCCCAGTCTGCCGATGAACTGGTCTTTGCCACCCCCGACCAGCCCGATCTGGGGCACTTCGCGCAGGTTACGCACGATCAGCGCTGGGTGCTGGTGACCACGTCCAGGGGCACCGACAACCGCTTTGAACTGCACGTCATTCCGCTCGGCAAGCACCACCGGGGCTGGGCCGCCCAGACACTGGTGAGCGGGCTTGAGCACGATTGGCGGCTGATCGAGGGTATGGGCAACCAGCTGTGGTTCGTCACCAACAAGGACGCGCCGCGGCTGAAGGTGGTGGCGGTGGACCTGAAACACCCGGAGCGCGGCTTTGTCGATGTGATCCGCGAGCGCGAGGAAACGCTGGAACGCGCCCGGATCGTGGGCCAGCAGCTGATCCTCAACTACCTGAAGGATGCCGCCTCGATGGCCGAAATGGTCTCGCTCGACGGGCGCCATGTGCAGCAGATCGCGCTCAACGCGATCGGCACCGCATCGGGCTTTACCGGCAAGCCCGGCGATCCGGAAACCTTTTACAGCTTTTCCAGCTTCAACCAGCCCAGCGCGGTGTTCCGCTATGACAGCTCAAACGGCAAGAACCAGCCGTTCGCCTTGCCCAAGCTGGGGTTCGATCCGCAGGACTTTGCGATCGAACAGCGCTTCTATGCCTCGAAGGACGGGACGCAGGTGCCGCTGTTCCTGGTCCGCAAGAAAAGCGTGGCCACGGCCGGACAGGCCGTGCCGACGCTGCTTTACGGTTACGGCGGGTTCGACATTTCGCTCACCCCCGGGTTTTCGGCGGCGCGGATGGCCTGGCTTGAGGCGGGCGGCGCCTTTGCCATGGCCAATCTGCGCGGAGGGGGCGAATATGGCAAGGACTGGCACGATGCCGGGCGGCTGCACAACAAGCAGAACGTGTTCGACGATTTCATCGCCGCGGGCGAATACCTGATCGCCCAGGGGATCACCCCCAGAGGCGGACTGGCGATCCAGGGCGGCTCCAACGGCGGGTTGCTGGTCGGCGCGGTGGTCAACCAGCGGCCCGATCTGTTCGCGGCGGCCAGCCCCGCCGTGGGGGTGATGGACATGCTGCGGTTCGATCAGTTCACCGCCGGGCGGTACTGGGTCGATGATTATGGCTATCCGTCCAGGGAAGCCGATTTCCGGGTGCTGCGGGCCTATTCTCCCTATCACAACATTGCCGGCGGGCGCGACTATCCGGCGGTGCTCGTGACCACCGCCGATACCGATGACCGGGTGGTGCCGGGGCACAGCTTCAAATACACGGCGGCGCTGCAGGCGGCATCAGTCGGCCCCAGGCCGCACCTGATCCGGATCGAAAGCCGCGCCGGCCACGGGGCGGGCAAGCCGACCGACAAGGCCGTGGCCGAAAGTGCCGACGTGCTCTCGTTTCTGGCGCATTGGACCGGGCTGAAAGTGCCCGGAGAATAGGATTCAGGCGGAGGACGCCTCGGCCGGGTCCTGCCGGGCATGGTACAGCGGCCAGGCCAGCAGTTCGCGCAGGTTGCGCGGGCGGGTGGCATAACCGGTCGGGGGGAATCCGTCCGGGCGGTGATAGGCCCCGCTCAGCAGGTCCCACACCGGAAACAGCGCCGCGAAATTGCTGTTGTAGTGTTCGGGCAGGGCGGAATGGTGGCGGCGGTGATAGGCCGGGCTGTTGATCACCCATGACCA
>JAGWTB010000114.1 GCA_028869175.1 Sphingomonadales bacterium
GCCGGCGATGATGAGGTCCTTGGCCCGCCCGACCAGCGTTACCCGCCCGTCCGGTTCCTGCGTCGCGACATCGCCGGTGATGAAGTAGCCATCGGCGCGGAACTCCTGCGCGGTCTTCTCGGGATTGCGCCAGTAGCCCTTGAAGACATTGGGCCCGCGCACTTCCAGAACGCCGGGTTCGCCCGGCGTCACCGGACTGCCATCCTCACCGCACACGCGCACTTCCACCCCCGGCAGGGCATAGCCGACCGTGCCCGCCACCCGCGCGCCGTCGTAGGGGTTGGAGGTGATCATGCCGGTCTCGGTCATGCCATAGCGCTCAAGAATGCGCTGACCAGACTTGTCCTCAAACCGCTGGTGCGCCTCGGCAAGCAGCGGGGCGGAGCCGGAGATGAACAGGCGCATCCCGGCGCAGGCCGCGCGCGTCAGTTCCGGCGCGGCGGTGAGGCGGGTGTAATGCGTCGGCACCCCCATCAGCACCCTCGCGCGGGCGAAGTCGGCGATGACGGCGGCGGGATCGAAGCCGCGATGGAACAGCACCGTCGCCCCCGCCAGTAGCGCGCCATGCAAGGCGATGAACAACCCGTGGACGTGGTAGATCGGCAGGATGTGGATCAGTACATCGTCGCGCTGCCACTGCCAGTAGTCCCTGAGCGTCAGCGCGTTGCTCAGCAGGTTGGCGTGGGTGAGCATGGCGCCCTTGGAGCGTCCGGTGGTTCCCGAGGTATAGAGGATCGCCGCCACGTCATCCGCCGCGCGGTGCGCCAGCGGGGCGGGTTCGGCGGGAACGCTTTCCAGCAGGCTGCCCTCGCCCGCCGTGCCAAGTGTCACCACCCGCGCCTTGCCGGCCATGCCGGCGACCGCGCTTTCGTCTTCAGGGCGGCAGACCACCACGACAGGCTCGGCGTCGCTGATGAAATAGGCCAGTTCGGCAGCAGTATAGGCGGTGTTGAGCGGTACGTAGATCAGACCCAGGCGCAGCGCGGCGAGGTACAGCAGCACGGCCTGCGGCGATTTCTCCACCTGCACCACGATCCGCTCGTCTGGCTTGCCACCCAGCGCGGCCAGCCTGGCGGCGAGACGGCCGGTTTCGCTGTCCAGATCGGCGAAGGACAGGACTGTCTCTTGCCCCTCGATCAGGAAGGGCTTGTCGCCGCATTCATGCGCGATCAGGAGGATGGAGGCGAGGATGCTGGCGTTGCTGGTCATGACCGCCCGAGTGCCCCCGCGCTGCGCGATTGACAAGCCCCCGGCACGCTTCCAGCCTTGCGGACAAGCGCAATTACCGAGGGAATCGATCATGCCGACGGCTGCTCACGATCTCATCCGCCTGTTCTTCGCCACGATGCCCGGCGGCAAGCTGCATCCGGACATGTTCACCGGGGATTTTACCGCCTGGACTTGCTCCAAGGGTGTCGAACTGCCCGGCGAAGCCTACCTGGGCGGAGTGCGGATGCTGCAATCGTTTTTCCCAGGCGGGCTGCATTACACGGTCGACAGCCTGATCGCCGAAGGTGATCGCGCCGCCGCCGATGTCCACGCGCAGGGCACGCTGGCGAATGGCGAGAATTTCGCCAACAGCTATGCCTTCACCTTCCGCCTGCGCGACGGCAAGATCGCAGCGGTGCGTGAATACTTCAACCCCGCCCCGGTGGAGGAGAAGATCGCACCGCTGATCCGCGCCTTCATGGCGACGCAGGCAGGGTGACGCTGATCCTCCCCGTGGGCGGGGAGGATGGTTCGTTCACCCGAACTTGCTGAAATCCGGGGCGCGGCGTTCAGCGAAGGCCTGGAACGCCTCGCGCGCTTCGGGCGAGCGCAGCCGGTTCAGGAACTGGGCGGATTCGGTTTCCATCACCCCGGCAATCACCCCGGCGTCGCGCATCAGCCGCTTGGTGGCAGCCAGTGCCCCGGCAGGCTGGGAAGCAAGTCTGCGGGCTGTGTCGCGGGCAACAGCGTCGAGCTGCTCCGCCGGCAGCGCCTTGTTGGCCAGCCCGCAGGCAACCGCCTCAGCCGCACCCATCGCCTCGCCCAGCGCGAACATGGCATAGGCGCGGGCGTGGCCGATGCGGGCAGGCAACAGCAGGCTGGAAGCGGCTTCCGGCACCAGCGCCAGCCCGACGAAGGGCGTGGTCAGCAAGGCGTCCTCGGCCAGCAGCACCAGATCGCAGTGCAGCAGCAGCGTGGTTCCCACGCCCACCGCGCGGCCCCGCACGGCGGCGACCAGCGGCTTGCTGGCATGGGCCAGCGCGCGCAGGAAGCGGGTGACCTGCACCGGATTTTCACCCGTCATCGCTACCTTGGCGAAATCGCCCAGATCGTTGCCGGCCGTAAAGCTCTCACCCTCGGCGCGCAGCAGCACCACGCGCACGGCAGGATCGCTTTCCGCCTGCTCCAGCCCGTCGCTGAGCGCAGCGTACATCGCCTCGGTCAACGCGTTCTTCTTGTCGACCCGGTCCAGCGTAAGGGTGAGCACGCCGTCGGTGAGATCACGGCGAAGGTGTTCGGTCATCTGGGCAATCCTCTCGCTATCCCCCGGCGATGCGGGTGATTATCAGCACTTCGCTATCAGGACCAAGCCGCTGCGACCAGTCTGGCGCAGAGACGCCATCCACCGCGAAGGCGGCGCGCGCATCGCACCAGGGGCCCATGCAAGGAAAGCGGGCGTCAAGCTCGCGCACGAGCTGGAACAGGTTGACCGCCTCCACCGCGCCGGTTTCCGCCGCTCCGGGGAACTCGGCGAGTACCGCCGGGGTCAGCAGCACCCGCGCCACGCGGGATCAACCCTTGGCAGCGATGGCGGCATGAACCCGGTCGGGAGACATCGGCAGGTCGCGCAGCCGCACCCCGGCGGCGCGACTGACCGCATTGGCGACCGCCCCCAGCGGCGGCACGATCGGCGCTTCGCCCACGCCCTTGACCCCGAAGGGATGCGCGGGATTGGGCACTTCGATCATCACCGTATCGATCATCGGCAGGTCGGAAGCGACCGGCATGCGGTAATCGAGGAACCCCGCGTTGGCGACCCGTCCGCCGGCATCGTGGACATAGCCCTCGTTCAGTGCCCAACCGATGCCCTGCACCGCCCCGCCCTGCATCTGGCCTTCGACGTAGGAGGGGTGGATCGCCCGTCCGACATCCTGCACCGCGGTGTAGCGGGCAACCCTGACCTGCCGGGTTTCGGGATCAACCTCGGTATCGCAGATGTGCACGGCCAGACCGGCGGCATAGTCCAGCGGATTGACCGTCGCTTCGGCGGCGATGGTTCCCCCGGCGGACTGGCCGGCCTTGGCGGCGATGGCCTTGATCGTCAGCGGCTCCTGCCCTGCGGCCTGCGCCGCGCCACCTTGCCAGGTGACGGCATCGTCCTCGATTCCCCATATCGCCGCCGCACGAGCGCGCAGCGTGGCAACGACCGCTTCGGACGCCTCGACCACTGCCTTGCCGGTGGCGAAGGTGGTGCGGCTGCCGCCGGTAACCATCGAGAAGCCGATCGAGGCCGTGTCCGCCACGATGCAGCGCACCGCCTCATAGGGGAGCCCCAGCACTTCGGCGGCCATCATTGCCATCGATGCGCGCGATCCGCCGATGTCAGGGCTGCCGGTAACGACGGTGATCGTGCCGTCTTCCGCCACCGAGACCGTCGCGGTGGATTGCCCGCCGTAATTTGGCCAGAACCCGGCGGCGACTCCGCGCCCGTGGCGAGGGGCCAGCGGCGCGGTCCAGTGTGGATGGGCTTTGGCCGCCTCCAGGCATTCCACCAGCGCCACCGGCCCGTGCGGCATGCCCATTGGCCCGGGATCGCCGGGCCGGACGGCGTTGCGCAGCCGCAGGTCGATGGGGTCCAGCCCCAGTTGCATCGCGATTTCGTCCAGTGCCGACTCCACCGCGAAAACCACCGGCGGCGCGCCCGGCGCGCGGTAGGCGGCGGAACTGGGCATGTTCGAGACGACATCCCATCCGGTCACGCGGAAATTGGCGATGCGGTAACAGGCCAGCGAGCACATCGCGGTGGCATGGACGCTCGATCCGGGAAAGGCCCCGGCGCTGTTGCGAAACTCGATGTCTGCCGCCACCAGCTTGCCATCCTTGTCCGCACCGATGCGCAGATCCACCACCGAACCCGGCGCGGGGCCAGAGGCCCGGAACACCTCGTCGCGAGTCATGACGAGCCGCACCGGAAGGCCGCATTTCCGGGAAAGCAGCACCGCCACTGGCTCCAGATAGACCGTGGTCTTGCCGCCGAAACCGCCGCCGATTTCCAGCGGGGTTACCCTGATGTCCGAAATCGGCATGCCCAGGATGGTCGCCGTGAGCGAGCGGATCATGAAAGCGCCCTGGCTGCTCGCCCAGATCTGCGTCTGCCCGTCGGCATTGACCGAGGCGACACAGGCGTGCGGCTCGATATAGCCCTGATGCACCGGAGCCGTGGTGAAGCGCCCCGAAGCCACCGCCGCCGCACCCGCCAGTGCCGATTCCACGTCACCGTTGGCCATGACGAAGCGCGTTGCCACGTTGGAAGGCTTGTCGGGTGTTGCATCCAACCCCTTGGTAAACAACGTGTCATGCAGCACCGGGGCATCGGCTGCCATGGCCTCTTCAATGCCGATCACATGCGGCAGCACTTCGTAATCAACAGCGATGAGCTGCAGCGCCTCACGCGCGATCAGGGTGCTGGTAGCCGCGACGGCAGCGACGGCGTGGCCTTCGTAAAGCGCCTTGTCGAGCGCCATGCAGTTGCGCGCGATGTCGAGCACGTCGCCGCTCGATTCGCCCAGCGCCATGGTCAGCGATTCAAGCGTGGGGAAGTCCGCGCCGGTAACGACTGCCCGGACCCCTGGCAGCGCCGCAGCCTTCGACGTATCGATGGCGCGGATGCGCGCATGCGGGTGCGGACTGCGCAGCACCGCGCCGTGGAGCATGCCACTGGCAGCGAAATCGGGACCGAACACGGCCTTGCCGGTGACCTTGTCCACCCCGTCGGGCCGGACCGGACGAGTACCGACAACCTTGTACGGCGGTGCGCTCATATCGTTCATGCCCCTGCCCTTTCCTGGCGGAGTTCGGCGGCGGCATCGAGCACCGCGCGGACGATCTTGTCATAACCGGTGCAGCGGCACAGGTTGCCGGCCAGCCAGAAGCGGACCTCATGCTCGCTGGGATCGGGATTGCGGTCGAGCAGGTTCTTTGCCGCCACAAGGAAGCCGGGTGTGCAGAAGCCGCATTGCAGCGCGGCGTGTTCGAGGAACTTGGCCTGCAGCGGGTGCAGCGCCCCGTCTTCGGCAATCCCTTCGACCGTGCCGACCTGCCGCCCGGCCACTTCGGGCGCGAGGACCAGGCAGGCGCAGACCATTTCACCGTCGAGCGTGACGGTGCAGGCCCCGCAATCGCCCGATCCGCAACCTTCCTTGGTGCCGGTCAGACGCAGGTCGTCGCGCAGCGCATCGAGCAGGCTGGCGGAAGGTTCGCAGGCGAATTCGTGCGCTTCGCCGTTGATCTTGGTGGCGATCAGGACTTTGCTCATGCGTTGTTCTCCGCGCGATCTCGCGCAATCAGCGCGGCGCGCCTGGCCAGTACGCCAGCCATATGGATACGGTAGACGGCAGTGCCGCGCTTGTCGTCGATCGGCTTGCAGGCAGCCTGCGCCGCCGCCGCCATGCGGGTCAGCGCGGCGTCGTCGATCCGGGTGCCGACCAGCGCCGCCCCGGCCTCTGGCACCAGCAGCGCGGTGGGCGCGACCGCCCCCAGCGCGACGCGGGCGGCGGTGCAAAGCCCGTCCGCCCCCAGCACCAGCGCCACCCCGGCCCCGGCAACGGCGATGTCCATCTCGCTGCGCGGAATACCGCGCAAGTACGCGTCGCCGCCGCCCATGGGCCGCGCGGGCAGGCGCAGTTCGACAATCAGTTCTCCCGGCTGCAGTGCAACCCGGCCCGGACCCTGCGGCAGGTCCGTCACGGCCACTTCGCGTTCGCCCTGCGGTCCGGCGATCAGGCAGGTTGCCCCTGCCGCGATCAGCGCCGGCACCGAGTCCGCCGCCGGAGAAGCATTGCACAGGTTGCCGCCCATCGTCGCGCGGTTGCGCACCTGCACCGATCCGATCAGGTTCGCCGCCTCGACCACACCGGGCCAAGCCGCGCAGAGCGCTGCATCCTTGAGCAGCGCCGTGCAAGGCGTTGCCGCGCCAATGGCAAAGCCTTCACCGCTCCGCCGCACCCCGGTCAGCCCGGCGATGGTCTTGATGTCGATGAAGGCGCTGGGCGCAGCCCGGCCCGCACGGACCTGCACGATCAGGTCCGTCCCCCCGGCCAGCACTTGCGCGCCGGGGTGAGCGGCAAGCAGCCCCAGAGCCTCGGAAAGGCTGGCGGGCGCGTGATAGGTTGCGGTGGTCATGAGTCTCCCCGCCCCGTTACTGGCGAATCCGCCGGGGCTTGTCGTGCAGCATCGCCCCTGCGGGGGATTCGTCAACCGGCGATTGACCGGTTGCGACGGAAACATGATAGTAGTTACTATCTATGGAACCACAGGTTTTGAGGACTGCGCCATGACTCGCCCCAGCATAGACTTTTCCGGACGAGTCGCCGTGGTCACCGGCGGCGGCAGCGGCATCGGCGCGGTCACCGCGATGATGCTGGCCGA
>JAGWTB010000115.1 GCA_028869175.1 Sphingomonadales bacterium
TCACCGCCGAGATCGACGGCGAGAAGCTGCTCGACAAGGAAGTCCAGCTCACCGTCACCACGCTGATCATGGCCGGCATCGAATCGCTGTCGGGCTTCATGGGCATGTTCGCGCTCAACCTCGCCGACATGCCTGACGTCCGCCGCGCCCTCGTCGCCGATCCCGCGCTGATCCCCGACGCCATTGAGGAATCGCTGCGCTTCAACACCTCGGCCCAGCGCTTCAAGCGCTGCGTCCAGGTCGATACCGAACTGCATGGCCAAACCATGAAGGCCGGCGATTTCGTCATGCTCGCCTATGGCTCGGGCAACCGCGACGAACGCATGTTCCCCGATGCCGACACTTATGACCTCGCCCGCCGGCCCAAGCGCCACCTCGGCTTCGGCGGCGGCGTCCACTCGTGCCTCGGCTCGATGCTCGCCCGCGTCGCGCTTCAGGTCGTGTTCGAGGAATTCCTCAAGGCCGTCCCCGAATTCAGCCGCGTGGACGAAAAGCTCCAGTGGGTCCCCTCATCCAACTTCCGCAGCCCGGCCAGGCTGCTGCTGCGCAAGGGCTGACCCCGAAAAACCACGCCCGCCCGCACCATAACCGGTGCAGGCGGGCGTTCGGAGAAACCGGCGGCGCGGCATGGTGCTCTAGCTGCCCCAGTGATTTCAAGTGAAATGGGACATTTCACGACTCGGAAATCACGGAAATCAAAAGATTCCAGAGTCGGTTTCGACGAAATCGACTCTGGCGGGCATAAGCAGGGCGCATGGCCCCCTGTCAGCAACCGGTGCGCCAGTCCCCCTTCTCGTAGCCGCGCGGCAACGTCACGCGGCAAAATCCTCGGTATCGATCGTCTTGCGCATCGGCGGCGCATAACGATGCCCCGCCACCGTCGCCTGGTTGATCAGCGCGTCCACCCGGTCCAGCACGTCCTGCCCCGGCCGCCATTCGCCCTTCGCGGCATTCTCCGCCAGATGGTCCAGCCGCGTCGTCCCCGGGATCACATGCACATGCTCCCCGCGTGACAGCACCCAGGCCAGCGACAACTGCGCCGGCGTCACCCCCGCCTCGGCAGCAATCGCATTGAAGCCATCGGCCAGCGCCAGATTGTGCGGCCAGTTCTCCTCCGAAAACCGCGGCTGCGTAAACCGGATGTCATCGGGCAACAGCGTCTCGCGATCACGCAACCCGTTCGCCAGAACCCCGCGCGCCAGCGGCGAAAACGCCACCAGCGTCACCCCCAGCTCACGCGTCGCATCCAGCACGCCCAGTTCCACATTGCGCGTCCACGGCGAATACTCGGTCTGCATCGCCGCGATTCTGTGCGTGGCATGCGCCTTGCGCAGCGTCTCCGCGCTCATCTCCGAAAGCCCGATCGCGCCGATCTTCCCCGCCGCCACCATCTCCGCCATCGCCCCCACCGATTCCTCGATCGGCACATTGAAATCGCGCCGATGCAGGTAATACAGGTCGATGTGGTCGGTCTGCAGCAGCCGCAGGCTTTCCTCCACCTGCGCGCGGATCGTCTCCGGCCGGCAATCGGTAAACCGCTTCGGCCCGTCGATGACGATCCCCAGCTTCGACGCCAGGAAGAAATCCTGCCGCCGACCCTTCAGCACCTTGCCGATCAGTTCCTCGTTCCGCCCGGCCCCATAGAGCCGCGCGGTGTCGAGGTGGTCATAGCCAAGGTCCAGCGCCGCCAGCAGCACCCGCCCCGCATCCTCCGGCGCGGGCGGCACACCATAGCCGTGCGTCAACCCCATGCAGCCAAGGCCGATGGGGTTGAGCGATCGCCCGGCCAGCAGCCGCGTCAAGACCAGCCGTCCTGCGCTTCCAGGCTGGCGGCCAGTTCACCGATCACGCGATAGCAATCCAGCACCTGCGCCACCGACGAATTCGGCTCGCGCCCCTCGCGGATCGCCGCCACGAACTCGCGGTCCTGCAACTCGATGCCGTTCATGCTGACGTCCACCTTCGAAACGTCGATCGGCTCTTCCTTGCCGTTCACCAGGTCGTCATAGCGCGCGATATAAGTGCCGTTGTCGCCGATATAGCGGAAGAACGTGCCCAGCGGCCCGTCGTTGTTGAACGAAAGCGACAGCGTGCAGATCGCCCCGGTCGCGGCCTTCAACTGGATCGACATGTCCATCGCAATGCCCAGATCCGGATGCTTCGGCCCCTGGATGACATTGGCCGCCACGATCCTGCCGGTCTGGTACGCGAACAGGTCGATGGTGTGCGCGGCATGGTGCCACAGCAGATGGTCGGTCCACGAACGCGGCTCACCCTTGGCGTTCATGTTCTTGCGCCGGAAGAAATAGGTCTGCACGTCCATCTGTTGCAGGTTCAGCTCACCCGCCACGATCCGGTTGTGCACGTACTGGTGGCTCGGGTTGAACCGCCGGGTATGGCCCACCATGCAGGTCAGGCCCGTCTCCTTCGCCTTCGCCACCACCGCTTCGGCATCGACCCAGCTATCGCACAGCGGAATCTCCACCTGCACGTGCTTGCCCGCGTCCATGCAGGCGATCGCCTGCGCCGCGTGCATCTGCGTCGGCGTGCACAGGATCACCGCGTCAACGTCATCGCGCGCCAGCGCGTCGGCCAGTTCGGTGGACGAATGCTTCGCGCCATACTTCGCAGCCACCGCCGCCGCCTGCTCGCCGGTGCGGCTGATGATCGAGGTGATCTCGACGCCAGCGATGTTCTTCAGCCCGTCGAGGTGCTTCTCGCCGAACGCGCCGGCGCCCGCCAGGGCAATACGCAAGGGTTGGGTCATTCTACAGGCTCCAGAACGATGTGGCCAATGGCCGTGTTGCTGCACGGAATGTGATAGTGGCGATGCAGCCGGCGAACCTTGCGACCCAGCGCGCCGCGCATGATCAGCCACATCACCATTTCGATGCCTTCGCTGCCGGTCTCGCGCAGGTACTCGATATGCGGAATATGCCGCACCGCGTCGTCGTCGGCCTCCAGCATGTCCATGAACCGGTTGTCCCACTCGCGGTTCAGCAAACCCGCGCGCGGTCCCTGCAACTGGTGGCTCATGCCCCCAGTGCCCCACACCTGCACGTTCAGATCCTCGGGGAAACTCGCCACCGCGCGCGCAATCGCCTCGCCCAGCGCCCAGCAGCGATTGCCCGACGGCACCGGATAGGTGACGACATTCACCGCCAGCGGCACCACCTTGCACGGCCACGTGTCCGGCTGGCCGAACATCATCGACAGCGGCACGGTCAACCCGTGATCGACATCCATCTCGTTGATGATCGTCATGTCGAAATCGTCGAGGATCAGGCACTGCGCGATGTGCCAGGCCAGGTCGGCATGGCCTTCCACGTCAGGCACGGGGCGCGGCCCCCAACCTTCATCGGCGGGCTTGTAACGCTCGCCGCAGCCGATCGCGAACGTCGGGATGATGCTGGCATCGAACGCCGAGGCATGATCGTTGTAGACCAGCACCACCACGTCGGGCTTCTCCGCCGCCTCCCATTCGCGCGTCCAGTCGTACCCGGCAAAGATCGGCCCGAAGTAATCATCGCGCGATTTGCCCTGATCCACCGCCACGCCCAGCAACGGCACGTGGCTGGAGCCGACGCCAGCAGTAATCCGCGCCATCAATACTTCCCCTTGATCGAACGATTGCCCTCGGGCGAACGCCCCCCGTCCAGCATCATCTGGCGGTATTCCGGAAACGTCATGTCGGTCATCGTCGAGCACGCCTCGGCAAACGGAATCCCGTCGGTCGAGAATATCTTCGACAGGAAATAGATGTTCCCGCCCAGGTCCAGCATCCGGTTGTAATCGCGCGCCAGCACCGCCAGCTTCTGGTCCTCGCTCAGCGGCCACTCGTCCAGATAGGCGCGCTCACCAACCTTCCAGCGCTCGCGGTTCGCCGCCTTCATCAGGCTCATCGCGAACTGGTTGAGGTGATACCCCGCCCGCGCCCGCTTCGCGGTATAGACCCGCGTCCCCGGAATATCCTCGAACTCTTCGAGATAGGCATGAATATCCATCACAGGCCTCGGCTCTTGAGCTGCGCATCCAGCCGCGGGAACACCCGCCGCGCATTGCCCTCGAAGATCGCGTGCCGCTCGGCGTCCGAAATCTCCAGCGCATCGACATAACGCTTGGTGTCGTCGAAATAGAACCCGGTGGTCGGATCGATCCCGCGCACCGCGCCCACCATCTCGCTGCCGAACAGGATGTTCTTGTTGTCGATCACGTCGGCCAGCAGGTCGATCCCCGGCTGGTGATAGACGCAAGTATCGAAGAACACGTTGTTCATCAGGTGCGTCTGCAGGTCAGGCTTCTTCAGCATGTCCGCCAGCCCGCGATAGCGCCCCCAGTGGTACGGCACCGCGCCGCCGCCATGCGGAATGATGAAGCGCAGGCTGGGGAAGCGGCTGAACAGGTCGCCCTCCAGCAGTTGCATGAACGCGATCGTATCCGCCGCGATGTAATACCCGCCCGTCGCATGCATCGCCGGATTGCAGCTCCCCGAAACGTGGATCATCGCCGGCACGTCCAGCTCGCACATCGCCTCGTAGAACGGAAACCAGTATTCGTTCGTCAGCGGCGGATGCCTGAAATGCCCGCCACCCGGATCGGGATTGAGGTTGCAGCCGATGAACCCCATGTCCACGCAACGCTTCAACTCGGCGATCGAGCTCGCCATGTCGGCCTCGGGCGATTGCGGCAACATGCAAACCCCCGCGAAAATCTCCGGATAAAGCCCGACAACCCGCGCGATCAGGTCGTTGCAAACCTGCGCCCACTGCACCGCCACCGACTGGTCACCGACATGCGGCGCCATCGCGCTCGCACGCGGCGAAAAGATCGTCATGTCCGCGCCGCGCTCCTTCAACAGGCGCAACTGGTTCGATTCGATCGTCTCGCGGATCACGTCATCCGAAATCTCGGGATAGGCGGGCGCCGGCTGCCCCGCCTTGAACGCCGCCTTCTGCGCCTCGCGCCACTCGTCGTGCGCGCGTGGCAGCACGGTATAGTGCCCGTGGCAGTCGATAATCAGGCTCACGCCGCGTCTCCCTTCATCAGTCGATCCTTGCGCCCCGCCATCTCCGCCTGGCGCCGCACCGTCCCTTCGGTCATCATCGGCTCGACCCCCAGCTCGGCCAGCGTCTTCGCGCTCTCGGCCATCTCCGCCGCCCGCCGCGCGCCATGGGTCACCATCCGCTCGATGTTGTACGCCGCCCGCGCCCGCCACGGCAGCGCCTTCTCGCTCGCGTCCAGCGAAGCCAGCACCTCATCCGCCACGCCCGCCGCCTCGGCCGCCAGCATCATTTCGGCAGTCAGCGCCTCGATGCCCTTCACCATCACCGAACGGATCATCTTGATCGCACTGGCCCGGCCCACCTCGGCACCCACCACGCGGGTGTTGCAGAACCCCACCCCGCGCAGCAGCACTTCCGCCCGCCCCGCCGCGCTTCCCGCCAGCAGCAGCGGCACCGCCAGCCGCGCCGGATTCACCGGCGCCAGCACCGCCACATCCACATACAGTCCACCAGCGGCTTCCACCGCCTCGGCCGCCGCGCGCTTGGTCCCCGGCGCCACCGAATTGCAGTCACACCAGATCGCCCCCGGCGCCAGCAGCGACGCATAATCCCGCGCCGCAGGCAACGCCTGGTCAGCCGTCACCAGCGACAGCACCAGCGGCGCCTCCGCCAGCGCCTCGGCCGCGCTCGCCGCACGCCGCCGCTCCGCCAGCAAGTCCCACACCGCCACGCCCTCGCCCCAGCCGGCCGCACCCGCAAAGGTCGATCCCGCCTCGCCGAATCCAATCAGGGCCAGCCGCTTTTCCATGCCCCTGCCCTGCGCCCACCCCCCGCGCACTTCAAATCGAAAACCCGGCCCGGCGATAAGCTGTCGCTAATCGTTGCTCGAACTGTGCGCCCTGCCCCGCCCTGTAACCCCGCGCCCGCGAGGACTTGATCCAGATCAACGCGGCCGCCCGCCAATCCGCCACCCCAGCGCCATTCGCAGCATGGGAGCATGCCTGATGCCCACCAAGTCCCCCCAGCCGATCCCCGGCACCCACCTGTTCGACGGCACCGCCGCACAGAAGGGCTATCAGCTCAACGCAATGTGCTACGCCTTCAACGACAAGGCGATGCGCGACGCGTTCCTCGCCGACGAGGTGGCCGTCTACGATCGCTTCCACCTCACCCCCGCCCAGCGCAAGGCCGTCGCCGCACGCGACGTGCTCGGCATGATCGCCGAAGGCGGCAACATCTACTACCTCGCCAAACTCGCCGGCATCTTCGGCCTCAACGTCCAGGACGTCGGCTCGATGCAGACCGGCAAGACCGTCCCCGAATTCAAGGAAATGCTGCTCGCCCAAGGGCGCGGCCTGTCATACGCGGAGGCTAACAATGGCTGAGATCGTCGGCGCCTATTTCACCAGCCACGTGCCCGCCATCGGCGGCGCCATCCATCGCGGTGACCAGCAGGACCCGTACTGGAAACCGTTCTTCGACGGCTTCCCCCCGGTGCAGGAATGGCTCGCCGCCGTAAAGCCCGATGTCGCCGTGGTGTTCTCCAACGACCACGGCCTCAACTTCTTCCTCGACAAGATGCCCACCTTCGCGGTCGGCGCCGCCCCCGAATACGCCAATGCCGA
>JAGWTB010000029.1 GCA_028869175.1 Sphingomonadales bacterium
GGCACCGATGGCCTTCCCTGCGATGACGCCAACGCCGGCAGCAACCCCTGCCGCTGCGACCCCGGCCCAGTCGAACTTGTCCTGCAGGCCGGTGGCCACGCCGACGCCCTGGGTGATGGCGCTGGAGAGGGCGGCCTTGGCGGCGACCTGGTACCATTCGCCGCCGTTGATGAACGCGCCGAACGTGCCGGCCTTGTCGCCCAGCGCGCTCAGTCCGCCGCCGACTGCCGCGCCGACCGCGGCCATGGCAACCGCCTTGAAGCTGAACTTCTCCTGGATGCCGGTGGCGACGCCGACCGCCTGGCTGACCACGCTGCCCAGCACTGCATTGGCGATGGTGCCCCAGAACCCCGCGCCGAACGGCGCGATGGCGACGATGGCGGCGGAGATCACCGCCAGCAGAATCTGCCCGAACACGCCGCATTTGGGTTTTTTGGGCGGGGCGGGGGTGGTGGGCTGGACGTCGCCGATGTGCTGGGCGCTGTCGTAGGGGCGGAAGGTGTCCGAGGTGTTGTGGATGTTGGCGAGGCCCGCCGGGATCCGCAGCGACTGGCCGGCGGTGATCGACGAGGCGCCGGACAGGCCGTTGGCGTCGGCGATCTTGTACCACAGGCTGGCATCGCCGTAGAACTGCTGCGCCAGCCCCTGCAGGGTATCGCCGCTGCGCGCGGTATAGGCGGTGCCGGCGCTGCTGCCTTCGCCCGGGCTCAGGCTGTTGTACGCCTGGTCGAAGTCGGCATAGGCCGAGCCCACCGTCGCGCCGAGGCGGAACGGGCCAGCGGTGGCCGGCGCGGTCTGCACGCGTTCGTTCAGCGCGGTGCCATAGTCGGGATCGTCGTTGCCGTTGTTGGTGACCGTGCCGACCTGCTTGCCATCGAAGTACCACCACACCTGCTTGGGATCGCCGTTGGTGGTGTTGTCCTGCTCGCGCCGGACCATGATCTGGCCATTGGCATCGTTGGTGTAGGTAACCGAGCGCGGCCGGCCATCGTTGACGTAGACCGAGGTGAGGTGGCCGTTGACGTCATAGTAGAACGTGCTGCCGTAGGTCGTCGCCTTGGTCACGTCCGGCTTGTAGGCGATGTCCGACTGCATCGCGCTGTCCCACCACTGATAGGTGTAGGTGTTGCTGGTATCGGGCGTGTCCTGATAGGTCGTGCCGTTCTTGTAGCGGTAGTTGCTGGTGTAGGAACTGCTCAGCACCCCGCCGGCCGCGTAGCTGTTCGAGACGCTCGAGTAGTTGACGTAGAGATAGCCGTCGCTCTCGGTCCGGCGCAGCGTGCTCGCTTCCGAGGTGACGTTGCCGCGCAGGTCATAGTTGATCCCGTAGCGGTTGAACTGCACCGTGGCGCCGTCCGCGGCAAACTCGCGGTAGTCGGTCACCTGGCCCAGCAGGTTGTAGGTCGTCGCCGCCCGGTTGGTGAACACGGTCGGCGCAGCAAGGCCCGAAGGCACCGTGGTGGTATAGGTCGTCGCCGCCCCGGTGCCGACCTGGACCTGGCTCACCAGCCCGTCGGCATTGTAGGTATAGACCTCGCGTTCTTCGGCGGCGGTCGCCCCGACATAGAGCTGGTAGGACAGCACCGTGCGGCTCTGCGAGGCGCGCTGCCCCGCCGCGTCATAGGTGATCGAGCGCGCATCGCCGTTGGCGCGGACGATGGCCCCGCCCACCAGGCTGCCCTTGACCAGGGTCATGCGGTTCAGCGCGTCATACTTGTACCAGTAATCATCGGTCACCGCAGCGCCGATGGTCTGGTCGTTGTTGATCGTCGCATGGGTGGTCAGCGTGCGGCGCACGTTGCCGGCGGCGTCGTACTGGTTGGTGATCGAGACCGCGCCGTTGCCCGCCGCCCCGGCATCGGTGAAGCTGGTCAGGTGGCCCATCTCGTCATAGGCACCGCGCCCTTCCTGGAGGGTGAAGGTGGCGCTGGAGTAGGCATAGCCGGTGTAGGGATCGTAGTAGTAGCTGGTGCCCTGCAGCTTTTCGTAAGTGCGGTTGCCATCGGCATCGTAGGTGTAGGCAGCGTCGATATTGGCGTTGGAATAGCCGGTATAGGTGATGGCATTGTCCACCATCGTCGCCAGGCGACCGGTGTTGTACCAGGTGTAGGTCAGGTTCTGCCCGGCGGTGGAGGTCTGCTGCACCAGCTGCCCGGCCCAGTTGTAGCTATAGGTATAGACCCGCCCGCCCAGATCGGTGCGGCTGCTCATCCGGCCGTAGACATCGGTGGTGTCGGACGATGCGTGGCCGTTGGCGAAGCTCGTCGCCCGGGTCCACGAGATGCCCGACCAGCTGTAGCTGTAGGTCGTCGCATCACCCGCGAAGTTGACCTGCGAGGTGACCCGCCCTTGCGCGTCATAGTCGGTGGTCTCGTAGACCGGGGTGTAGCCGGTGACCGTATAGGTGTAGATCGGCACGCCGTAGCTGTCATAGCCGACCAGGGTTTCGGTATAGACCGGCGTGCCGGTGGCCGAGTTCCAGTGGCGGGTGCGGCGGCCCAGCGCATCGAAGGCATATTCCTCGACCAGCCCGCTGGCCTTGGTCACCTTGACCATCCGCCCGGCATTGTCGAAGTCCTGCAGAGTGACCCGGCCGATCCCGTCGGTCACCCTGCGCGCCAGGCTGTAGACGTCGTAGCCGGTCGACCACACCGAGCTGTCCGGCCGGTATTCGGTGACCACCAGCGCCTCGTCCTTGCCATAGCCCGAACCCGCCAGCAGCACGCGCGAGGTCCAGAAGCCGTTGGCGTTCTGCAGCGCCACCATGCGCCCCGAGATGTCGTAGGCGTAGTTCTCGGTCGGGCGCTGGCGCGCGGTCGCGCCGCTCTCGCTGGTGACGGTGATCTCCGGCGCCTGGATCTGCACCAGCCGGCCCATCGTGTTGTAGGCATAGTTGGTGTAGTTGCCGCGCGCGGTCTTCTCCTGCGCCACTTCGCCAAAGGCATTGTACCAGCGCTGGGTGTTCAGCGTCTGGACCTGGGTGGTGGCGACGTCGGCCCCGGCGATGGTGCGGTTCGGCTCCCAGGTCTGGGCCGCCATGCCGCGCCGGTCGTAGACCACGATGCTGGCATTGACATAGGTCTGGTTGAACCCGGCGAGCGCCGTGGTCCCCGCCGCCGCCGCATTGTTCAACGCATCGGCCTGGCCCCAGCCGGCAAGGCTGGCCGCGCCGGTGCTGGTCATGGTCAGGGTGGCGTTGCCCGCCTTGTCATAGACGAAGAACTTCCAGATGCCGTCGCCCGAGTTCGACCGCACCACCCGTCCGGCGCTGTCATAGTCCATCTGCTCGACCACCGAGATCGAGGAACTGTTCGGCCCGATCCCGCGCGCGGTCACCTCGCCGTAGGCATTGTAGGTGGTGGTGGCGAGCAGGCCGGTCCTGCTGCCCTGCACCGCGTCATAGCTGGCGACCTGTTCGCTGATGGTGCGGCCCGCCGCATCATAGCTCTTGTAGGTGTAGAAGGTGACGTCGGTGGCCTGGTTCGACCGCTTGGTGGTCACTTCGTCGCGCAGCAGTTCGCCGCGGATCGAGTAGTGGTAGCTGCGCGTCACCCCGGTGGCGTCGGTCATGCTGGCAAGCATGCCGCCCGCGCCATAGGTGTAGGCGGTGGTGCGCACCGCGCCGCCGCTCACCGCATCGCTCTGCCGCTCGAACACCAGGTTGTTCAGCCCGTCATAATAGAGCTGGTCCTGCAGGCGCACGCTCGCGCCGTTCTGGTCGCCGTGCGCCTGGTCGAGCCGCCGGGTCATGCGGCCATAGGTGTCGTATTCGTAGGTCGTGGTGTCGCCGGTGGCTTCGGTCTTGGTCAGCACCTCGCCCAGCGCGTTGTAGCTGTAGGTGATCGTCGAATCGCCGGTGTAGAGCGAGGGCCCCACGCCCGATACGGTGGCGGCGGCAACCCCCAGCCGCTTCTCGGTGAGGCGGCGACCCATCTTGTCATAGGTGAACTGGGTGACCCGGTCGGCGGCCGAGGTCGCCGGCGCGGTGTAGCCCGACACGCCCGGCAGCGCCGCCATCTGCGTGGCATAGCGCCGCTCTTCGGTGACATTGCCCTCGCTGTCGCGGGCCCAGGTGGTCAGGTAGAGTTCCTGATCGACCTTCGCGCTCTCGCGGCCGTTCTTGTCGTAATAGTGGAACACGCTGTTGCCGCGCGCGTCGGTCTCCTGCGTGACGTGGCCCATCGCGTCATAGGCATAGGTGGTCGACAGGTTGTAATTGTTACGCACATAGTTGCCGCCAACCAGTTCGCCGGCCACCACGTTGTCGATCCGCTTCTCGACCAGCTGGTCGTTGCGGTCATAGACGTAGTTGACCGTGCGGGCGCTGCCCCCCGGCGCAGGCGGCGTGCCGCCCGGCGTCGCGGGCAGCGCGGTCAGGCTGCTCCAGGTGCTTTGCGAGGTGACGTTGCCGTTGCCGTCGTAGACATAGGTCGTGTGCGTGCCGGTGGGCGCAATCCCGGCAATCTTGCGATTGGCCTGATCATAATAAAACAGGCTCCGCGCCCCCAGCGCATCCCTGCTCTCGATCAGGTTGCCCCGCGCATCATAAACATAAGCCTCGCTGCGACCCGTCAGCGTATCCACACCCGTCGCCGGGTTGTACACCGCTATCGCCGGAAGCACCTTCTGCGTCAGACGGTTGTTCCGGTCATAGCTGAAATACGTGTCCCGACGCTCCGAAAGCCCATAGGCTTCGACGAACTGGATGGCATTGCCGAACGCGTCATAGATGAAGAGCTTGTTGTAATTGCCCCCCGCCTGGGTGCTGCCGTCGCTGCGCGACATGGTCTCGCCGTTGTCATATTCATAATAGAGCTGGCCGCGCCGCGTATAGGCATAGCTGATGACCGCACCCAGCTTGTTCTGCGTCTGGATCTTGTCGCCAAAGGCGTTGTACCAGTTGACCTCAACCTTGTTCTGCGCGTCGATTGTGTGGCTGACGCGGCCGAGCATTTCGTGCAGGAAAGTTGTGGTCGCATCCCGGCTGTCGGCAGTTACCGTGGGTTTCACCAGGACGTTGCCGATACCGGAGGCGCGGTTGTAGTAGCGGGTAACCGTGCTTACGCCGCCGAATGCGTCGTAAGTGGTCTCGGTGGCAAAGCCTTCGGCATCGATGGCCAGGACCAGCCGGCTGCGCTCGTCATAATAGTTGTAGCTGGCATTGCCGCGTGCATCGATGGTCTTCACCTGATTGCCGCGGCTGTCATAGAAGTAGCGCGTGGTGGCAACGGCGGAACCGCTGCCAATGGGGACGTCTACCCGAACCAGCCGCCCGCGTGCATCGAAATAGCGCGTGGTCACGTCGCCAAAGGCATCGACGGTCTGGGCCGAACTGCCGTTCAGTGCATAGCTGGCGGAACTGGTCATGTTGCCGCCGGCCGCGATCCGGGTCTGGGTCAGAACCTGGCCCAGCGCGTCGCGGGTGGTCGTGGTGATTTCCAGCGTGCCGTTTTCCGCAGGCAGCGTGGCCAGCGTATAGGCGGTGTTGGCCGCCACACTCTGGCCGCGCGCAACCCGCACGACATTGCCGCGCGCGTCATAGCCATAGCGGGTGACGTTGCCCTCGCCATCGATCAGGGCGGCAACCTGCCCGCGCTGATCGAACACGGTATAGTTGTGAATGTCCTTGGCGTTGGTTCCGGCGCTTGCCAGCAGCGTGGCGAAGCTGTCGGTCAGCCGGTTGGCCAGGTTTGGCAGGTTCCAGTAGCGGATGGTTTCCACCTGCCGCCCGGCACTGTCGTAGACATAACGGCTGAGGTAACCCTCGGCATCCATGTTGCCGGCAAGCTTGCCGTCCTTGTCGAAATAGTTCTGGGTGATCCGGTCATAGCCTGCATAGTCTGCCGGCACGGTCCGGGTGGCCGGGGGTGTTACCTTGAAGCCGTCAAGCTGGGCTGAAGACAACAGGTTCAGTCGCCGCCAGGTGTACTTGACCCTGCCTGCCCCGTCATAGACGAATTCGGTCGTCGCCCCGGCGGCATCGATCGTCTCGATCAACTGGCCGGCAAAATCGTAGACGTTCCATGCCCAGCGATCTGCGGTGCTCGCAGCCGGGCGGATCGACGGGAAGGTTACCCCGGTCGGGTTGGCAAAGCCATCGAACAGGCTGGAAATCTGCGCTGCCGTCAACCGGGTGGCATATTGAACCGAAGCCGTGATCTGCCCCTTGGCGTTATAGCGATACTCGCTAACCGCCCCGTCAGCCGCCACTTCGCCAATCTTGTTGCGCTGGTTATCATAGAAAAAGAAGGTGCGCTTGCCGGCCGGATCGGTCACGATCCGCAGGTTGCCCAGCGAATCGTACTTGTAGCTGGTCAGATCACCGGGCGTACGGGTTATCGCGGTGGCACCGGCGATAACGGCATGGCCGGCGATCCAGCCGCCCGGACGATCAGGATAGAGATAGACGCCGCCGCTTTCGTCCTGGGCAAAGGTGCGGGTGATTTCGATACGGGTGGTCTGCCCGGCAACCAGCCCGGTGACGTTCCACAGCCCGCCATCTTCCTGCGTGATCACGCCGGGGCCGGACACGATCCTTCCGGTCGAGGTGCCATTCAGGCCATAGCCCCAGCCCGTCGTATTGCCGTAGATGCCCAGCGACGCGGTCGAGGTATTGGCGGTGCCTTGCAGCGACACTGCCGTAGTGTAGGTATCCCCCGCCTTGGCATCGATGCCTGATGCGACCGCCGTCCACTGTCCTGTGGCCTGCACGGTGTAGAGGTTTGCGGGCATCCCGTCGATCGCGGTCGTCGGAGCCTTGGCAAGATTGGCGTAACCCCAGTTGTTGATGTCAAACTGGGCGTTGTTGAACGTCGCATCCGACCAGGCTTCGTCATAGCGGCTGCTGACCAGCGATGGCCCCGATGCGATCAGTGCGGCACCGGCCCGCAGGCCCATGGCATGATCGATAAAGAGGTAAGCACCACCGGTTTCGGCCTGGGTATAGTTGCGGGTAAGTTCGACGCGGGTCGCCTGCGTGGTCGACAGGCCCGAAACCTGCCAGAGACCGCCAGCCAACTGCGTCAGGGTGCCGGGTCCGGAAATGATCCGCGCGGTCGAAGTGCTGCCTGCACCCCAGCCGCTGCTGTTGCCATAAAGCGCTAGTTGCTGACTGGTGCCATCGCCAACCGCCTGCAGCGAGACGCTGTAGGTATAGGTCTCGCCCGCCGCCGCGTTGAGGCCGGTATAGGTGGCCGACCAGGTCGAGCCCGGGTTGACGACATATTTCACCCCGGGCGCGCCATCGATCATTCCGGCGGCGCTGGTGGCTACGTTGCTTGACGCCCATGATGTCTGCGCCGGCAATGCGTTGTCGCTGGCAAAGCCGCCCTTCGCCTCGACGAAGGCGGTGAGTTCGCCTGCCTTGTTGTAGGTCGAGCTCTGCGTCAGCCCGCTGGCAAGCGTGACGGTGGTGCGATTCTGTGCATCGGCATAGGTCGTCCAGGTGCCGACGCCTTTGGCGTTGGTGAAGCGGATCGTCCGGCCAAGCCCGTCATAGGCGTAGCTTTCGGTAACATCGCGGCTGCGAACCGTGACGGGGGTGCTGGCGATGAAACCGCGCCCTGCCGCGGCAGCGTCTGTATAGACATAGGTGCCGCCGCCGGTATCGCCCTGCACATAGGTGCGGACAACCTCGATGCGCGTTTCCGCCGTGGTCGAAAGGCCGGAAATATTCCAGTAACCGCCACCTGCCTGGGTAATCGTGCCGGGGCCCGAGACGATCCGGGCGATTGCATAGCGGCTGTCTCCCCAGCCGGAACTGTAGCCATAGAGGCCAACCGTCGCGGTCGAGGTGCCGACGGCCTTGAGCGTCAGTGACGATGTTATCGTATCACCGTCGCTCACCGCAAATCCGTTGTAGAGCGCCGACCAGCCCCCTGCGGTCTGCGTGGTATATTGCTGCGCGACCTGGCCATTCTGGACGTTGCCGGCCGCGCTGACGTTGACCCCGCCGGTCGCCCAGTCCCCGGGCAGGTTGGTGTGGGAAACGGAGGGTAGGCCATCGACCGACTGCTTCGTCAGCAGTTTGCCGAATTGGGCATAGACATAGATCGTGCGCGAAAAGCCTGCCGCGAGCACGCCGTTGCCTGCGCTGTCCACCTGGCTGTAGCTGGTGACCATGGTGACGTTGCCACGCTGGTCATAGCTGGTGTCTGTCCGGGCGGTTGAAGCCATGCCGCCGACCGACATGACCCAGTTGACCCAATTGATGAAATCGCCCTCAACCCAGTTGACTGATTCCGCTAGGCCAGAGGGATCGACGTTCTGCACGACATAGTCGATCGTGCTGACCAGATTGCCCGGCGCATCATAACGGTATTCGCTCACCCGGCCTTCGGGCGTGATGCGGAAGCGCAGGTGCTGCTCGCTGTCATAGACATAGCGCGTGGTCAGTGCCCCGGCGGGCTCGCCGCCGCCATGGCCGTCCAGGTCCAGCGCCGTGTAGGTCGATTCGGTAAGAACCTGATTCTGGTCATTGTAGTAAGAGCGCGTGACCAGATAGCCGCCATCCTGCTGGCGGTAATGGTCAAAGAGATTGCCGCGTGCGTCGTAACGGTACCAGTCCCGCTGCATCGCGTTGCCGGCCGATGCGTTGGCCCAGCCGTCATAGACGAAGGCCGCCGTCATGTTGCCGTTGCCGTCATAGGAGAAGCTGGTGACGCGGGGATTGCCGCCAGCCACCGTTTCCGGTTCGCGCAAGGTGGTCAGATTGCCGGCACCGTCGAAATACATCTGTGTGAGGTTGCCCTGCGGGTCGGTGATGTTGGTATAGCCAGCGCCGTAGGCGAAACTGGTGGTCCGGCTGACGCCGTTCTCCACCACCTGGGTAATCGATGACACCCGGTTCGCGCCGTCATAGGCAATCTGCAACTGCGAGCCATCGGTCTGGGTGATGGTCTGGATCAGCTTTGACGCGCCGACATACTGATAGCTCGTCGTATAGACGCGCCCGTCCGCTACCGAACTGTCGTCGGGCGAAAGATCGACCGTAACGCTGCTCAGCCGGTTGTAACCATCATAGGCATAGCGCGTGCGGGTGAGCGTCTTGACGGTGCCGTTCGGCACGTCGGTATAGGTCGTCACCAGGCTGGTCAGGTTGTTTCCGGACCAGGTCAGGTCGGTATAATTGCCGTCCGCCGTCTGAATTCGGGTCAGGTTGCCGGCGGCGCTGGCATAGCTGTAGGTAACCGAATTACCGTCGCGGTCAGTACGCGACACGACGCGGTTGCCGTAAGCTTCGCTGTAGTTTTCAACCAGGCCGGAAACGCCGTCTTTCCAGGTCCAGTAGGTCCCCGTGTAATAGATCGCATCGTAAGCGCCGGTGCCCTGTTTCGACACATAGCGCGCCACCGACGCGTCATAGGTGTAGCGGGTCCGTCCGCCATCCCAGTCCAGCCGGTCAAGGTAGCTGCCTGCCGCATTCAGCCCGCCAACCAGATCGACGACGCGTGAGCCGATGGATGCCCAGTTGTCACCATTGTCGTCGGTAAAATTGCCTTCGCTGTTGTAGGTGCGGTTGATGATGGAATCCGGGCCGCGCCCGATCAGCACTTCGTCACTGTTCGATACGACGAGGTTGCCGTTGGCGGCATTGACCGTGACCGATTCGTTGCCCCGGCCAAAGAACGCAGAACCCAACTGCCCGCGCGCACCCAGCACGTTCGCTGACGACCGTTCAAGACCAAGCCCGTTGCCAGTAACGATAGCGACCATCGCCCACTCCCATCAGATGTGGCAATTGCAGACACACGCCTGCGCACATCGGGAATGCTAATCGGGGAAGCGGGAATCGAGTTTAGCCGTTTTTCGGATCGCCAGCCCTTGTCGGTGATCACTTGCCTTCGTGGTCAGGGGTTACGCGCCCGCGTGCGGCTGACGCTCTTCGTCCGGCGGCGTTTCAGCCCAGGTTGCGGGTCGTGCTTGAAACCGCACTGTCCGCGCCGCGCGTTTCGATCAGCCAGCGCGATGTGCCTTCCAGCCCCAGCGCGGTGAGCAGGTTCGATTCATAGGCACCGGTATCGATACCGATGCGGTTGGGCCGCACGTCCGTCGTTTCGAAGATGGTGTGGCCATGGACCACGATCGCGCCGTGATCCTCCTTCGATTCGATGAAGCGCTGGCGAATCCACCTGAGGTCGGACGTCTTCTGCCGGTCAGCGGGAACACCGGGTTCGATCCCGGCGTGGACGAACAGGTAGTCTCCGATGGCAATCCGGTCTTCCATGGCGTGCATCAGGTCGATGTCGGCCTGCGGCACGGCAGCCTTGGCAAGCGCCTGCGTCTCCTCGATTGTCGCGGCGTTGTAGGCGGCGGGATCGATCAGATAGCTCAGCAGCGTCTCGCGCCCGCCATAGCGCAGGAAATGACGCATCACGTCCTTCTTTTCGAAGGAATCGAGGAACATTTCCTCGTGATTGCCGGCGATCATCCGCACCTTGCGGCGGCTGGCCCAGGCGCGCGCTTCGGCGATCACCCCGGCGCTGTCCGGGCCGCGATCAATCAGGTCTCCCAGCAGGATGACGGTGGTATCCGCCGCCCCGCGTGATGCGTCGTCCGCCTCGATGGCGCTGATGGCACCGCGCAGCAGGTCCAGCCGGCCGTGGATGTCGCCGATGGCATAGACCCGCTGGCCATCAGGCACGGAAGCCAGCATGCGCGGGGACTTGGCCCGGAACAGGTTGCGAAGCGTAGCGATCATGGCGGGATTGTCCTTGGCGCGCCTATAGGCCGGGTGGGCGGCGGGCACAAGCAGCCAGCCGGGTCGGCAGTGCGTCCTGCCGCCTGTCCTCTTGCGGCGCAGGCCTGCCCCGTGCAACTGCACCGCGATGAACCGCACCGCCACGCTCCTGCTCGCCGCCATGCTCGGCATCACCGCGCCCCCCGCGCTGGCTGACGAGACCGATCCGCCGCCAGCGCTGGCGATCACCGGCAGCGCCGCCGTGGTCAGCGATTACCGCTTTCGTGGTCTGTCGCAGAGTTCGGGCGATCCGGCGGTGCAGGGGGGAGTGACGGTAACCCACGCCAGCGGCTTCTATGCCGGGGTATGGGCCAGCTCGACAAAGTTCGACGTGCTCGGCGCAGCGCCGAAGGATACCTATGGCCATGCCGAGGTGGACCTGATCGCCGGCTGGTCCGGACCGGTCTCCAGTCTGGTCACCGCCGATGTCGGGCTGACCTATTATGCCTATCCGGACGGCCACGCCGGCAAGGCGAATTTCGCCGAACCCTATGCCTCGCTCTCTGCCACGCTTGGCCCGGTGCAGGGCAAACTGGGCGCGGCCTATGCGTGGAAACAGGCCTCGCTTGATGGCAACGCCGACGGCAAGCGCGATGACAGTCTCTACCTTTACGGCGAACTGTCGGGCGGGGTGCCGAACACCCCGGTTTCGCTCGCCGCGCATCTTGGCTGGACCAAGGGCGCGCTGTCGCCGCGCTTCCTCACCCGGCAGACGGCGGCCTACGATGGCGGGTTCGATGCCAATCTCACGGCCAGCTATGCACTGAACCGCAACCTTTCCGCCGCTCTCGGATACCACGCGGTGGCGGGCCGTGCGATCGATGGCTATTCGAACGACACCGTGGTGGCTACGCTGAAATTCGTCTTCTGACCGGCAAAGGACCGCAAGTGACCAAATACCTCCACACCATGATCCGCGTCACCGATCCCGAAGCGACGATTGCCTTCTTCGAGCTGATCGGCGTCAGGGAGACGCGGCGTTTTTCCAGCGAGCAGGGCCGTTTCACCCTGATCTTCCTTGCCGCGCCGGGCGGCGAGGGGGTGGCCGAGGTGGAGCTGACGCATAACTGGCCGCCCGAAGGCGGTGCGGGCGAGGCTTACACCGGTGGGCGCAATTTCGGCCATCTCGCCTATCAGGTGGAGAATATCTACGAGACCTGCCAGCGCCTGATCGACGCGGGCGTCACCATCAATCGCCCCCCGCGCGACGGCCACATGGCTTTCGTCCGCACGCCCGACGGCATTTCGGTGGAACTGCTGCAAGACGGCCGGCTGGAGCCGTGCGAGCCGTGGCTATCGATGCCCAACGTCGGGGAATGGTAGTCAGACTGGGGGTTTCCCCGCCCTGAACAGCACCGCATAACCCAGCAGCGCCGCAGCGAGCGAGCCGGCAAGCACGCCGATCTTAGCTTCGTCAACCAGCAGCGGGTCGTGCGGGAAGGCCAGCGCGCCGATGAACAGGCTCATGGTGAAGCCGATGCCGCAGAGCAGGGCCATGCCCCACAGCTGTGCCCAGCTTGCTCCGGCAGGCCGGTGGGCGATACCCAACCGGTCGGCAGCGGCAATGGCACCCAGGATGCCCGCCTGTTTACCAAGAAACAGCCCGAGCGCCACCGCCAGCGGCAGCGGCCCGGCGATCATGCCGGCGCTCATCCCGGTCAGGGTTACCCCGGCATTGGCGAAGCCGAACAGCGGGACGATGGCATAGGCGTTCCACGGTGCCAGCGCGTGTTCCATGCGCAGCAGCAGCGAATCGCGCTGCCGGTCCAGCTTCAGCGGCACGGTGAAGGCGGCGAGCACCCCGGCGACGGTGGCATGAACGCCCGAATGCAGCACCGCGTACCACAGGGCCACCGCGCCCACGGCATAGGGCCAGCCGCGCCACACGCCCCGCCGGTTGAGCATCACCAGCCCGGCCAGCACCAGCCCGGCCAGCGCCAGCCAGCCCAGCTTGACCCCGCTGGTATAGAACAGCGCGATGATCGCCACCGCCCCCAGATCGTCGGCAATCGCCACGGTCAGCAGGAACAGCCGGAGCGACGGCGGCGCGCGGTTGCCCAGCAGGCCCAGCACGCCGAGCGCGAAGGCGATGTCAGTCGCCGCCGGGATCGCCCAGCCGCCGCGTAAGCGTGCATGGCCGCCTGCCACGGCCATGTAGACCAGTGCCGGCAGCACCATGCCGGCGGCGGCGGCGATCACCGGCAGTCGGCGGCGAGCGGGGGTGGAAAGCTCGCCTTCCAGCACCTCGCGCTTGATCTCCAGTCCGACGACGAAGAAGAACACGGCCATCAGCGCGTCGTTCACCCACAGGTGGAGCGACGAAAGTTTGGCCACCGGGCTCCAGCCCAGCGCATCGTGGAACAAGTGGTGATAGCCTTGCGCCAGTTGCGAATTGGCCGCGAACATCGCCGCCAGCGCCGCGCCGATCAGCACCAGCCCCGCGCCGGCGTCTCCGTGCAGCAGGCGGCGCAGGGCTGAGGCCAGCCGGTTTGCCAGATGGAGATCGCGCCGTGTCATTGCGGTACGTTCGGCAAACTCCATCCATTGTGCAACCATCTGCGCATGACAAGGTGCCGAAACTTGTCCACAGTTATCCAACAAGTGGGCAAATTGGGGTCTGGGGCTTGGACTTCGCATTGGGCGAATGGAATGCATTCTATTGGTTGCAGCTCGTCGAGCACGAGCTGCTGATCTTTGCGCTGTTCTGGTTCATCTTGGGCATGATTGATGAAATGGCGATCGATATTGCCTGGCTGTGGCTGCGCCTTGGCGGGCGCGGCGGAGCACGGGCCGCGCCGGACAATCCGCAGCAGACACCGCTGGCCGGAATGATCGCGATTTTCATTCCCGCCTGGCAGGAAGCCGGGGTGATTGGCGCGACGGTGGCGCACATGCTCTCCGCCTGGCCACAGCGGCAGGTGCGGATCTACGTCGGCTGCTATGCCAATGATGCGCAGACGATAACTGCGGCGATGACAGGGACCGGCTCCGATCCGCGAGTGCGGCTGGTGATCCATGACCGCGCCGGGCCCACGACCAAGGCCGATTGCCTCAACCGGTTGTACCACGCGCTGCAGACCGATGAGGCGCGGCTGGGCCACGGCTTCCGAGCAGTTGTGCTGCACGATGCCGAGGATATGGTCCACCCTGCCGCGCTGGTGGCGATTGACCGGGCGATGGACCGGCACAGTTTCGTGCAATTGCCGGTGCGACCCGAACCGCAGCCCGGTTCGCGCTGGATCGCCGGGCACTATGCCGACGAATTCACCGAGGCGCATGCCAAGACCATGGTGGTGCGCGGCGCCATGGGCGCGGCGATCCCGGCGGCGGGCGTGGGCTGCGGCTTTGCCCGCGACATGCTCGCGAACCTCGCCCGCCTGCGTGTTGCCGAGGGGGAGGCGGGGCCCTTTGCCGCCGAATGCCTGACCGAAGACTATGAACTTGGCCTGCTGGTGACGCGGCACGGTGGGCAGGGGCGCTTCCTGCGGCTGCGCGACGCCCAGGGCGCGCTGGTGGCGACACGCAGTTACTTTCCCGGGCGGCTGACCGACGCGGTGCGGCAGAAGACGCGCTGGGTCCACGGCATCGCTTTCCAGGAATGGGAGCGATTGGGCTGGTCGGGCCGGTGGGTCGACCTGTGGATAGCGCTGCGCGACCGGCGCGGGCCGCTGACCGCGCTGGTGCTGGCCGCCGCCTATGCCTTGGTACTCGTCGAAGGCGTGTTGGCCTTGGCGCAGTGGGCTGGCTGGTTTGTGCCCTTGCCGGTAACGCCGCTGTTTCACGTCGCGCTGGCGGTCAGCTTCGCCGGACTGCTGTGGCGCGCGGCGTGGCGATTTGCCTTCACCACGCGCGAATATGGCGTGATCGACGGGTTGCGCGCGGTGCTGCGCATCCCGATTGGGAACATTGTCGCGATCATGGCTGGACGACGCGCTTTTCTTGCCTATTTTCGCAGTCTAAGAGGTGAAGCGATCATCTGGGACAAGACCATGCACGACCTGCATCCCGCACAGCTGGCAATGGCGCGCTCCGCGCGATGACCACGCGTGCCCGCCAGCCCCGTCGCGGCCAGCCGCTGATCGTTCTCGCCGCGATCCTGATGAGCTGGGTGGCGGTACGTGCGGCGATCTGGCAGGCACCGTTCGACCTGCCCGAGCGCGCGGTGAACGAGCGCTGGGCTTACCGTGATGGAGAGCGGACCTATATTCCCCTCGCCACCCCGCTGCCGCGCACGCGGTTCGCCGATCTGGGCGGGCAGGCTGACGGCAATGCGGGCGTGGACAAGCCGGGCCTGATTGCCCGGGTGCTTGAATCGGTGGGGCTGTCCCGACCAAAGCCCGTCGCGCCCCAGTCCGATGCGGTGCCCGTCATGGCCACTGCCGAACCCGCTGACGGTGCCGGCGCGGGTGACTTGCTGCTACCCGAAGACGGGCCGGGGCGGACGCGCCTGATTCTGGCACGCGGACCGGATGTGGCGGTCGCCGATCCGCCGGTCGCCCCCACTCCCGCTCCAGCCTCCACCCCGGTGAAGCCAATGTCGCCGCGCGTCATGGCCGGGCACCAGATGCTGTTCCTGGCTGCGGTCGCCGACCTGCCGCTGCCCGAAGTGATCCTGCGCGCCAATGCTGCGTCCGCCGCGCAGGATGCTGCGGCAGGGCCTGCGCCTGCGCCTGCACTGGTCGCCGTGCCTGCCGCTCTCGCACCGCCCGCAGTGGCAGCAGCGCCAGGACTTGCCGCGCGGCCGGTGACGGCCCGGCGCTGGTCGGCGGATGGCTGGCTGATGCTGCGGCGTGGCGGCACCTTGCCTGCTGGCGGGCCAGCCCTTGCTACCTATGGCGCAAGCCAGATCGGCGCGGTGGTGCGTTATCGGCTCGATCCCGCATCGGCGCATCGCCCTGCGGCCTATATGCGCGCCAGCGCCGCGCTCAACGGTTCAGGGGAGCGCGAAGTCGCTGCCGGACTTGCCGTTCGCCCGATTGCCGCGCTGCCGGTGGCGGTGATGGCGGAACTGCGCGCCAGCCGCCTGTCATCGCGCGTCACCCGCGCCCGCCCGGCCGTGCTGGCGGTAACCGAACTGCCGCCGGTGCAGCTACCCGGCGGACTGCGCGGCGAAGCCTATGTTCAGGCGGGCTATGTCGGCGGCGCGGCCGCGATCGCTTTCGTCGATGGCCAGATCAGGGCCGACCGGGTCGTCGCCAGAATCGGCGCTGCCGAACTGCGCGCCGGCGGTGGTATGTGGGGCGGGGCGCAGCAAGGCGCGTCGCGCCTCGATGTCGGCCCGCAAGCCACCCTGGGCATGAGCGAAGGCCCTGCCGCTGCCCGCGTCGCGCTGGACTGGCGCTTCCGGCTTGCCGGCAAGGCCGCGCCCGCCTCGGGACCGGCGTTGACGGTATCCGCAGGATTCTGACGGAAAACCTTCCGCTTGCCGTCGGTCTGGGCTAGTCGTCCGAGGTACCGATGGACGTCTACCTTCCCATTGCCAACCTCTCGGTCAACGGCCTTGTCATCGTCGCGCTTGGCGCGCTGACGGGGCTGCTTTCGGGCATGTTCGGTGTCGGTGGCGGGTTCCTCACCACGCCGCTGCTGATCTTCTATGGCGTGCCGCCCACGGTCGCGGCAGCCTCGGCGGCGAGCCAGGTCACAGGTGCCAGCGTTTCGGGCGTTTTCGCCCATAGCCGCCGCGGCGGGGTGGACTACCACATGGGCGCGGTGCTGGTGGCGGGCGGGGCAATCGGCACCGGGCTGGGCGCGCTGCTGTTCCGGCTGCTCGACCGGATCGGTCAGATCGATACGGCGATCAACATCCTCTATGTCGTGCTGCTCGGCTCGATTGGCGGGCTGATGGCGAAGGAAAGCATCGATACCCTGCGCGCCGCACGCACGGGCGTTCCGCTGCCCGCGCGCAAACGCCGCCATCACCCGATGGTGGCCAATCTGCCGATGCGCTGGCGGTTCTATCGCTCGGGCCTCTACATCTCGCCGCTCGCGCCGCTGCTGCTGGGCATTTTCACCGGCATCCTGACCATGCTGATGGGTATCGGCGGCGGCTTCGTGATGGTGCCGGCGATGCTCTATATCCTGGGCATGAGCGCCAACGTGGTGGTCGGCACCTCGCTGTTCCAGATACTGTTCGTCACCATGATCACCACCATGATGCACGCGCTGACCACGCACGCGGTGGACATCGTGCTGGCTTCGCTGCTGCTGTTCGGTTCGGTTTCGGGCGCGCAGATCGGCGCGCAGTTTGCCCAGAAGGCCAGCCCGGTGCGGCTGCGGCTGGTGCTGGCGGTCATCGTCCTGCTGGTGGCGCTGCGCATGGCCATCGGCCTTGGCTGGCGGCCGGACGAGATCTACACGATAGCCCCGCTGTGAAGCGGCTGTTTGCCTTGATCGCCCTGTTCCTGCTCGCCGGCGCGCGCGATCCGCTGCTGGTGCCCGAAATCTCGCAGCACGAAGTGCAGGTGCGGCAAGGGTTTACGGGAGCGCAACTGCTGCTGTTCGGGGCGATCCTGACGCCCGAGGGCACCCGGGCCGGGCAGGACTATGATATCGTCGTCGTGCTCAAGGGACCGACCCAGTCGATCATCCTGCGCGAAAAGCAGAAGGTGGCGGGGATGTGGATCAACGCCGCCTCCAGCGAATTCCGCTCGGCTCCCTCGTTCTTCGCCGTCGCCGCATCTCGCCCGATCGGCAAGATCGTCGATGACAAGACGGCGGCGATCTACGAACTGGGCCTGCCCTCGCTGCAGCTATCGCCGATCGGGCCGATCCGCCCGAAAGAACAGGCGCGCTTCGCCGCCGGGCTGGTTGACCTGATGTCCCGCCAGGGGCTGTACCAGCAGGCGGACAACGGCGTGACGGTGAGCGAACAGGTGCTCTACCAGGCCCGCATCGCCTTGCCGTCGAATGTCCAGACCGGCACCTACACCGCCGAAACCTTCGCCATAACCCACGGCCGTGTCGTCGCGTCGGCCACCACCCGGGTGGAAGTGCGCAAGCTGGGATTTGAGCGGATGATCGCCGATTTCTCGCAAAATTACGGCTTTTTCTATGGCTTGCTGGCGGTGGCCTTTTCGGTGGTGATGGGCTGGATCGCAGGGCGTCTGTTCGCGTTGGTCTAGCCTGCGGGGCGCACACTTAGGTCGTTGTTAACCGTTCAAGCCTATGCGTGCCATGCGCAATTCTTCTGCGCGGCGACAGGGGTCTCCACGGAAAGATGTCCGACATGAGCAACAGCGGCTTCGGCGATGCACAGCCGGCCACGCAGGCGGACCTCGCGAATGGGCCCGGACAGCTTCAAGGGATAGACAACGCGCGTGAGCCGATCGGCATCGTTCTGGAAATCGCCGGTTCGGGCAGCCAGATCGCCATCGATCTGCAGCGCCTGCAGGAATGCTCGCTGGATGACGATCCCTCGGTGTCACTCGCCGGGCAGGTCGGCAGCCAGATCAAGATCCGTGTCGGCAAGACCTGGCTGCTCGCCAGCGTCCGCACCCAGAAGCAGGATTCCAAGACCCCCGGCGGCATCCGCGCCTACATCGACTTTCTTGGTGAGGGCGAGGAAGAGCGCCTGACCGGCAAGATCCATTCATTCCGCCGCGGCGTCACCTGCTATCCCATTCCCGGTTCGCTGGTCTATCCGGCGACCAGCGCCGACCTGCGCCAGATCTATGCGAGCGACGGGCGCTCCAGCATCCAGATCGGCACCGTGTTCCCCACCAGCGACATTCGCGCGGGGCTCTATGTCGATGCCTTGCTCGGCAAGCACTTTGCCCTGCTGGGTTCGACCGGTACCGGCAAATCGACGAGCGCCGCGCTGCTGCTGCACAAGATCTGCGAAGCGGCGCCCGAAGGCCATATCCTGATGATCGACCCGCACGGTGAATACTGCGCGGCGTTCAAGCAGACCGGGCTGGTGCTGGACGTTTCCAACCTGCAGATGCCCTACTGGCTGATGAATTTCGAGGAGCACTGCGAAGTGTTCCTGACCTCCAGCGGTAACGAGCGACAGGCCGATGCCGATATTCTCGCCAAGTGCCTGCTGGCGGCGCGGGGCAAGAACCGCCTTGCCGAACAGATGGGCAAGATCACGGTGGATTCGCCGATCCCCTATCTGCTGTCCGACCTGACCACCCATATCCAGAACGAGATGGGCAAGCTGGACAAGGCAGGATCGACCGCGCCCTACATGCGGGTGAAGACCAAGATCGACGAGATCAAGGCTGACCCGCGCTATCAGTTCATGTTCTCGGGCATGCTGGTTGGCGACACCATGGCCGAATTCATCGGCAAGATTTTCCGCATGCCCAGCCGCGGCAAGCCGATCTCGATCATTGACGTTTCGGGCGTGCCTTCCGACATCACCTCCACCGTGGTTGCGGTGCTCAGTCGGCTGGTGTTCGACTATGCCATCTGGTCGCGCGAGGAACGGATGCGGCCGATCCTGCTGGTCTGCGAAGAAGCGCACCGCTATGTGCCGAACGAGAAGAACGCCGATGGCTCGTCGGTCGGTCGCATTCTCAGCCGTATCGCCAAGGAAGGCCGTAAATACGGCATTTCGCTGGGCCTGATTACGCAGCGCCCGTCTGACCTGGCCGAAGGTGTGCTGTCACAGTGCGGCACGATCATCTCGATGCGCCTCAACAATGATCGCGACCAGGCCTTCGTCAAGGCCGCCATGCCCGAAGGCGCGCGCGGTTTCCTCGATTCCATCCCCGCGCTGCGCAACCGCGAATGCATCATCTGCGGCGAAGGCGTGGCGATCCCGATCCGCGTGGCATTCGACACGCTTGAGGAAAACAAGCGCCCGGCCTCTGCCGACCCTTCGTTCAGCGAACTGTGGCGCACCGGTGGCGGCGAGGAAGAAGCGGTGATGCGCACCGTGCAGCGCTGGCGCTCGCAGGGGCGCTGATCCTGCAGGAGTTCGCGCGAAGCCGCCCATCGTTCCTTGCAGCATCACACAACAAAGCCCGTTCGTGTCGAGCGAAGTCGAGACACGCTGGCACGGCGCAAACGTGTCTCGACTGCGCTCGACACGAACGGATATTATCGGATTGGGCGTATTGCGGTAGGCCTTGCGGCATTGCCCGCAACGCCTACGCCGCCGGGTAGGCCGCAGTCCGTTTCGCCTTCCAGCCGCCGCGGGTATAGAGCAGCGCGGTGAGCGCGGCGGAGACGACGGACGCCACCGGGAAGCTCCACCACAGCGCGTTGCTGCCCATGTGCGGGTAGGCGAGGAAGTAGAACCCCAGCCGCACCGGATAGAGCGCGATCACCTGGATGATCAGCGGCAACACCACCACGCCATAGGCGCGCATCGTGCCGCCGACGATCATCGAGGCACCCATCACCACGAAGCTCCAGGTGATGAGGTACTGCATGTGCAGCGCGATCGGCACGGCGGGGCTGCCGCCACCCAGGAACAGTGCCAGCAGCGGCTGGGCGAACAGCAGCAGCAAGGCCGCCAGCACCCCGGTCATCGCCACGTTGCCCATCATCCCCGCGCGGGTCACCTGGCTGACCCGGGTGTGATTGCCCGCGCCGATGTTCTGCGCCACCATCGCGCTTACCGCCATGGAAATGGCGAAGGCGGGCATTTGCAGATAGTTCCACAACTGCATCGAAGCGCCATAGGCGGCGGTGCTGTCCACGCCTTCGCGGTTGACCAGCCCGATCATCACCATCTGCGCCGAGGATACCAGCAGCATCTGCGCGCTCATCGGCACGCCTTTGGAGAGGATGTAGGCCAGTTCCTCGCGCCGGGGGATGAGGAAGCCCAGCTCGGCCCGCCCGCGCAGCCGCAGGGCAATGTCGCGCCGGTAAAGCGACCATACCAGCAGGCCGATGCCGGCCAGGTTGGCAAGGCCCGATGACAGCGCAGAGCCGGCGATGCCCATTGCCGGGATCGGGCCGAAACCCTTGATCAGCAGCGGGTTGAACACGACGTCGAGCACCACTGTCAGCACCGTGGCGTGCAGCGGTGCGCGCGCTTCGCCCACGCCGCGCATGCCCATGCCCAGCATCATCGCCACCGCGCCGAAGGGCATGGTGGCGAAGGTGATGCGCAGGTAGGCCAGCGCCTGGGCCTGGCTGCCGGCGGGCGTCGCCAGCAGTCGCAGCAGGCCCGGCGCGGCCAATGTGCCGAGCAGGCCGATCACCGCAGCTGCGGCAAAGGTGAACCCCAGCCCGCTGCCGAAGGTCCGCCGGGCCGAGCCCACGTCGCGCGCGCCAAAGTGCTGGCCGACCCGCACGGTGGTGGCATTGCCCAGCCCGAACACGCCGGCGAACAGCAGGAACATGATGCCGTTGGCATTGGTGGTCGCCGCCAGCGCGCTTTCGCCCAGCAGCCTCCCGACCCAGATCGCGTTGATCGATCCGTTGAGCGTCTGGATGACATTGCCCACCAGCATCGGGATCGAGAACAGCAACAGCGTCTTGAAGATCGGCCCCTGCGTCAGGTCTCCGCGCATCGCCGGGGCCTGCGAACCCGGCTCCGTCATCGCCGGGACCTGGCATGGCTTGCGTCATTCCTGCGCAGGCGGGAAGCCATCGCCTGACCGTGCATAAGGCGGCACGGGCGGGACAGGGATTTCCGTCTTCGCGGGAATGTCGAAGGAAGGGGAAGCGCAGGCAAGGTCACGTCCCTCTGGTGTCGCCCCAGAGATGGATATGCAAGCGGTCGGTGAGATTGAATTCGTTTTTTGAACAAATATCGCCCAGCCAGGCCAGCCGCTCGCGGATTACCGCGCTGTCACGCCCTTCGGGCATCAGCCAGATGCGTGCCGGCGGGATGGCATGGGCATCGCGCAGGGCGAGCACTTCGGCCAGGTCCTCCGGCCCGGCGATGACGAATTTGAACTGTGCGCGGGGATCAGCGGCCCAGCCGGCCAGCCGCTCGGGGATGAGCGCCAGCTCCGCCGGATTGCCGCTGTGCGCCAGCTTGGGGCTGACGTTGTATTGCTGGACCAGCGGGTCGAGCGCCGTGGCGGGGGCTACCGTACCATTGGTCTCCACCTCCACGTGCCAGCCCGGCAGCAGTGCCACCAGCCGCGCCAGCGCCGCGCCCTGCAGCAGCGGCTCGCCGCCGGTAACCACCAGCCGCGTGCCCCCCAGCGCGATGATCCGCGCGGCAACGTCGTCCTCGCTCAGGGTCAGCTGATTGGCGGCGCGATCAAAGGCCAGGCCATCGTCGTGCGGGCGATTGTCGCCGGTGAAGCGCCAGGTATAGGCCGTATCGCACCAGTGGCAGGCGAGATTGCATCGGCTGAGCCGAACGAAGACCGAAGGCCGCCCGGCGGACAGCCCTTCGCCCTGCAGCGAGGCGAAGATCTCCGGTTCCCCGGGCGTGGTGGTGGCGAGGGTGAGGGGCATTCGGCGGGCGTCAGCGCGCGGCCTTCGACAGGCTCAGGCTGAGCGGGGTCTGGTGATATCCCCACGTCCGCTCAGGCTGAGCTTGTCGAAGCCCACGCGCCGCCATCACCCCAACCGCGCCAGCGCCGCCGCCAGCCGCTCGGCCTCGGCGGCATGCATGGCATGATCGGCCCGCGCCTTCTCGACTGCCTCGGGCTTGGCCTTTTCGACAAAGGCCGGGTTGTTGAGCCGACCTTCAAGCGACTTCGCTTCATTGGTGGAGGCTTCGAGCGCCTTGGCGAGGCGGGCCTTTTCGGCGGCGATGTCGATCACGCCTTCGAGCGGGATGATCACATTGGCATCACCCGCACCCACCTGCATCGCCGCGCCCGCAGGAGCCGCTTCGAAGCGGATGCCGTTCAGCCTGGCGAGACGTTCGATGGCAGCCGGATTTCGTTCGACAATACCCCGCGTGGTGGCGCTGGGTTCGGGCAGGAATGCGTCCAGTTTCGCGCCCGGCGCTATGCCCAGTTCGTTCTTGGCGGTACGCAGGTTGCCGACCAAGGCGATCAGCCACTCCACCTCGCGCTTCGCTTCGGCATCCACCGCAACCCCCGGCTCGGGCCACTTCGCCGTAATCAGCGGATAGTCCGTCCGTTCGCCCAGCGCGCCCCACAGTTCCTCGGTCACGAAGGGCATGAACGGGTGCAGCATGACAAGGATCTGGTCGAGCACCCAGCCGGCGACGGCGCGGGTTTCATCGTCGAACGATCCCTTGATCAGTTCGATGTACCAATCGCAGAACTGGTCCCAGACGAAGTGGTAGATCGCATTGGCCGCCGCATCGAAGCGCAGGTCGGCCATGGCATGATCGAGCGCGGCGACAGTTTCGACAACTTCGCCGATAATCCAGCGGTTTACCGCAGACTTTGCTGCAGGCGCGGCAAGGCTGCCTGATGCAGCAATTCCGTTCGACTGGCAGAACCGCGCGGCGTTCCACAACTTGGTGGCGAAGTTGCGGTAACCCTCAACCCGCTTCTCGTCCATCTTCACGTCGCGGCCCTGGCTTTCCATGGCGGCCATGAAGAAGCGCAGCGCATCCGCGCCGTACTGGTCGATCAGGCCCAGCGGATCGACCACGTTGCCCTTGGACTTGGACATCTTCTGGCCGTCCGCCGCGCGCACCAGCCCGTGCAGGTAGAGCCGCTTCCACGGCACGTCCTTCATGAAGTGGATGCCCTGCATCGCCATGCGGGCATCCCAGAAGAACAGGATGTCGAACCCGGAGATCAGCAGGTCGTTGGGATAGTGCCGGGCGAGGAGCGAGGGAGCAAGCCCCTCCCCTTCAGGGGAGGGGTTGGGGTGGGGGTTGTCACCGTTCGCAGCGCTGCGTGGGACGACATGCCCCACCCCCGGCCCCTCCCCTGAAGGGGAGGGGAGAGTCGCGTCCGGCCAGCCCAGCGTGGCGAAGGGCCAGAGGGCGGAGGAGAACCAGGTGTCGAGGACGTCGGGGTCGCGGAAGATCGGTATTTCACCGCGCTTCATGTATGCGTCAAACGCTTCACCGACGTCGTTTCCGACGATCGCTAGCTCCCTCTGCCCATAGTACCGCTTGGCTTGTTCAAGCATTTCTTCGGGAGTTTCGGCCACAAACACCTTTCTGTTGCGGATGACCGATTTGCCTTTGGGATCGGTTTCCCATCCCAATCCAATTTCTCCGAAGTCGCCCTTCTCCGGCCCATACCAAGCCGGAATCCGATGCCCCCACCACAACTGGCGGCTGACACACCACGGCTGGATATTCTCCATCCAGTTGAAGAAGGTCTTCTCCCACGTCTTGGGCACGATCTCGATGGCGCCCGAACGCACGGCTTCGAGCGGGGCCTTGGCCAGTTCTTCGGCGTTCACATACCACTGGTCGGTCAGCCAGGGTTCGATCACCACGCCGCCGCGGTCGCCGTAGGGGGTCTGGATGGTGCGGGGTTCGAAGTCTGCCGCAACCTCCTCGCCGTCCTTGTCTTTGGTGACGTGCGGTATGAGGCAGCCTGCGGCCTTCATGTCGGCAACCACCATGTCGCGCACCACGAAGCGGTCGCGGCCGAGGTACTTTTCGGGCACCAGCCCGTCCGCCGTCTGCACCACCTTGGCTTCGGCATCGAACATGTTGAGCATGTCACCCGGCCTGATCCCGGCGCGCTTGCCTACTTCGAAGTCGTTGAAATCGTGGCCCGGCGTGATCTTCACCGCGCCGCTGCCCAGTTCCGGGTCGGCATGTTCGTCGGCCACCACCTTGAACCGGCGGCCAGTGAGCGGCTGGACGATGTCCTTGCCGATCACGGACGTGTAGCGCGGATCATCGGCATTCACTGCCACGGCCATGTCGGCCAGCATGGTTTCGGGGCGGGTGGTGGCAACCTCGATATAATCCAGCCCGTCATCGCGGCGCGCGCCGTCGGCCAGCGGGTACTTGAAATGCCAGAAGCCGCCCTTGGTCTCGCGGGTTTCCACCTCAAGGTCGCTGATCGCGGTCTTGAGCTTCGGGTCCCAGTTCACCAGCCGCTTGTCGCGGTAGATCAGGCCCTGATTGTAGAGATCGACAAAGACCTTCACTACCGCCTTGGTGAAATGCGGGTCCATGGTGAACTGCTCGCGGCTCCAGTCCATCGAGCACCCGAGGCGGCGGAGCTGGCGGGTGATGGTGCCGCCGCTTTCGGCCTTCCATTCCCACACCTTGTCGATGAACGCCTCGCGCGTGTAATTGGTGCGCTTGTCCTGGCTGGCCTCAAGCTGGCGTTCGACCACCATCTGCGTGGCGATGCCGGCATGGTCGGTGCCGACCACCCACAGCGCATCCTTGCCGCGCAGCCGCTCGTAACGGATCACCACGTCCTGCAGCGTATTGTCGAGCGCGTGGCCGATGTGCAGGCTGCCGGTGACATTGGGCGGCGGATTGACGATGGTGAAGGGCTGCGCGTCCGGACGGTGCGGACGGAACAGGCCATTGCTTTCCCAGTGGGCATACCACTTCGCCTCGATCGCGGCGGGATCGAAAGTCTTGTCGAGCGTCTTGTCGTTATGGGCACCAGTCATGGCGCGGGGCCATGCCAGCCGGGGGCGTTTGGCGCAAGGTTGCGCGTATGACTATGGCTTAAGGCGGGGATGGCGGAAGCAGGCTGCCACTCGCCGCCGCCCTTGCCGTCACCGCCATTTTCCCGCATGACCCGCCCGATGCGCCCGCTTGCCGATTTTACGCTGGAACAGGACGCCGCCGGGACGAGCATTCTCTCGCTCAGGGGCGCGTATCTGGTTTCCACGGTGGGGACGGTGGACGCGGCGCTGCGGGCCATCGACGGGCCGGTGCAGCGGCTGGACCTGTCGCAGGTTTCCGCCATCGACACGGTCGGCGCATGGATCGCCTGGCGGATCATCCGCGATTCCGGCGCGGCGGTGACCGGACAGAGCGAGGAAGCGCACCGGCTGATCGAATCGGTCAGCGCCTCTTCCGGCACTGCCCTGATCGCCCCGCCCCAGGTGCCGGTGCTGGAACGGGTCCCGGCGCGGGTGGGCGAGGCGATGTACAATTCGCGCGCCGGGTTGATCGGCCTGCTCGGCTTTCTCGGCGCGATGCTGATTTCGTTCGGGGACCTGATCCGCCACCCGTCGCGCTTTCGCGGCAAGGCACTGGTCCACCAGATCGAACTCGTGGGGGTCAACTCGCTGGGCATCATCGGGCTGATGAGCTTTCTGGTCGGCATCGTCATCGCCCAGCAGGGCGCGGTGCAGCTCCAGCAGTTCGGCGCGGAAATGCTGACCGTCAACCTGACGGGCCGCATCGCCATGCGCGAACTGGGCGTGCTGATGACCGCGATCATGGTTGCCGGCCGTTCGGGCAGCGCCTTTGCCGCGCAGATCGGCACGATGAAGCTGACCGAGGAAGTCGATGCCATGCGCACCATCGGCGTCTCGCCGATGGAAGCGCTGGTCGTGCCGCGCGTGGTCGCCGCCTTCCTGATGATGCCGCTGCTGGGCTTCTATGCCGCGCTGATGGCGATCTGCGGCGGTGCCTTCGTTTCGGCCTTCACGCTGGGCATCCCCTTCCTCACCTTCCTGTCGCGCATCCAGGAAGTGGTGCCGATCCACGATCTCTGGGTCGGGCTGGTCAAGGGGCCGGTGTTCGGTTTCATCGTTGCCATCGCCGGCTGCTATCAGGGCATGCTGGTGCAGGGGAATGCAGAGGAAGTGGGCCTGCGCACCACCCAGGCCGTGGTCCAGGCGATCTTCGCGGTGATCGTGCTCGATGCTTTCTTCGCGGTGTTCTTCACCGAACTGGGCTGGGGCTGATGAGCCAGTCGCGCGCTTCGGACTTTCCCATCGTGGTCGAAGGGCTGCGCAACGTGTTCGGCGATCATGTGATCCATGACGGGCTGGACCTCACCGTGCGGCGGGGCGAGATCATCGGTGTGGTTGGCGGATCGGGCACCGGCAAGTCGGTGCTGATGCGATCGATCATCGGATTGCAGACGCCCGAGGCCGGCTCGATCGAGGTGCTCGGCCAGTCGATCACCGATGCCGACGACGATGACGATATCGACATCCGCAGCCGCTGGGGCGTGCTGTTCCAGGGCGGCGCGCTGTTCTCCACGCTGACCGTGGCGGAAAACGTCGAAGTGCCGCTGCGCGAATTCTATCCGGAGATTTCCGATGAACTGCGGCACGAGATCGCCCGCTACAAGGTGATGCTGTCAGGCTTGCCCGAGGAAGCGGCGGCGAAATATCCCTCCGAGCTTTCCGGCGGCATGAAAAAGCGCGCCGGGCTGGCCCGCGCGCTGGCGCTCGATCCCGAACTGCTGTTCCTCGACGAGCCGACTGCCGGGCTCGATCCCATCGGCGCGGCGGCTTTTGACAAGCTGACCCGCGAATTGCAGGAAACGCTGGGACTGACGGTGTTCCTCATCACCCACGATCTCGATACGCTGCACGAAATCTGTGACCGGGTGGCGGTGCTGGCGGACAAGCGAGTGATCGCGGTGGGGACGATCCCCGAACTGCTGGCGCTCGACCATCCGTGGATCCAGGAATATTTCAACGGGCCCCGGGGCCGGGCGGCAGAGGCGGCGCAGGCGCGCGCTGCCGTGCTGGACAACAGCGCCGGGCGGGGGGCATAGAGCGGGCTATGGAAACACGGGCCAATCATGTCTGGGTCGGCGCGGTGACGCTGGCCTTGCTGGCGGTGCTGGCAGCGGTGATCATTTGGATCGCCAAGCTCAACCAGGGCCACCTCGACGAATTCGACATCTTCTTCAAGCAGTCGGTCGACGGGCTGTCGAAGGGGTCGGCGGTGTCCTACGCGGGCGTCCCGGCGGGGCAGATCAAGGACATCGAGCTGTGGAGCAAGGACCCCAGCTTCGTGCGCGTGCGCATCGCGGTGGAAGACAAGATCCCGATCCTGCAAGGCACCACGGCAACCATCCAGGGCAGCTTCACCGGGGTTTCCGCCGTCCAGCTCAACGGCGGGGTGCGCGGCGCGCCGCCGATTGCCGAACCGGGACCGGAAGGCGTGCCGGTAATCCCGACCAAGCGCGGCGGGCTGGGTGAACTGCTCTCCAACGCGCCGCTATTGCTCGATCGGCTGGCGACGCTGACCGAACGGCTGACCATGGTGCTGTCGGATGATAACCAGAAGGCGTTCAAGAACATCCTCGCCAATACCGACCGGCTGACCGGCAGCCTTGCCGATGCCTCGCCGCAGGTGAAGCCGACGCTGGCCGAACTGCAGGCCACGCTCAAGCAGGCGACGGCAACGCTGGCGAGCTTTGACAAGGTGGCCGGTACGGCTGACCAGATGCTGGGGCAGGATGGTTCGTCGCTGGTCAAGCAACTCCACACCACGCTGACCTCGGCGCAGAGCGCTGCCGACGCGCTCAACGCCACGCTCACCGACACGCGCCCTGCGGCAAGGCAGCTTTCCGAATCGACGCTGCCGGCTGCCGAAGACGCGATCCGCGATCTGCGCGCTACCACCCGCGCGCTGCGTGCGGTGACCGAGAAGATCGACGATCAGGGTGCCGGGGCGCTGCTCGGCGGGCCGAAGCTGCCGGATTACAAGCCATGAACCGGGCCACGATGGGGGGGAAGCAGGCGATGCACGGAACGAAGCTGGCGGCGGTGCTCACCATGGCGCTGGCGATGGGCGGCTGCGTCAACCTGGGCGGTGCCAAGGCTCCGCCGCTGCTGATGACCCTGACTCCTGCCGCCATGGCCCCCGCCGGGTCGAGCCTTTCGGGCAAACCCGCCGAAGTGCTGGTGATCAACGAGCCCGAGACGGACCGCCGGCTCTCCGTCCAGCGCGTGCCGGTGCAGGTTGACGAAGCAAACGTCGCCTATCTGCAGAAGGCGCTGTGGGTCGAACGCCCCAGCCGCCTGTTTCAGCGCCTGCTGGCCGAAACGCTGCGGGCGAAGGGCACCCGGCTGGTGCTGGAGGCTGGCGATACCCAGGCGCGCGGCGCGGCGATGTTGTCGGGCCGGCTGGTCGACATGGGCTATGACGCGCGCAGCCGCTCGGTCGTGGTGCGCTTCGATGCCCTGCGCGAAGCCGGCGGTGCGCTGACGACCAGGCGCTTCGAAGCCGTGGAACGCGGCGTTGCCCCCGACGCCGCCAGCGTCGCCCCCGCGCTCAACCGCGCGGCCAACAAGGTTGCGGCAGAAGTGGCCGACTGGGTGGGGTGAGGCGAATCCTCCCTATCGCCTTGCGATGGGGAGGGGGCCGCCCGCGCAGCGGGTGGTGGGTGGGCCGGCGTCGCCAGACGCCGTTCGCGCGACCAAGCCCCTCCGTCTTGCCGTTCGGGCAATCCACCTCCCCATCGCAAGTCGATGGGGAGAAACCCTAGAGCGACTTGCGATTAATCTGCAACATACCCGGATTCCTTGAGGTAGTTCGAGCATTCATCGGGCGAGTAGAGTTCGCAGATTGATCCGACGGCTTGCCAGAGGGCATCGATGGTCCGTGGTTTGGC
>JAGWTB010000030.1 GCA_028869175.1 Sphingomonadales bacterium
GCTTTCTGCGCTTTCGCCTTCTTCGGCTTGGGCAGCGGCAGTTCCGCCGTGGTCAGCCGGATCAGTTCGGCCAGCCACTCACCGTCCTCCAGCCCGTCGGCGGAAATCAGGAAGCTGGGCTTCGCGCCGCGATAGGGCGGCGCTTCCTCGGGCGTGCCGATGAAGGCGCGACCGGCGGCGGTGGGTTTGACGAACAACTGGTCGCCGCAGATCAGCGCGACAACCCGGCCGTCGCAATAGACGCCGTATTCGCCGAACATCGCACGCGCCGAAACATGCCCCGCCCCGGCCATCTGTTCGACGACAAAATCGACCGTTTCGCGCCGGGTCGCCATGTCACGCCGCCCAGTCGAATTCGGTCGAGGCGACGATCCGGGCATAGCGGCCAAGGCAGGCGATGGCGTGCATGTGCTCGTCGGGAGTGGTTCCGGCGCAGCAATCCTCCAGGATCACCACGTCATAGTCGCGGTCATGCGCCTCGCGCGCGCCGGAGTGGACCACGCCGTTGGTCGATACGCCGCACAGCACCAACCGCTCTATGCCATTGGCCCGCAGGATCGCTTCGAGCGAAGTGGCGTAGAACGGGCTGACCCGGTGCTTGACCACGTCAAAATCGCCCTGCTGCGGCGCGAGTGCCGGGTGAACTTCGGTGCCCCAGGTGCCCAGCTTGAAAATGCCGTTCGCCCGCGCCCCGGAAAAGATCGGCGAGGCGGGCGGGCATTCGCGATAATCGTCGGAGAACCCCACCCGGACATAGCCTACCCTGGCCCCCGCCGCCCGCGCGGCGGTAATGGCGGCGGCGGTATTGGCCAGCACCCCGCGCTCTTTCACCTGCACACCGTAGGTGGCCTTGTTGAAGCCGTCTTCGGCGACAAGGTCGTTCATCATGTCCATGACGAGGAAGAGCGTGGGTTTCATGCAATCGTACTCCGGACAGGTTTGGTTTCGGGACAAGACGGCGGATCAGACACCCACCGATTCCCTCAGTTCCTGCCAGCCCGCCTCGATATGCTGGCGGGTGGCGAGCATGGCGGCGGCGGCGTCGCCGGCGATGATCGCGGCGAGCATGCCGTCATGCTCCTCGGCAGCGCGGCTGACGCGGCCTTTCAGGCGATTGATCAGGTCGAACGGATAGCGCGCCCAGAGGATCTGCACGAAATGCAGCGTCTGCGGCATGCGGGCGATCTCGAACATGCGATGGTGGAAGCGGTAATTGGCAGCGCGTGCCGCTTCGTTATCCCCGGCGTCGAATGCATTGGCGAAACGGGCTGCCAGTTCCTTCAGTTCGGCAATGTCCGCCGTCACCGCCCGCTCGACTGCGCCGCGCACGAGCTGCGTCTCCAGCAGAATGCGCAGCGACAGGACTTCCGCCGAGGCCTCCAGATCGAACGGTGCGACAATCGCCCCGCGATAGTTGTCACCACTGACGTAACCTTCCGCTTCCAGCAGCTTCAGCGCCTCGCGCACCGGGGTGATCGAGGTGTTGAGCAGCGTAGCGATTTCCTGCTGCTTCAGCCGGGCACCGCGCGCAAAGCGGCCCGAGATGATCCCTTCGCGCAGGAAATCAGCGACTTGTTCTTCCTTGGTCTTGAACTGCATCGTCGCGGATTCCCCAAAGATCAGTCCTTGCTGCGCACCGGAGCCCAGGCGAAATCGCCGGGCTGGCTGGCCCGCGCCGCGCCGCCTTGCAGCAGCGCGGCACTGTCGGCATCGCTGTAGCCAAGCTCGCGCAGCAGTTCCACCGTATGCTCGCCCATTTCAGGCGGCGGCAGGTTGGGCTGGACCGCGCCGGGCCTGCCGGCGAATTCGGGCACTTCGAAGTTCAGCCCCCGGAACGCGACATCGCGCAGCTTGCCCGGCTCGCGCGCCTGCGGAGCATCGAGCACGCGTTCGAGCGGCATGACCTCGTTGAAGCCCAGCCCGGCCGCGCGCAACCGCGTTTCCGCCTCGGCAAAGGTCAGCTTGCCGACCGCCGCTCGCACCGCCGCCTCCACCGCATCGCGCGCCTTCTTGCGATCGCGCAGTTTGAGAAATTCGGGCGCGCCGTGCTCGGGCATGGCAAGCGCGGCGGTGAGCTTCGCCCAATGCGCGTCGGTCAGCACCAGCAGGTAGATCCAGCGTCCGTCCGCCGTCAGGTACGAACCATAGCCCGGCATCGAGAACTCGCCGCCGCCTTCCTTTTCCAGCCGTCCGAGCAACTGCGTCTTGAGTTGCATCCCCGCCAGATCGCGCGCGGCGAGGTGCAGTCCGGTTTCATAAAGGCCGATCTCGATCTGCCGCTCCTCCGCCGTGGCGAGCGGATCGAGCATCGCCGCCAGCACCCGGATCACCGCATAGGTACCGGCGAACTGGTCGTGATACGACGGGCCGAAGCGAGTCGGACGGCCATCGATGCGGTGATCGTCCATCGCCCCGGTCGCCGCCTCGGCAATCGGGTTGGTCATGAGATCGTCCGCCTGCGGACCGTGGGTATAGCCCTTGACGTGGACGTGGATCAGCGCGGGGTTCACCGCCATGCAATCCTGCGCCGTCACCCCCAGCTTGCGCGCCGCCGAAGGGGCCAGATTGTGGACCACCACCTGCGCAGAGGCGACGAGCCTGCGGAACACCTCCTTGCCGCCCGGCGTGGTGAGATCAAGGCACATCGCCTTCTTCGAATGGCTGTAGGCGATGATCGTCCCGCTTGGCCCGCCGCGCACCAGCGCACGGGTCGTGTCGCCGGCGGGCGGCTCGATCTTGATCACCTCTGCCCCCAACTGGGCAAGGATATGGGTGGCGAAAGGCGCGGCGATCATCGTGCCAAGTTCGAGCACGCGCTTGCCCGCGAGTGGCTGGCCGGAGACTGGGGGGGCTGCAAAGGTCATGATCCGGACAAATCGCAGATAATGCATTATACATCAAGTCTGGCCCCGAAGGCTCCGTGCCGCTATGGCGACGGGCGATTCATTCACGACACGGCAGGCAGGACGATGAGCGACGATTTTTCCGCATGGGTTGGCCGCAGCGAGCAGGTGACGGACGTGCTGGAACCGGCGCGCAGCAACGCCTTGCGCGCCGCTCTGGGTGACAGCACGCCGCTGGCGGCGGGCGATGCGATGCCGCTGCTGCATCACTGGCTCTACTTCTGGAACGTCGTCCAGCCCGCCGGGCTGGGGCCGGACGGCCATCCGGCCAAGGGCGGCTTCCTGCCGCCGGTGCCGCTGCCCCGCCGGATGTGGGCAGGCGGTCGCCTGACCTTCCACCAGCCGCTGTTGCTGGGCGAGACGGTGACCCGGACCTCCACCATCCGCAAGGTCGAAACCAAGGTGGGCAAGAGCGGCACGCTGGTTTTCGTCACGGTCGGGCACGAACTGGCGGGAGCGCACGGCCTGGCGGTGAGCGAGGAGCAGGACATCGTCTATCGCGAACCCGCCGCCGGTATGCTCCCCGCCCCGGCGCGCGACGCCCCGGCACCGCAAGCCGCCTGGCGCGAGGAGGTGACGCCAGACACCGTCCTGCTGTTCCGCTATTCGGCGCTGACGATGAACGGCCACCGTATCCACTATGACCGCCCCTATGCCACGGGCGAGGAAAGCTACCCCGCGCTAGTGGTCCACGGCCCCCTGCAGGCGACCCTGCTGGCGGGTCTCGCTGCGCGCAGCCTGGGCCAGCCGCTGGCCACGTTCGACTTCCGCGGCCAGTCGCCTGCCTTCGACGGGCCGGTACTGCACGTCTGCGGCAATCCGGCGGACAGCGGTGCCAGCCTGTGGACCGAGCAGGGCGGCACGAAGAACATGGTGGCCACCGCGACCTGCTGACCATTGCGCATGGCGGGCAGGCACGGAATAAGGCCGGCATGACCCTGCCCCGCCTCACCCTCCTCGCCGCCGCGACACTGGCCTTCGCGTTCCCTGCCGCTGCCAACGACAGCGAAGCCGCCATCGGCCTCGGCGGGCTGGAACTGGTGGCGAACCAGACTGTCTCGATGGACAGCGAAGACCTCTACATCTCGCAGAAGGAAGTGCGGGTCCGGTACCGCTACACCAATCACGCGCCGCGCGACGTGGAACTGACAGTATCCTTTCCGGTGCCGATCCTGCCGGGCGACCTCCATGACATACTGGGCGAGCGGGCCTTTCCCGAATTCGCCAAGCTGGGTTTCACCACCACCGTGGATGGCAAGCCCGTGGCACTCGGCCATGTCGAACGCGCCATGGTGGGCGAGCGGGACGTCACCCAGCGGCTGGCGCAGTTGGGCTGGCCGCTCGAATGGTATCGCAGCTATCCCGACCGCATCGCCTTCATCGACAAGCTGACCGACGCGCAGAAAGCGGCCTTCCTGCACGAGGGGCTGCTGCTGCACCCCGCACGGGAACCCGACATGATCGAACCGGCGTGGAGCCTGGTCACCCACGTCACCCGCCGGCAGCTGTTCCCGGCAGGCAAGACGGTGGAAGTGACCCATCGCTATGCGCCGCTGGCGGGCGGATCGGTGGGCGGCGCGTTCAACCGCCAATACCGCCAGGAAGACTATGCCCGCCAACGCATCGCCCAGTATTGCGTGGACCGCGATTTCCTGGCCGCCTTTGACCGACGCCAGTCAGCCGGGACGAAAGGCGGCGCGGAGCCGTTCTACATGGAGCACTGGATTCACTACCTGCTCAAGCCGGGAGCGAACTGGCGGGGGCCGATCGGCGATTTCCGGCTGGTGGTGGACAAGGGCCGGGCCGACAACATGGTCAGCTTCTGCATGAACGGGGTTCGCAAGATCTCGCCCACCCAGTTCGAGGTGCGCAGGACCAATTACGAGCCCGACCGCAACATTGCAGTGCTGGTGATCGAGTGGGTCAAACCCTGACGATTAGTGCCCCATAAGGCGGCAATGCGTCTGGCCTGGCACCGTTGACCGCGAGCAGCACGTCGCCCGCGACGTCAATCAAGGGCAGCGCCTTGTCCGACAGGTTGAACAGGCAGCGCAGCCGCTCGCCCTCAATGGCGCGGACGAAATCCAGCCGCTCTCCATCCACCGCGCAGTCCAGCAGATCCCCCAGCCGCAGCGCCGGATGCGCCTTGCGCAGCGCCAGCATGGCCTGCGTGAAGGCCAGCTGCGAAGCGGGGTCCGCTTCCTGCGCCGTGACATTGCGCGACATGTTCGCCTCGCTCATCGGCAACCACGGCGTACCGCTGGTGAACCCGCCCTGCGGCGCGTCGCTCCACGGCAGCGGCGTGCGCGCGCCATCGCGCGACAGGGTGCGCGGCCAGTTGGTGATGGCTTCGGGGTCCTGCAACTGTTCGAACGGGATATCATCCTGCACCAGCCCCAGCTCCTCGCCCTGATAGAGCGTGAAATTGCCGCGCAGGCAGGCGAGCAGGGCCACCTTGAGCCGGGCAAAGGGCGCACGTGCTTCAGGATCGCACCAGCGCGAGACGGCACGGGGGGCGTCGTGGTTCTCGAAGGCCCAGCACGGCCAGCCCTGATCCGCTCCGTTCGGCCAATCGCCCATGACCTTGGCGACCAGCGCAGCGGTCAGCCTTGGGGCGTAGAGAAAATCGAAGCCATAGGCGCTGTTGAGCCGGTGATCGCCCCGGGTGAAGCGCTTCTTCCAGGCATTGTCATCGTCATCACCCACTTCGGCGAGGGTGAACACGCCGTCGTATTCATCGGTCAGCGCGCGCAGCCGTTCAAGGAATTGCGGCGTATCGGGGTGGAACAGGTTCCACTTCTTCTGCTGATAGTCGAACGGTCGGGTGCGCGGCTTGCCGGTATCGGGCGCGGGCGGATTGTCGCGCAACAAGGGATCGTGCATCGCGAAGTTCAGCGCGTCGAGCCGGAAGCCATCGACCCCGCGTTCCAGCCAGAACCGGGCGACGCCCAGCAGGGCATCCTGCACCGCCGGCACGTGCAGGTTGAGCTGCGGCTGCGAGGTGAGGAAATTGTGCAGGTAATACTGGCAGCGCCGCGCGTCCCATGTCCAGGCCGGGCCACCGAACACCGATTGCCAGTTGTTGGGCGGCGAACCGTCCGGCTTCGGATCGGCCCAGACGAACCAGTCGGCGCGGGGATTGGTCCGGTCGGCGCGGCTTTCGCTGAACCACGGATGATCGCTGGAGACGTGGGCATAGACCTGATCGACCAGTACCCTGACCCCGCGCGCATGGGCGGCGGCAACCACCGCATCGAAGTCTGCCACTGTGCCGAACACCGGATCGACGCCGCAATAATCGGTGATGTCATAACCGAAATCGCGCATCGGCGAGGGGTAGAACGGCGAAATCCACACCGCATCGACCCCCAGCGAGGCGATGTGATCCATCTTCACGGCCACGCCGGGAAGATCGCCTACCCCGTCGCCATCGGTATCGAGGAAGCTGCGCGGATAGACCTGGTAGATCGCGGCACCGCGCCACCAAGGCTGGGTCTGGGCTGACATGGAAAAGTCCGGAGCAAGAAGCGGGAACCGGGGCCGTCCTAACACAGGTCCCCCGCTTGCGAAGCCCGCAGGTGCCGCGAATACGATTGCGGACTGCTGCCAATCGCCAGAAAGGTCACGAAGAATCTTGCCCGGAGGGGCTGCCCTGCCCTACCCCATGGTCAGGAGCTAGCAAGGAGGCAGGAATCGCCGCACCGCCAACCGGCAGCGCGGCGACCGGGTTCTGGAGAGGCCGGCAGAACCGGGCCTGTCCGGGTGTACCTCTGTGCGCCCGGCGGACGTATTGAATTGGAGCTGATGACCTTGTCCGAATCCCGTGCCCCCCAGGCCTCCGAAATCGATGCCCACATCCTTGACGTCCTGCGCCACCGTGTCGGCAAGGACGAACGCGCCGCCAAGCCGCATGACTGGTTCACCGCCACGGTGCTGGCGCTGCGCGATGCCGTGATCGATCGCTGGTTCGAATCCACCCGGCGTACCTACGATGCCGGCGGCAAGCGCGTCTATTACCTCAGCCTGGAATTCCTCATCGGCCGGCTGCTGCGCGATGCCCTGTCGAACATGGGGCTGACGCGGGAAATGGAGCAGGCGCTCAAGAACCACGGGCTCGATCTGTCGGAACTCGAGAATCTGGAGCCCGACGCGGCGCTGGGCAACGGCGGGCTCGGGCGGCTGGCGGCCTGCTTCATGGAGAGCCTCGCCAGCCTGGACATCCCGGCCTACGGCTATGGCATCCGCTACGTGAACGGCATGTTTCGCCAGCGGATCGACGATGGCTGGCAGGTTGAACTGCCCGAAACCTGGCTGGCCCACGGCAACCCCTGGGAGTTTGAACGGCGCGAGAGCTCCTACCGGATCGGCTTCGGCGGTGAAGTAGTGGAAGCGGTGGACGGCGTGGCGTGGAAGCCAGCCGAACAGGTTGAGGCCACCGCGGTCGATACCCCGGTGGTCGGCTGGCGCGGCAAGCGGGTGAACACCCTGCGGTTGTGGACCGCCTCGGCGCTCGATCCGATCCGGCTCGATGCCTTCAACGCCGGCGATCACATGGGCGCGCTGGCCGATCAGGTGCGGGCGGACAGTCTGGTGCGGGTGCTCTACCCGGCAGACTCCAGCCCGGCCGGGCAGGAACTGCGGCTGCGGCAGGAGTATTTCTTCACCTCCGCCTCGATCCAGGACATCGTGCGCCGCCACGTGCAGTATTACGGCGATATCCGCACCCTGCCCGACAAGGCCGCGATCCAGCTCAACGATACCCACCCCGCCGTCGCCGTTGCCGAACTGATGCGGCTGATGGTGGACGTCCACGGTCTGGAGTTCGGCGAAGCATGGGAAGTCACGCGCAAGACGGTGGGCTACACCAATCACACCCTGCTGCCCGAAGCGCTGGAATCCTGGCCGCTGCCGCTGTTTGAACGGCTGCTGCCCCGCCACATGCAGATCGTCTATGCGATCAACAGCCGCGTGCTGCGCGAGGCACGCAAGGGCGGGCTGGACGAACCGGCAGTTTCGGCGATCTCGCTGATCGACGAAGGCGGCGAGCGGCGGGTGCGCATGGCCAACCTCGCCTTCGCCGGCGCACATTCGGTCAATGGTGTGGCGGCGCTGCACACTGAACTGATGAAGACCACGGTCTTCTCGGACCTGCACAAGCTCTATCCCGGCAAGATCAACAACAAGACCAACGGCGTCACCCCGCGCCGCTGGCTGCAGCAATGCAACCCCGGCCTTACCGCGACGATCCGCGACGCTATCGGCGATGCCTTCCTGGACGATGCCGAAGCGCTCACCGCGCTCAATGCCCTGGCCGGCGACGCGGCGCTGGGCGAGCGGGTGGCTGAAGTGAAGCGGGCGAACAAGGTGGCCCTGGCCGCGCATCTCAAGGACCTGACCGGTATCCGGCTCGATCCCGACGCCCTGTTCGACGTGCAGATCAAGCGCATCCACGAATACAAGCGCCAATTGCTCAACCTAATCGAGACGGTCGCGCTCTATGACCAGATCCGCAGCCATCCGGAGAAGGACTGGGTGCCGCGCGTCAAGATCTTCGGCGGCAAGGCCGCGCCGAGCTATCACAATGCCAAGCTGATCATCAAACTGGCCAATGACATCGCCCGGCGAGTCAATGCCGATCCCTCGGTCGGCGGGCTGCTCAAGGTGGTCTTCGTGCCCAACTACAACGTCAGCCTGGCCGAGCGGATCATCCCGGCGGCGGATCTGTCCGAACAGATTTCGACGGCGGGCATGGAAGCCTCGGGCACCGGCAACATGAAGTTCGCGCTCAACGGCGCGCTCACCCTCGGCACGCTCGACGGCGCGAATATCGAGATCAAGGACCGGGTGGGCGACGAGAATATCGTCATCTTCGGCCTGACCGCCGACGAAGTCGCCCACCAGCGCGCCAATGGCTATAACCCGCGCGCGGTCATCGAAGGCAGCCGCGAACTGCAGCAGGCCATCGCCGCCATCGCCTCGGGCGTGTTCTCGCCCGATGACAAGGATCGCTATGCCGCCCTGATGGGCGGCATCTACGATAGCGACTGGTTCCTCTGCGCCGCCGATTTCGACAGCTACGCCGCCGCGCAGCGCTCGGTTGACCGGCGCTGGGAAGACCAGGCGGGCTGGCGCAAGTCTGCTATCCACAACATCGCCAACGTCGGCTGGTTCTCGTCCGACCGAACCATCGCGGAATACGCGCGGGAGATCTGGGGAGTCCTGTGAAGCCATCGGGAGAGGCGATCAATGCATTGCTGGAAGGGGTCCACGCCGATCCCTTCTCCCTGCTCGGCCTGCACGAAGGCCCGGAAGGCACCTTCGCGCGCGCCGTGCTGCCGGGGGCGGAAACGGCGGAGGCATATTCGCTGGCCGGCAGGAAACTGGGCAAACTGGCGCGCAGTGAAAGCCGGGGACTGTTCGAGGGCAAGGTCAAGGGCCAGCCGCAACCGGTGAAATACCGCTGCACGGCGGGAGGCCACGAATGGTGGGTGACCGATCCCTATTCGTTTGGCCCGGTGCTGGGGCCGACCGATGATTTCCTGATCGCCGAGGGCACCCACCTGCGCCTGTTCGACAAGCTGGGCGCGCATCTGATCGAACACGAAGGCGCGCACGGCATCCACTTCGCCGTCTGGGCACCCAATGCCGCGCTGGTCAGCCTGGTCGGCGATTTCAACGACTGGGACCACCGCCGCCACCCCATGCGCAAGCGGGCGGACATCGGCGTGTGGGAGCTGTTCGTACCCGACATCGGCGCAGGCCGCGCCTACAAGTACCGCATCGTCGGCCCGGATGGTGCGGTGCAGCCGCTGAAGGCCGATCCCTTTGCCTTCGCCGCCGAATTGCGCCCGGCCACCGCCTCGATCACCGCGCACCCGGTCAAGCCCGACTGGGGCGACGATGCCCACCGCGCGCACTGGGCGAAGGCCGATGCGCGGCGCGAGCCGATGGCGATCTATGAAGTCCACCCCGGATCGTGGCAGCGCGATGACAGCGACTGGTTCCTCAGCTGGGACGAAATGGCGGAGCGGCTGATTCCCTATGCCGCCGACATGGGCTTCACCCATATCGAATTCCTGCCGGTTTCCGAGCATCCTTATGACCCGAGCTGGGGCTACCAGACCACCGGGCTCTACGCTCCTTCCGCCCGCTTCGGCGATGCGCAGGGCTTTGCCCGCTTCGTCGACGGGGCGCACCGCGCCGGGCTTTCGGTGCTGGTTGACTGGGTGCCCGCGCATTTCCCCACCGACGAACACGGCCTCGGCCGGTTCGACGGCACCGCGCTTTACGAGCACGCGGACCCGCGCCTCGGCTTCCATCCCGACTGGAATACCGCGATCTACAATTTCGGGCGGCGCGAGGTGGCGAGTTTTCTGGTCAACAACGCACTGTTCTGGGCGGAGCGCTATCATGTCGATGGCCTGCGCGTCGATGCCGTCGCCTCGATGCTCTACCGCGATTACAGCCGCAAGGCCGACGAATGGATCCCCAACGAGCAGGGCGGGCGCGAGAACTGGGAGGCGGTGGCCTTCCTGCGCGCGATGAATACGGCGCTCTACGCCAGCCACGCCGGCATCGTTACCATCGCCGAGGAAAGCACCTCCTGGCCCGGCGTGTCGCAGCCGGTCCACGAAGGCGGGCTCGGTTTCGGCTTCAAGTGGAACATGGGCTTCATGCACGATACGCTGAAGTACATGGGCCGCGATCCGGTCCACCGTCGCTGGCACCATGACGACATTACCTTCGGGCTGATGTACGCCTTTTCCGAGAATTTTGTCCTGCCGCTGAGCCATGACGAAGTGGTCCACGGCAAGGGCAGCCTGCTCAGCAAGATGAGCGGCGACGACTGGCAGAAGTTCGCATCTCTGCGCGCCTACTACGGTTTGATGTGGGGCTATCCCGGCAAGAAGCTGCTGTTCATGGGCCAGGAATTCGCCCAGCGCCGCGAATGGAGCGAGGAACGCGCGCTCGACTGGGACCTGCTCGATGCCCCCGCCCACGCCGGCGTGCAGCGCTGGGTGCGCGATCTCAACCGTGCCTACCGCGAAAAGCCCGCCCTGCACGCCCGCGATTGCGAGGGCGAGGGGTTCGAATGGCTGATCGCCGACGATGCCGCCAATTCGGTATTCGCCTGGCTGCGCAAGGCCCCCGGCGCAAAGCCGGTCGTCGTGGTCAGCAACATGACCCCGGCGCTGCACGGCCATTACCGCCTGCCGTTGCCGCACGATGGGCTGTGGCGCGAGGTGCTGAACAGCGATGCGGAAATCTATGGCGGATCGGGCAAGGGAAACATGGGCTCGATCAAGGCGGAGCATGGCGCAGCCCATACGGTGCTGCCGCCGCTGGCCACGGTGATGTTCGAATACGAGGGATAAGCAGGCGCGAGAGGAGTGGAAGCGAATATGGACAAGAGACAGTCCCCCCTGGCGCGCGACGCCATGGCCTATGTGCTGGCAGGCGGGCGCGGCAGCCGCCTGATGGAATTGACCGACCGGCGGGCCAAGCCTGCGGTCTATTTCGGCGGCATGAGCCGGATCGTCGATTTCGCCCTGTCCAATGCGATCAATTCGGGCATCCGCCGCATCGGCGTCGCCACGCAGTACAAGGCGCATTCGCTGATCCGGCACATGCAGCGCGCGTGGAACTTCATGCGGCCGGAACGTAACGAAAGCTTCGACATCCTCCCCGCCAGCCAGCGCATCGACGAGATGATGTGGTACGAAGGCACCGCCGATGCGGTCTACCAGAACATCGACATCATCGAGAGCTACGCGCCCAAATACATGGTCATCCTGGCGGGAGACCACATCTACAAGATGGACTACGAGCTGATGCTGCAACAGCACGTCAACTCGGGCGCGGACGTGACGGTGGGTTGCCTGGTGGTGCCGCGCAAGGAAGCCAGCGGCTTCGGCGTGATGGCGGTGGATGACAATTACACCATCACCTCGTTCATCGAAAAGCCCAAGGACCCGCCAGGCATGCCCGGCAACAAGGACATGGCGCTGGCCTCCATGGGTATCTACGTGTTCGAGACGTCATTCCTGTTCGAACAGCTCCGTCGCGATGCCGAGACGCCGAATTCGAAGCGCGATTTCGGCAACGACATCATCCCCTACATCGTCAAGCACGGCAAGGCGGTGGCGCACAAGTTCACCGATTCCTGCGTCCGCGCATCCGAGGAGATCGGCGAATACTGGCGCGATGTCGGCACGCTCGATGCCTATTTCGAGGCTAACCTCGACCTGACCGACGTGGTCCCCAAGCTCAACATGTATGACCGCGACTGGCGCATATGGACCGACCAGATCGTCGCCGCCCCCGCCAAGTTCGTCCATGACGAGGAAGGCCGGCGCGGCCATGCGATTTCCTCGCTGATCAGCCAGGACTGCATCGTTTCGGGTGCCAACGCGCTGCGCAGCCTGCTGTTCACCGGGGTGAAGATGGGCAGCTTCTCCAGCGTGACCGAAGGGGTGATCCTGCCCCACTGCAACATCGGGCGCGGCGCGCGGCTGACCCGGGTCATCGTCGATTCCGGGGTTCGCATACCCGAAGGCCTGATCGTCGGCGAAGATCCCGAACTTGACGCCCGCCGTTTCCGCCGCACCGAAAACGGCATATGCCTGATCACCAAACCCATGCTGGACCGGCTCGACCTGTGACCCTTTCCGTCCTTTCCGTTGCTTCCGAAGCCGTGCCGCTGGTCAAGACCGGCGGGCTGGCCGACGTGGCGGGCGCGCTGCCCGCCGCGCTCGCGCCGCACGGTGTTGCCACCACCACCCTGCTACCCGGCTATCCCGCCGTGCTCGAGAAGCTGGGCAAGGCAAAGGAAATCCATGCCTGGCCGTCGCTGCTGGGCGAACCGGCGCGGCTGCTCTCCGGAAAACTGGGCGCACAGCCCTTGCTCGTGCTCGATGCACCCGGCTTCTACGCGCGCACCGGCGGGCCCTATGGCGACGCTTCGGGCAAGGACTGGGCCGACAACTGGCGCCGGTTCGCCGCGCTGGGCCGGGCAGCCGCCGACATCGCCGGCGGCGCGGTGAAGCGGCAGGCCTTCGATCTGGTCCACGCGCATGACTGGCAGGCGGCGATGGCCTGTGCCTACATGCGTTACGCCCCGTTCAAGGGCCGCCGCGTGCCTTCGGTCATGACCATCCACAACATGGCCTTTCAGGGCTATTATCCCGCCGCCATCTTTCCCGGGCTGGAACTGCCGCAGGAAGCCTGGGCGATCGACGGGGTGGAAAGCTATGGCGGGGTCGGCTTCCTCAAGGCAGGCATGCAATCCGCGCAAGCGGTGACCACCGTCAGCCCCACCTATGCGCTGGAAGTCCGCTCGGCGGAATTCGGCATGGGACTGGAAGGGCTGGTCGAAGCCAAAGGTGACCGGGTGCGCGGCATCCTCAACGGCATCGATAGCGCTGAATGGAATCCGGCGCACGATCCGCACATCGCCGCTGCCTACACCGCCCGCACCCTTGCCAGGCGAACCGCCAACAAGCGCGCGCTGGAAACGGAGATGGGGCTGGACAGCGACGATGGCCCGCTGTTCGTCGTGATCAGTCGGCTGACCTGGCAGAAGGGCATGGACGTCCTGCCCGAAGTACTGGACCACCTGGTCGGCAATGGCGCAAGGCTCGCGCTGATCGGCTCGGGCGACAGCGCCATCGAAAGCGCCCTCCATGCCGCCGCCGCCCGCCAGCCGGGCCGGATCGGCGTGCGCATCGGCTATGACGAGGCGCTGTCGCACCGGATGCAGGCAGGCGGTGACGCGATCCTCGTCCCTAGCCGGTTCGAACCGTGCGGGCTGACCCAGCTCTATGCCCTCGCCTATGGCTGCGTGCCGGTGGTTTCGCGCACGGGCGGGCTGGCCGATACGGTGATCGACGCCAACCCCGCCGCGCTGAACGCCGGAGTGGCGACCGGGGTGCAGATGAACGGGGTGAACTATCACGCGCTGGCCGCCGCGATCACCCGCACGGTTGCGCTCTACCGCGATCCCGCCACATGGCGGCAGTTGCAGCTTAATGGCATGAAGTGCGATTTCTCGTGGCGGCAGAGCGGCAAGGCCTATGCCGAACTCTACGCCTCGCTCGTTGCGGAGACGACATGACGATCCAGACCCACGTTTCCACCCCCTACGCCGGGCAGAAGCCGGGCACTTCGGGCCTGCGCAAGAAGGTGCGGGTGTTCCAGCAACCGAACTATGCCGAAAACTTCATCCAGGCGGTGTTTGACACGGTGGAGCGTCCCGGCGGTTCGACGCTGGTGATCGGCGGCGACGGACGCTTCCACAACCGCACCGTGATCCAGCAGGCTTTGCGCATGGCGGCGGCGAATGGCTATGCCCGCGTACTGGTCGGGCGCGGCGGCATCCTGTCCACCCCGGCGGCCAGCCACGTCATCCGCAAGTACGGCGCATCGGGCGGGCTGATCCTTTCGGCCAGCCACAACCCCGGCGGACCGGACGAGGACTTCGGCATCAAGTACAACGTCGCCAATGGTGGCCCGGCACCCGAAGCGGTGACCGAGGCGATCTATGCCCGCACGCAGACCATCGACCGCTGGCTGGCGGTGGAAGCGCGCGATGTCGATCTCGACACGCTCGGCACCAGCACCGTCGGCACCATGACGGTCGAAGTGATCGACCCGGTCACCGACTATGCGGAACTGATGGAAAGCCTGTTCGATTTTCCGGCGATCCGCGCGGCTGTAAGCGGCGGGCTGACCATGGCCTTCGACGCGATGAGCGCGGTGACAGGGCCTTATGCCACCGAAATCCTCGAAAACCGGCTGGGTTTCGCGCGCGGCACGGTGCGCAATGGCGTGCCACTGGAAGACTTCGGCGGGCATCATCCCGACCCGAACCTGGTCCATGCCAGAGTGCTCTACGACCTGATGATGGACCACGAATTCGCCCCGGCCTTTGGCGCAGCTTCGGATGGCGATGGCGACCGCAATCTGATCATCGGCAAGGGCCGCTTCATCACCCCTTCGGACTCGCTGGCCATGCTCGCCGCCAACGCCCACCTTGCGCCGGGTTACCGTGCCGGCCTCAAGGGCATTGCCCGCTCGATGCCCACCAGCGCCGCCGCCGACCGGGTTGCCGAAGCGCTGGGCATCCCCGCCTATGAAACCCCCACCGGCTGGAAATTCTTCGGAACCCTGCTCGATGCCGGCATGGCGACGATCTGCGGCGAGGAAAGCGCCGGCACCGGATCGGACCACGTGCGTGAGAAGGACGGGCTGTGGGCGGTGCTGCTGTGGCTCAACATCCTGGCGGTGCGCGGCATCAGCGTCGATGCCCTGGCGCGCGAGCACTGGGCGAAATTCGGGCGCAACTATTATGCGCGGCACGATTATGAAGCGCTGCCTTCCGACAAGGCCGAGGCGCTGATCGCCGACGTCACCGGCAGCCTGCCCGGCCTGTCCGGCAAGGCCTTCGGGCCGCTCACGGTCGCCACGGCGGACAGCTTTTCCTATGCCGATCCGGTTGATCGCTCGGTCAGTGCCAATCAGGGCCTGCGGGTTCTGTTCGAAGGCGGATCGCGCGTGGTGTTCCGCCTCTCCGGCACCGGCACCGAGGGGGCGACGCTTCGTGTCTATCTGGAACGCTACGAACCGGCGGGCGGCAATCTCGATGCCGAAACGCCCGCCATGCTCGCCGACCTGATCGCCGCCGCAGAGGCCATCGCCGGCATAGCCCGCCACACCGGCCGCACCGCGCCCGACGTGGTGACGTGAACGCGCCATCCTTCCCCGTTCATTTCGCGCGCAGTCGAGACACGATTGCGCCGCGTGTCTCGACTGCGCTCGACACGAACGGATGCGGGGTATGAGTTTGGGTGCCGAAGTTCGCGGCGGCCTCACCCACTTTGCCGTGCGCGCACCGCGTGCCCGCGCGCTGTCGCTCTGTCTGTTCGACGGCGATGCCGAACGCCGCCTGCCGATGCAGCGCCAGGGCGAGGACTGGGTACTCGATGTGCCGCAGAACCTTGCCGGCACGCCCTATGGATACCGCGCCGAGGGTGACTGGGCACCGGGCGAAGGCAAATGGTTCGATCCCACCAAGCTGCTGGTCGATCCCTATGCGGTGGAACTGGACCGCCGCTTCGTCCAGCACCCGTCGCTGAGCGAATACGGCACGGACACCGCCGCCATTGTCCCGCGCGCGCTGGTGCCAGGACCGCTGCCCGAAGTGCCACCGGCCCCGCCGCTGCCCGTGCGCGGCGGGCTGGTCTATGAACTCAACGTGCGCGGCTTTACCATGCTGCACCCGGATGTACCCGAAGCGCAGCGCGGCACTGTGGCGGCGCTGGCCCATCCCGCCGTGCTGGCGCACCTGAAGCAGCTGCATGTCAGCGCCGTTGAATTGATGCCGATCGTCGCCTGGATCGATGAGCGCCACTTGCCGCCACTGGGGCTGAGCAATGCCTGGGGCTACAACCCGGTCGCCCCGATGGCGCTCGACCCGCGGCTGTGCCCCGGCGGCGTGGCCGAACTGCGCGATACCGTCGCCGCGCTTCATGCCGCAGGCATCGCCGTGATACTCGACCTCGTGCTCAACCATACCGGCGAAAGCGACGTGCAGGGCGGCGTGCTGTGCCTGCGCGGGCTGGACGATGCGGCCTATGCGCGTGCGCCTTCGGGCACGCTGATCAACGATACCGGCTGCGGCAACACGCTGGACTTCGCCAATCCCCACGTCCGCGAACTGGCGCTCGGCACGCTGCGCCATTTCGTTGCCCGTTGCGGGGTGGATGGCTTCCGCTTCGATCTGGCTCCCGTCCTTGCCCGCAGGCCGGGCTTCGATCCCGCCGCGCCGATCTTCGCCGAAATCGCCGCCGACCCCTGGCTCGCCGACCGGGTGATGATCGCCGAGCCGTGGGACATCGGCCCCGGCGGCTACCAGCTCGGGCGCTTTCCGGCGAACTGGCTGGAATGGAACGACCGCTTCCGCGACGATGTCCGCCGCTTCTGGCGCGGCGACGAGGGCATCTCGGTGCTCGCCACCCGGATTGCCGGATCGTCCGACCTGTTCGGGCGGGATTGCCGCTCGGTCAACTTCCTCGCCGCGCATGACGGCTTCACCCTGGCCGATACCGTTGCCTATGCCGAGCGGCATAACCACGCCAATGGCGAGGACAATCGCGATGGGCATGGCGACAACTATTCATGGAACCATGGCGTCGAAGGCCCAAGTTCGGACAGCCAGGTGCTGGCCGCCCGCGCGGCGGACCAGCGGGCGCTGCTGGTCACCCTGTTCGCTTCGGTGGGCACGATCATGCTGACCATGGGCGACGAATGCGGCCGCTCCCAGCACGGCAACAACAACGCCTACGCGCAGGACAATGCCGCATTCTGGTTCGATTGGGCAGGGCGTGACCTGGAACTGGAAAATTGTGTTGCCGGGCTTTCCGCTTGGCGCGCAGGCCACGCCGGCGCACTGGCGCAATTGCCGCCGCAGGTTGACTGGCTCGATCCCGGCGGCCTGCCGCTGACTGTCGAAGGCTGGGAAAACGGCGAGATTGACGGCTTTATCATGGCCGCCCGCGATCCCGCCAACCCCTGGCGCGTCACGCTTGACCGCACCACGCGCCGCGCCGCAATCGCGCGGTGACCATGCGAGCGGGCCGGCGCGGGACCGGAACTCGCGTTCCAGCGAATTCCAAATCCCCTTGCGACTCGCCAGATTCCGCGCGTTTACGAGAAATTAACCTTTCATGTTCATTTGTCCTATGGTTAATGGCGCTCAACACCTGTTTCGTTGGTGTTGACGCAAGGCTTTCGGGGTCAAGGGGAACGAACCCATGCGCGTGTTGTTGATCGAAGACGAACCGACCACGGCTCGGGCCATCGAGCTGATGCTCTCGGCCGAAGGATTCAATGTCTATTCGACCGATCTGGGCGAAGAAGGCCTCGATCTGGGCAAGCTGTATGATTACGATATCATCCTGCTGGACCTCAACCTGCCCGACATGCACGGGTATGATGTCCTCAAGAAGCTGCGCGTCGCCAAGGTGCAGACGCCAGTGCTGATCCTTTCGGGTATCAGCGAGATGGATTCCAAGGTGCGCAGCTTCGGCTTCGGCGCTGACGACTATGTCACCAAGCCCTTCCACCGCGAAGAACTCGTCGCCCGCATCCACGCCGTGGTCCGCCGTTCGAAGGGCCACTCGCAATCGGTCATCCGCACCGGCAAGCTGGCGGTCAACCTCGATGCCAAAACCGTCGAAGTCGACAGCGCCCGCGTCCACCTGACCGGCAAGGAATATGCCATGCTGGAGCTGCTCTCGCTCCGCAAGGGCACCACCCTCACCAAGGAAATGTTCCTCAACCACCTCTACGGCGGCATGGACGAACCCGAACTCAAGATCATCGACGTGTTCATCTGCAAGCTGCGCAAGAAGCTGGCCCACGCCTGCGGTGGTGACAATTACATCGAAACCGTCTGGGGCCGCGGCTACGTGCTGCGCGATCCCGATGACAAGGCGGAAGCTGCCTGAGCCCCGAAGTCAGTCGCAAAGACCCGGAAACGGCCTGCCCCCCTGGGGCGGGCCGTTTTCGTTTGGGCCCAGCGAATTCACCCGATGCGATTGAAATGGTTCGTTTCCAGCTTCGGGATGCTCTGACCCGCCCAGATGATCGTTTCCGTCATCGATCTGCCGTCGGGCGATACGGTGTAGACCCGCGTCGACACCGGGGCACCGCCCTTGCCCAGCGTCAGCACCAGCGTGTTCGGTGCCGGGCGACGCAGTGAAGCGCTGTCGATGAAATCCATGTTGCCGGTGATGGGCACCGGGGTCCCATCCAGCGCCGCCGTGCCTTCGGCGTGCCTGGTCGTGCCATCGGCGTCAACGATTTCGACAATGCTGGTCCATTTCTGGTCCGGCTCGACCCGGAATGCGATAGTTACCTTGCGCGGGCGCTCCTCAACGGGGACGCGCATCACGTCGAGCGACCATTCACCAACCAGCGGCGCTGCTGTCATCGCGCCGCGATGGGCAGTGTGCTTCGGCACGGCGCGGTCCGCCGCATGGGGTGCCGCCATCATCAATCCGGCTGCGGCAAGCGGCAAAGCGAGAAGCATCATAATCGTTCCTTTCGACCAGTTTCGCCCCCTGACTGGGGACTGCCCTGCTTGATTGGTCGTGGAACCCGGCGTGGGTAGATCGATTTTCCTGTCCCAGAATTTTTGGGCATCGAGCTGGCGCGCCAGTTCACGGCTGCTACCGACACGGGTCTTGCGGCGCGCGTCGCGCAGCCGCTCGTTGATAGATGCCTCCGAACGTCCCAGTTGCGCGGCAATCGATTTGACCGTGTGGCCCAGCGCGAGCAAGCGCAGGACTTCCAGTTCCTTGTCATTCAGCGCGGCAAGTGCGCCGTCAGGGCGGGCAGAATCTGGCATCGACCCTGCTCACCACAGGCCGGACGGCTGCGTCCATCACAATTTTCTTGTCTGGCCATGCCCCGCGGAACTTTGATCATCGGCGGTCGGTCCGACACAGCCGCGCGATCTTGACCCGTGTCTGGCCGACTGCCAGATGCCAGCGCCATGAGCGCTTACAAACCCGGCGATCCGACCACGTTGAGCCGCCTTTACGGACGGTCCAAGGGCAAGCCGCTGCGCAAGGGGCAGCAGGGGCTGGTCGACAGCCTGCTGCCGCGCATTGCCATGCCGCACGAAGGCCCGATCACCTCCGAGGCACTGTTCGGCGATCAGCGCCCGCTCCATTTCGAGATCGGCTTCGGCGGCGGCGAGCACATGGCGGCGCGGGCGGACATGCTGCCTGACCATGGCCTCATCGGGGCCGAACCCTTTATCAACGGCGTCGCCCAGGCGCTGGTTCACGTCGATGGCGATGGCGGTGCGCGCGCGCCGCTCGGCAATGTCCGCATTCATCACGGCGATGCGCTGGAGGTGCTGGCCCGCATTCCCGATGGAGCGCTGAGCTTTCTCTATCTGCTCCACCCCGATCCCTGGCCCAAGGCGCGGCATGCCAAGCGGCGGATGATGAACCACGGGCCGGTGGACATGTTCGCCGCCAAGCTGCGCCCCGGCGGAGAATTCCGCTTCGGCACCGATCATCCGGTCTACCTGCGCCACGCACTGATGACCATGCGCAGCCACCGCGACCAGTTCGACTGGCTCTGCGCGAAGCCGGCGGATTTCCTCAAGCGCCCCGGCGGATGGCCGGAAACCCGCTACGAAGCCAAGGCGCGCGAGAACGGGCATGAGGTGTGGTACTTCCGCTACCGGCGGAAATGATCAGGCCAGTGGCAACCGCAACGTAGCAGTCAGGCCCAGCACCGCACCGTCGGACCCGCGCCGGTTGGCGAGCGAGAGCGTGCCGCCATGCTGGTCGGCAATCGCGCGCGCCAGCGTCAACCCCAGCCCTGCCCCGCCGGTTTCGCTGTTGCGCGAGGGATCGCCGCGAGTGAACGGTTCAAGCATGCGGGCGATGTCGCCTTCGGCGATGCCCGGCCCGTCGTCGTCGATCCGCACCACCGCCATGCCGTCCTCGCGCGCCAGGCGTACCCGCGCCGCCTTGCCATAGCGCAGGGCATTGCCGATCAGGTTGCGCAGCGCCCGGCGCAGCCAGGTAGCGCGCAGCGGCATGACGATGCGCTGGCTTTCCTCCAGCGTCACCGCCTCGCCCATGTCTTCGTATTCCTCGACCACCGCACCGACCAGCGCGGACAGTTCGGTGCTTTCCCGGGGGTCGCTGGGCCGCCCCACCCGGGCGAGCGAGAGAATATCGTCGAGCGAGCGGACGATGTCTTCAATGGTGGCAGCCATCTTGCCGCGCTCGGCATCGTCCTCGACCGATTCGATGCGCACTCGCAGCGCTGCCAGCGGCGTCTTGAGATCGTGGCCGATCGCCCCGAGCATCACGTTCTTTTCATCGAGCAGCGCCGCGACGCGGCCCTCCATGCGATTGTGCGCCACGATCAGCCGGCGCATGTCGTCAGGGCCTTCGGGTTCGATCTGCCCGGCGGCGTCGCGCGTATCGGCAAAGCGTTCGACCCGGTCGGTCAGCAGCCGCAGGGGCTCGGTAATCCGGCGCAGGATGAAGGCGATGGCACCAACCAGCACGCCGTATATCAGCAGGGTCTGACCAAGCAGCGTGGCGAGCAGCGTGCGCTGATCGCCGGGGATCAGCACCCGCACGACCAGCCAGTGCCCGTCATCCGGTCGGCGCAGGCCGGCCACCAGCATCCGGTCACCCTCCGGCCCGCGATGCTGCCCGAGCAGCCGGCGATGGCGCTCAACCTTGCGCAGGGCTTCGGGATCGCCGGCGATGTCGCGGTGCACCACGACCACCTCGGCGAAGCGCACTTCCTGCTCCTGCAGGATGCGGCGCAGTTCGGCCTCATCATCGCCATCGCGCAGTTCACCGGCCATGAGCGGCGGAGCAAGGCTTTCCACAACGTGCAGGCTGCGCGGCATCCCGATCATGTCCGGCGGCGGCGCGTGTTCGCCATCATGTTCGGGCGGGCCGCCGCGCGAAGCGACCAGCAAGCGGAAGGCGGCGGCATGGATCAACGCGCCTTCGCGCCGTTCTGCCTGGGCGCGATAGAGCAGTACGGCGCTGAATCCCTGCGCCAGCAGCAGCGCCAGCGCCACGGCCAGCAGCATCTGGCCTTGAAGGCTGTGCGGCCAGAACCGCTTCAATTGCGGCACCGGCCTAGGATGCTTCTGCCGGCACGCGGCGGACGTCTGCCGCCAGCATATAACCGCCGCCCCAGACGGTCTGGATCATCTGGGGATTGCGGCTGTCCATCTCCACCTTGCGGCGCAGGCGGCTGACCTGGTTGTCCACCGCACGGTCGAACAGATGCGCCTCGCGGCCCTGGACCATGTCGAGCAGCCGGTCGCGGTCGAGCACCTGGCGGGGATGTTCGAGAAAGGCGAGCAGCAGGCGGAACTCGGCGGACGAAATGGCGACGACCGCCCCTTCCGGATCGGTCAGCCGCCGCTTGAGCGGATCGAGCCGCCAGTTATCGAACAGGTAGTCCTCGTCCTCCACGCGTTCGCTCGGCGCGCGCGAGGCGCGCCGCAGCACCGAACGGATCCGCGCAACCAGTTCGCGCGGCTCGAAGGGCTTGACCACATAGTCGTCGGCCCCGATTTCAAGGCCGACGATGCGATCGGTCGCTTCGCCGCGCGCGGTGAGGAAGATCGTGGGGATCGCCCGGGTTTCCACCAGATGGCGGCAGAATGACAGGCCGTCCTCGCCAGGCATCATGATGTCGAGCAGCACGAGATCAGCCGCCTCGTCGCGCAGGCGGCTGCGCGCTTCGGCAGCGCTGGCGGCCTGGGTGACGACGAACCCCTGGCGGGAGAGGTATTCCGCCAGGGGTTCGCGCAGCGCTGCTTCGTCATCGACGAGCAGCAGCCGGATGGTCGCGGTGTCGCTCATGCAGAAGAGATCCCGCGCCTCGGCCTTACTTCGGTGCCGGGGTGGCAGCCGGAGCCGTCATGCGCTGGCGCATCGACTGGTGGAACGCCTGCCGTTCGGCCGGGGTGATCTGGCCATCGTGGTTGGTATCGACCAGATCGAAGTGCTTGGCGAAGGCAGCGTTGAACTCGTCGCGCGTCACCGCGCCGTCCTTGTTGGTATCGGCCATGCCCAGCATCATCATGCCCATGCCGCCTTCACCGCCGCCCATGCGGTGACCGCGCATGCCGTGGCCGCCCATGCGGTGGTGGCCTTCCATGCCCTCACCGCCCATCGCCATGCCGCCCATGCCGCCTGCACCCGGAGGCGGGGGACCATCGTGGCCCATGCCCGCGTGATCGCCGTCAGGGCCACCTTCGCCATGTTCCATGCCGGGGTGGGCGGCGTTGAATTCGGCGCGCGAGAGCGATCCGTCCTTGTTGGTATCGAGCTTGTCGAACACGGCAGCGCGGCGCGCATCACGGTCAGCAGCGTCGATCTTGCCGTCCTTGTTGACGTCCATCCGGTCAAACATCTGGGCGGCATGTGCCTGCGCTTCGGCGCGGGTCACGGTCTTGTCACCGCCCATGCCGCGTCCGGGCATGTCATCGGCGAAAGCGAGACCGGCAACGCCGGCCAGCGCCAGCGCGGCGGCGGAAATTCCGAGAGTGAGCTTCTTCATGGATATGCTCCGAATGAATGGGGAGAAACCGCGCGGTGATGGGGGGAAGGGGGGAGGGGAACCGCAGAGCACCGCGCGGCTTCCGACACTGCTTCTAGCGGCGGACTGTCGCGCGCTTATGCCGGAAAGGTGGTTTATTGTCGCCATTTGTCGCAGGAATGGACCGGCGTTCATCACCGCGCAAGCCGGTCAGCGCGGCCGATGCTCGGTGCCCAGCCCGGCCGTGATGAACAGCGCGGCGCAAGGGGCGGCAACATCGGCGCTGTGCCACACGCCAGGCGGGTTGATCGCATAGTCCCCCTGCCCCAGCGTCAGCCGGACGACGGTGCCGTCAGCCGCCTCCTGCAGCAGTTCAAGGCTGCCCTCGATACAGACCACCACCTCGCTGCCCGCCGGGTGCATTTCCCACATCGTCCAGCTTTCGGCGAAGCGGTGCATGCTGACGAGACGGCCTTCCGCGCCATCGGCGGCGTGCCTCTCGGCATAGGCGGCATACCAGTCGATCCCGGTGAAGGCCGGCTCGGTAAGCGCCGTGGCCCCCAGCCCGAGGTGGACTGGCCGCACCTCCAATGGCAGCGCGCCGGTCAATCGCCCGAACCGGTCATCAGGAAGGCATTGAGCTTGTTGCCGTCAGGGTCCCGGAAATAGGCAGCGTAGAACGATTCGCCGCGCGGTCCGGGAGGACCTTCACAGGTGCCGCCATTGGCAAGCGCGAGGGCGTGCAGCCGATCAACCTGCGCCGGGTCCTTCGCCTCAAGCGCGACCATCACGCCGTTGCCCACCGTCGCCGATTGGCCGTCGAACGGCTTGGTCAGCCCGATCCCCGGCGCGCCGCCGGGTGCGCCCCAGGCGATGAAGGTTTCGAATTCCATCATCCGGCCGACACCGAGTTCCGCCGCGATGGCATCGTAGAACTTCGCCCCGCGCGCCAGATCGTTGGTTCCCAGCGTTACATAACCGATCATGTCCGTGCCTCCTTCGCGACTCACCAGTGATGGAACATTACAAGAACATTTCCAACTCCGCAAGATGCATCACAAGGGCGCGCACTGCGCCTCCAGCCATTGCAGCGCCGCGCCGTCCAGTTGCGGTCCCAGCACTTCCAGCACGCGGCGGTGATAGGCATTCCACCAGTCCAGCTCGTCACGGGTCAACAGCCGGCAATCGACCAGCGCGCGTTCGATGGGAACATGGGTAAGCGTTTCGAAACCCAGATATTCGCCATCGCTGCCGGCAATCTCCCGCCGCTCCACCAGCACGAGGTTTTCGATGCGGATGCCGTAGTCGCCCGCCTTGTAGTAACCCGGCTCGTTGGAGAGGAACATGCCGGCCAGCAGTTCCTGCCCGGTGCCCGCCTGCCCGCCGCTGGCCTTGGCGATGCGCTGCGGCCCTTCATGCACCGAGAGGAAACTGCCAACCCCGTGGCCGGTGCCATGGGCATAGTCCAGCCCCGCCTGCCACAGGTGCTGGCGGGCCAGCGTATCGAGCTGGCTGCCGTTGGTGCCTTGCGGAAACACCGTGCGGGCGAGCGCGATGTGGCCCTTGAGCACGCGGGTGAAGCGGTCGCGGTGTTCGTCGGTCGGCTCGCCGGGGCCGATCCAGACAGTGCGGGTGATGTCGGTCGTGCCGTCGGCATATTGCCCGCCGGAATCGACCAGATAGACGCTGTTCGGTGCAATCTGGCGGTTCGATTGCTCATCCACCCGGTAGTGCGGGATCGCGGCATTGGCACCCGCGCCGGATATGGTGTCGAACGACAGGTCCTTGAGCAACCCGCTCGCGGCGCGGAACCCGTGCAGCCGGGCGGCGGCGGACAGTTCGGTTTCGCCGCCGCTGGGCGCGGCCCCGGCCAGCCAGTGGAGGAACCGCGCGACCGCAGCCCCGTCGCGCGCCTGGGCGGCACGGTGGCCGGCCTGCTCGACCGGGTTCTTGACCGCCTTGGGCAGCACGGTCGGGTCAAGTGTTTCGGTGATGTCGGCCCCGGCCAGCGCGGCGAACACCGCCTGCACCGAGCGTTCGGGATCGACCGCAACCTTCTTGCCGGCCAGGGCCCCCAGCGCCGGCAAAAAGGCCTCGCGCGGGCTGATCCGCACGGCATTGCCCAGGTGGCTGCGCAGTTCGGGCGTGACCTTTTCGGGGGCGATGAACAATTCCGCCGTCCCATCGGCATGCGCAATCACGAAAGACAGCGCCACGGGCGTCCGGTCAACGTCCGCGCCGCGCATGTTGAGCAACCAGCCGACCGAATCGAGCGCAGAGATCACCGCCGCGTCCAGCCCCTGGTCGTTCAGCCAATCGGCCACCATCGCCCGCTTCGCCTCGCTCGGCTGGCCGGCGAATGCATCGGGGTGCGGTACTGCCGGGGCCAGCGATGGCGCGGGACGATCAGTCCACACCGCGTCGATCGGGTTGCTTTCGGTCGGCACCAGCGATGCGCCGCGCTTCGCCAGCGCCTTGCCCGCCGCCTCCACCCAGCCCTTGCCGTGCAGCCAAGCGTCATAGCCGATCCGCGCGCCGGGCGCGGCGTGTTCGCCAAGCCATTGCGCCACGCTGGTGGCGGGCACGCTTTCGTAGGAATAGAGCGCCGCATCCACCTGATCGCGCACTTGCAGCGTATAGCGCCCATCGACGAAGATCGCCGCCCGGTCGGCCAGCACCACTGCCGTGCCGGCGGAACCGCCGAAGCCGGTCAGCCATGCCAGCCGCTGGGCATAGCCACCGACATATTCGCTCATGTGCTCGTCAGAGATTGGCACGACGAATCCGTCCAGACCCCGCCGGGCCAGCTCTTCGCGCAGGGCTGCGAGACGTGCCTGGTACATATTCATCAACATTGGAGTCGGTCCGCCTTGATCGGTTTCACTTGCAATCATAGATGCAGGCGATGGCCATTACCACACCCCCCGCCGCCCCACCCGTCGCGGCGAAGAAGTCCCACAGCTTCACCCACCACGGCATCACCGTTTCGGACGACTACGCCTGGCTGCGCGATCCCGGCTATCCCGAGGTGACCGACAAGGACGTGATCGCCCATCTCGAGGCCGAGAACACCTGGTTCGAACACCGCATGGCCGGCCAGCAGGACACCATCGACGCATTGTTCAAGGAAATGCGCGCGCGGATCAAGGAAGCGGACAAGTCGGTGCCGCAGAAGGACGGCAACTGGCTCTACTGGATCGAGTTCGAGCAGGGCGCCGAATACAAGAAATGGTGGCGCAGGCCCGTTGCGGGCGGACCCGACGAACTGATCCTCGACGAAGTGGCGCTGGCCGAAGGCAAGGAATACTTCCGCCTTGGCGCGATTGCGGTTTCCAGCGACGGTACGAAGCTCGCCTGGTCGGTGGACGACAACGGCTCCGAACGCTTCACCGCCCGGATCAAGATCATCGCCACCGGCGAGATGCTGCCGGACGAGATTCCGGGCACGCTTTCCAGCCTGGTCTGGGTCGGCGGCGACAAGGGGCTGGTCTACAGCCTCGCAAACGAGAACTGGCGCACCGACAATGCCCGGCTGCACTGGCTCGGCCAGCCGCTGGACGCCGATGTCGAGCTGTACCATGAGGACGACGAGGGCTTCCGTGTCGGCTCGTCGCTATCGGCCAACGAGAAGTGGCTGGTGATCGGCACTTCGGACCATGAGACCAGCGAAGTGCGGCTGGTCCCCGCCAGCGATCCGCTGGCCGCGCCGATCCTTGTCAAACCGCGCGCCGAAGGGGTGGAATATGACGTCGATGAGCGCGATGGCGTGCTTTACATCCATGCCAACGACACCCACGAAAACTTCCGCCTCGCCACCGCGCCGCTGGAGCGCCCCGGCGAATGGACCACGCTGATCGAGGGCAGCGATGCGTTCTACCTCACCGGTTTCGAGCTCTACCGCGATTTCTACGTTGTCGAAGGGCGGCGCGCGGGCCTCGATCAGATCGAGCTGCGCTGGTATAATGATCCGGCCCGGGCCGAACCCATCGTCTTCCCCGAAGCGAGCTACGACGCCGGGCTGGGCGACAATCCCGAATGGCACACCGAGAAGCTTCGGCTGTCCTATGAAAGCATGGTCAGCCCGGCGACGGTCTATGACTACCACATCGCCGAACGGCGGCTGGAAGTCCTCAAGATCCAGGAAGTTCCCTCGGGTTATGATGCCTCGCTCTACACCACCGAGCGGCTGGAAATACCCGCGCGCGACGGAACGCCAATCCCGGTCAGCGTGGTCATGCGCAAGGATCGGGCGGCGAGCGGCCCGCTGCATCTCTATGCCTATGGTGCCTATGGCATCGCCATCGCGCCCGGCTTCTCAACCAGCCGCCTCAGCCTGGTCGACCGGGGCTTTGCCTATGCCATCGCCCACATCCGCGGCGGCGACGACATGGGCCGGGCCTGGTACAAGGCGGGCAAGCTGGAGCGGCGCTGCAACACCTTCACCGATTTCGTCGACGTGGCCAAAGGACTGATCGCGCGCGGCTATACCCAAGCTGGCCAAATCAGCATTTCCGGCGGATCGGCTGGCGGGGAGCTGATGGGGGCGGTCGCCAATTCCGATCCGGCGCTGTGGGGCGCGGTGGTGGCGCACGTACCGTTCGTAGATGTGCTCAGCACCATGCTCGACGAAAGCCTGCCGCTCACACCCGGCGAATGGCCTGAATGGGGCAATCCGATCGAGGACAAGGCAGCCTTCGAGCTGATCCGTTCCTATTCGCCCTACGATCAGGTGAAAGCCCAGCCCTACCCGCCGATTCTCGTCACCGCCGGCCTCAACGATCCGCGCGTGACCTACTGGGAGCCGGCCAAATGGGTGGCGAAGCTGCGCGAGCTGAAGACCAACGACAATGAACTGCTGCTCAAGACCAACATGGGCGCGGGGCACGGCGGCAAGTCGGGCCGGTTCGAAAGCCTGAAGGAAACGGCAGAGGAATTTGCCTTCATCCTGTGGCAACTGGGGGTGAAGGGATAACACCGCGCCCCGCCGTCGCGGACTCGACCCGCGACCGCTGGCTGGAGCGATGCGAGGGCGCATCAACGCCGAGCCGCATCGATGAGGCCAGCGGTCGCGGCCTGCGCCGGGACGACCGATCAGGCCAGCACTTCCGCCACCGGGACGCAGGGATCACCCGCGTTACGCCTCGTCAGCGTCGGGCTCTCTATCCGCTGATCCACCGCAAACGTGAGTGCCACGCTCAAGGCAGGTCGAACACGACCAGGTGAGCGTGCATGTTTCCGAATGATCGTCAGGCATGCCACAGTCCGACATCAACTTGGGGCACGAGCAATAGGTTGTATGCGACATGTCATCAGCCTCCTGCAACGATACAAACACTACGCAAAATCAGGCAGTAACCGGATCGTCTGGAGGGGTCGGCCCTGGATCGGGCGGGATATTCGGCGTGTTTGGAATGGGTGGTATGCCAGGAAACGCGGGAGGAATGTCAGGGAAGGGATTGGTCGCCGGTTCATCTGAATCAGAGTCGGTCACAGCACAGCCTCCTGAAATAGGAAGTCTGCAAGATAACTGATTATTGGTCATTTCAGAAGAAGTATCGAATCCATGCTTTCAGTTACTTGACGATTTCGTCGACTGACACATAGGCATAGCCCAGCGCGTCCGCCACTGCCTTGTAGGTCACCTTCCCGCCCGAAACGTTCAGTCCCGCCGCCAGATGCGGGTTGGCCTGCATCGCCTGTTGCCAGCCCAGTTCCGCGATCCGCAGCGCGTGCGGCAGGGTGACATTGTTGAGCGCATAGGTGCTGGTGCGCGCCACCGCGCCGGGCATGTTGGCGACGCAGTAGTGGAC
>JAGWTB010000116.1 GCA_028869175.1 Sphingomonadales bacterium
CGCCTATATCGACAACATTGATGCCTGCGATCCAGTCTTGAGGGATAATTGGCGGGTCCGTCTGTTGGTCATCAATGATCATCGCAGGTCTCGTTCGGAGTAGTTGGGTGGGGTCATCAAGCGTTTGTATCCGCTGGTGCAGTCGGATCAAGCCGGGTCGCGGCGGGGGTGAAGCGGAGCCAGGTCATGGGTGTACCTGACCCACAAGCTGCCACGCCTGATTGACCACAACCGCCGCCTCCAACAGAATCTTGCGCGACGAACCCTCGTAGATATTCAGACAAAGGCGATCCAGCGCGTAGCTATCCTCAGCCCTCACCGAGGCGAGCGGGCTTTCGAGGTAGTAACCAAGCTCCTCGGTCACGCCATAGTCGGTCAGGATATAGGACAGCGTTTCACCGCAGGAATAGCAGGCGGCGGTACTGTCGGATTCCAGGTCGCGCCCGCCGTCGATGCCGTCGTAGAAGGCCTCCTCCAGATCAGTCTCACAATGCCAGCGGTTGCTGTCGCGCAGCGGCACTCCCAAGCCGAACTCATCGGCACGCGCCTTGATCGCACAGGAATGGCAATAGGATGGGCCACAATCGCTTTCGAGCCAGAACTGCGGCTCGGGCTTGATGGGCGGCACAATCTCGCAGATGCGCCAGATGCGATCACGGATGCGCTCTGCGATCAGCTTTTGCCGGACGTTCATCCCACCTCTCCAAACTTCCCAACCTCATCCCCGAAGCAATCCCACCCCTGCCTTCCACCACGGCTGAACACCTCGGCATAAGGCCCGGCATAAAGCGCTTCCGCCATCTCGTATTGCTCCTCAGGTTTGCGGCTATGCTCCCGAACCGGAGCGACGATCAGATTGCGCACCGACCGCGACCGGACCTTGGGCTTGCCGATGGTGCCCAGCAGGATGAATTCAGCCGCCGACCGGAAGCAGTACCCGGTGCCGAAAGCCCATTTCTCGCCCGTGCTGGATTGCTTGGCCCATGCCGCAGCGGACTTGAACGTGAAGCCCCAGCGCCGCAGCAGGTCGATTCCCTCAGGCAGCATCGGAGCCGTAGCCCACATCAGCATCGCGCAATCGGGCATGGCGAGGTCGCCGACTGGCATGGCCGCGATGTCATCCAGCGACATGCAATCGTAGTGAGCGACTGGGTTCTTTGCCTCGCCCTTCGCGCTGTAGTTGGAAAAGCGCCACGGCGGGTCAGCAATGATGCAGCCGTACCCGAACATGCGCAGGGTTCCAAAGGGCCAGGTCATGCGGCGCGCCTCCATGGTAGTTCGCTCTCGATTGCGGCGGTCATCTGCTCGGCAATGGCGCGGCAAATTCCTGGGTACGATTCGGACCTCATGCCGGCGCGCTCTTCCGAAGGCCCAAGGCGGTTCTGGCCGCTGTCCGTCTGGTTTGCCCAGCGCTCGACTGGCGGTTGATCTTGCCTCGCCACAACGCGCCCCGGCACCCATTCGGCGCGGGGGGGGTAACCAGAGGCGGCAATCCGCCAAACATCCATAGGCAGGTGCGCTTGCTGGCATCATCGCCAAACTGGTAGGGTTGGACGCTCTGCGTTGCCGGCCGGATATTGGTCCCGATCAGCCCGACCGGGTTCTCCATCACCGCAGGCTTATCGTCTCGTTCGATGCGGTCAATCGCTCGCCGGATATTGTGCAGCGACCAGAGCGTACAGGCATCCCGGCCAGGAATGCGTTTGTTCCAGTGATAGCCGGAGCCGCTGACATAGGTGCAGACCGGGTGCAGTATCGCAATGTCAGCCTTGCGCCAGAGCGATGTATCCATGAAGGCGAAGGCGTCACCCTGCCAGTGAAGCCCCTCGCCCTGCCCCGGCATGGTATCGACCTCGATTGCATCCCAGCCCACCGCATTGAACGCCGCACGCATTACGCCGGATCGAGCATAGAGGATGACGGCGAGGCCGGTCACCGCCCCGCCCCAACGACTCGCGCATTCGCGTCCGGTGTCGCTCCGGTGAATCCATGCGAAAAACCAGCAATGTTCCTCGCCCGTTCCGCTGCGCAGGCGGGGCACATGCACGCTTTTGTGCGGGTTTCGGCAATAGCCTCTACCTTCGGGAGGCAGGGGCCGGAGGTTCGAATCCTCTTTCCCCGACCAATTCACTTTCAGCACGTCTGTAGTATCACGACTGGCCTTCGGGCCCGGATGGCGCGTGACTTCCACAGGTTCGTGTACGAAACGGTACATTCGCGACAATCTGATACTTGACTAAGCGCGCTCCGCCCCGGATTGCAGCACGATGCACTTCGTCACCAGCCACCTGCCCAACACGCGGGCGGCGCTCCGAATTTCTGCGCTTCTGGCGCTCGCCTTGCTCGCCGCTTGTTCCAGCGGTGCGCAGACCGGCGGGGCCGGTGGGCCGGGCGGACGCGGCAAGGGAACGCCGGAAGTCGGCTTCCGGGTGATGCAGGCCACCAGCGCCCCGGTGTTGACCGAGTTGCCAGGCCGGATCAGCGCCTTCCGCTCGGCCGAGGTGCGGCCGCAGATCTCGGGAGTGATCCAACGCCGGTTGTTCACCGAAGGCTCGCTGGTCCATGCCGGACAGCCGCTCTACCAGATCGATTCCAGCCTCTATCGCGCTTCTGCCGCGCAGGCCCAAGCCAATCTCGCCGCCGCGCAGGCCAGCGCGGATGCCGCCGGGGCCCGCGCCGCCCGCTACAAGCCGCTCGCCGCCGAGCAGGCGATCTCGCAGCAGGACTATACCGATGCCGCCGCCGCCGCGCGGCAGGCGCGCGCGCAGGTCGCCCAGACTCAGGCGGCACTGTCAGCCGCCCGGGTCAACCTGCGCTTCGCCACGGTGCCCGCGCCGCTGACCGGCCGGATCGGCCGCTCGCTGTTTACCGAGGGCGCGCTGGTGACCGGCAACCAGAGCGATCCGCTGGCGGTAATCTCCGTGCTCGATCCGATCTTCGTCGATATCAAGCAGAGCAGCGCCGACATGCTGCGCCTGCGCCGCCAACTGGCCGGTGGCGGTGCGGCACCGATGGTCGCCGAGGTGAGGCTCAAGCTCGATGACGGCAGTGACTATGGCTTTGCCGGCACGGTCGAGTTCTCCGAAGTCACGGTCGAACCGGCGAGCGGCTCGGTCACCCTGCGGGCCCGCTTCCCCAATCCGCAGGGGCTGCTGCTCCCGGGCATGTTCGCCCGCGCCAGCTTCGCTCAGGCAAGCCAGGGCAATGTCTTCCTCGTGCCGCAAGCAGCGCTGACGCGCGATCCCAAGGGCAATGCGCAGGTCTATGTCGTCGGCGCGGGCAACAAGGCTGAAGCGCGGACCGTCACCGCCGATCGGACACTGGGCGATGCCTGGGTGGTCAGCGCCGGCCTGAAAGACGGTGACCGGGTGATCACCCAGGGCATCGGCAAGCTGCGCCCCGGCCAGCCGGTCAAGCCCGTGCCCGAAAGCGCCCCACAGCGCCTGCGCACGTCGCCCCCCGGCGGGGCACCAGCCGGCAAGGCGGGCTAACCGCCAATGTCACGCCTGTTCATCGATCGCCCGATCTTCGCCTGGGTGATCGCGATCATCGTCATGCTGCTTGGCGCTATCAGCCTCTACAAGCTGCCGGTCGAGCAATTCCCCGACATCGCCCCGCCGCAGGTCAACGTCCGCGCGAGCTATCCCGGCGCTTCGGCGGCGACGCTGGAAAACAGCGTGACGCAGGCGATCGAACAACAACTGACCGGCATCGATGGGCTGCTCTATTTCAGCTCGACCTCTTCGGCGCGGGGGCAGGTCAACATCACCGCCACCTTCGACAAGGGCACCGATCCCGACATCGCGCAGGTGCAGGTGCAGAACAAGGTGCAGCAGGCGCTCAGCCGCCTGCCGCAGCAAGTGCAGCAGCAAGGCGTCACCGTCACCAAGTCCAACCCGGACTTCCTCATGATCGTCGCCTTCTACGACGAGTCCGACAAGCGCACCAACCTGGACGTCGCCGATTTCGCCGTCTCCAACATGCAGGATGCCATCGCCCGCACCGAAGGGGTTGGCGAGACCAACGTGTTCGGATCGCAATATGCCATGCGCGTCTGGCTCGATCCGGGCAAGCTGGCGAGCTATTCGCTGATGCCCAGCGACGTGATCGCCGCGATCACGGCGCAGAACGCCGAAGTGGCGGCAGGCGAGGTAGGCGGTGCGCCCAGCCCGCCGGGGCAGATGCTCAATGCCACGATCACCGCGCAATCTCGCTTGCAGACGCCCGAGCAGTTCGCCCGGATCGTCGTGCGCGCCCTGCCCGACGGTTCGGCGGTCCACATTTCCGATGTCGCCCGGGTCGAGTTGGGGGCGGAGAACCCCGGGGTGATCAGCCGGCTGAGCGGCCATCCCGCCACCGGCATTGCCATCAGCCTCTCACCCGGTTCGGATGCCCTGACCACGGCGGAGCGAGTCAAGGCGCTGGTGGCTGAGCGGGCGAAGGATTTCCCGCCGGGCATCCGCTATGCCTTCCCGCAGGATTCAACCGTTTTCATCAAGAAATCGCTACGCGACGTGGTCGAGACCTTGGCTGAGGCGGTCGCGCTGGTCGTCGTGGTCATGTTCTTCTTCCTGCAGAGCTGGCGCGCGACGCTGGTGCCCGCCATCGCGGTGCCGGTGGTGCTGCTGGGAACCTTCGCGGTGTTCAGCGTGGCCGGGTTCAGTATCAACACCCTGACCCTGTTCGGACTGGTTCTGGCAATCGGCTTGCTGGTGGATGACGCCATCGTGGTGGTGGAGAACGTCGAGCGGTTGATGGCGGAAAACCCCGGCATGACGCCGCGCGCCGCGACCATCCAGTCGATGCAGGAAATTCAGGTGGCACTGGTCGCCATCGCACTGGTGCTGTCGGCGGTGTTCCTGCCGATGGCCTTCTTCGGCGGATCGACCGGGGTGATCTACCGCCAGTTCTCGCTGACCATCGTTTCCGTCATGGTCCTCTCGGTCGCGGTGGCGCTGATCCTCAGCCCGGCGCTCACGTCCACGCTGCTGCGCCGGCATGAGGAAGAGGACCACACCAGCTTCGTCGGCCGTCACAGTACCGCGCTGCGAGTGTGGTTTGACCGCAATTTCAACCGGCTGCGCGACTGGTATCATGCCAGGGTAGGCGTCGTGGTGGACCGCAAGCAGCGCTATCTGGCGATCTATGCGCTGATCGTGGTGCTGCTGGTCGTGCTGTTCGTCCGCCTGCCATCAAGCTTTCTGCCCAATGAGGACCAGGGCACCGCGCAGTTGCAATACAACCTGCCCCCCGGCGCGACGCTGGAGCGCACGTTGCAGGCGCAGACCGCGATCCAGGCCTATTTCTTGGACAAGGAAAAGGCCAATGTCTCGGTGGTGCAGACCGTGGTCGGCGGCGGCGGTGGCGGCAGCGGCGGGCAGAACATGGGGCGCGGCTATATCGCGCTGAAGGACTGGGACGAACGAACCGGCCCGCAGAACACCGCCGACGCCATCGCCCGCCGTGCCACCATGGCGCTCTCCGGCCTGCGCGATGTGGAATTCTACGCCACGGTCGCCCCGCCGATCCGCGGGCTGGGGCAATCGACCGGATTCACGGCGGAACTGCTCAATTCCGGCGGACTCAGCCGCGAGGAGTTCGGCAAGGTGCAGAAGGCCGTCGTCGATGAAGCGCGCGCCGAGCCGATCCTTGCCAATGTCCGCCTGTCCAGCCTGCCGGACCAGCCGACCCTGAAGATCGATACCGATGCGCAGGAACTGGCGGTGTTCGGCCTCGCCCAGGCAGACGTCAACACTACCCTCGCCGCAGCCTGGGGCGGGCGCTACGTCAACGATTTCAACGACCGGGGCCGGGTGAAGCGGGTCTATGTCCAGGGCGCGCCGGAATACCGTTCATCGCCCGACGATCTTGGCCAGTGGCAGGTGCGCGGCGCTGGCGGTCAGATGGTGCCCTTCTCCGCCTTTTCGCGAGTAGGCTGGTCGGTCGCGCCCAATTCGCTGAGCCGGTTCAACGGCATCGCCAATTTCGAGATCAACGGACAGGCAGCGCCCGGCGCGAGTTCGGGCGACGCGATGGACGCGATCGAGGCAATCATCACCCGCCATCCGGGAGTCTCGCTCGCCTGGGCCGGGGCATCCTATCAGGAACGCATCTCGTCCGGCCAAGCCCCCATTCTCTATGCCATCTCGCTGCTCGTCGTGTTCCTCTGCCTTGCTGCCCTTTACGAAAGCTGGTCGATCCCGCTGGCAGTCCTGCTGATCGTGCCGCTTGGACTGGTCGGCGCGGTTTTCGCGGTGACGCTGCGTGGGCTGGAGAATGACGTGTTCCTACAGATCGGCCTGCTCACCACCATGGGCCTCGCCGCCAAGAATGCGATCCTGATGATCGAGTTCGCCGAACAGGAAGAGCGCAAGGGCAAGCGGATCATCGAAGCGGCCATGGCCGCCGCGCGCATCCGCCTGCGTCCGATCCTGATGACCAGCTGCGCCTTCATCTTCGGGGTGTTGCCGCTGGCGCTGGCGACCGGTGCCGGGGCCAACAGCCGCATCGCCATCGGCACTTCGGTGATCGGCGG
>JAGWTB010000031.1 GCA_028869175.1 Sphingomonadales bacterium
GCCCGGCCATAACGTATGCCGGGGAAGCTCCAGGCGCCCGCGCCGCCAACGCCGTTCCGATGCTGGCCAAGGTAATTTCCTGCCGGCGCGGCGATGTGTTGGGTGCCGCCACTCTCTCCGGCGCGGACTGCGCCCGGCAGCGCGGCGAGCGCGATGCCGCCGCCGATCACCGCACGGCGGCTGATCTGGTCAGCGGGCGAGCCAGCCACCGTCAACCGCCAGAACCTGCCCGGTGACATAGTCCGCCGCCGGCGAAGCGAGAAAGACGGCAGCTCCGGCAATATCCTCCGCCCTGCCCCAGCGCCCGGTGGGGATGCGCTCGACTATCTGGCGGTTGCGCGTCTCGTCGGCCTGAAGCGCGGCGGTATTGTTGGTCTGGATATAGCCGGGAGCGATGGCGTTGACCTGCACCCCCTGCGGCGCAAGTTCATTGGCCATGGCCTTGGTTACCCCGGCCACGCCGGACTTAGCTGCTGCATAGCTGGGTACGCGGATGCCGCCCTGGAAACTCAGCAGGCTGGCGATGTTGATGATCTTGCCAGAGCCCTGCGCCATCATGTGCCGGGCTGCCGCTTGACTGAGGAAAAACAACGTCTTGAGATTGGTATCCACCACCGCATCCCAATCTTCCTCGGTAAAGTCCGCCAGATCGGCGCGGCGGATGATTCCGGCGTTGTTGACCAGAATGTCGATCCGCCCCAACCCGGCCGTGGCTTCGGCCACGATCCGGTCCACCGGCTCGATCGAGGAGAGATCAGCCCTGATATTCAGCGTCTTGCGTCCGGTTTTGGCGAGACGTTCCAGCGTTTCAGCCGGTTCGCTGCGTCCGGCGACGGCAACGTCCGCTCCGGCTTCGGCCAGCGCGACGGCAATCGCCTGGCCGATGCCGGTGTTGGCCCCGGTCACCAGCGCCGCCTTGCCAGAAAGATCAAAGGAAATGGCCATGTTCAGAGGCTCTTGAGATAGTCGGCAATCGCCTGGTCTTGCGCGTTGGGATAGAACAGTTCGGCGAACTTCTCGCCCGCAATCGCGGCCCTCAGCAGGTCCTGATCGACCGACTTGAGCACGGTCAGCATGTCATGGCACGATGCTGCCTTCATCTCTTTCAGGATGCTGCGGTTCTTGGCCATGAATACGGCCCGTTCCTTGGGATAGCCCGCGCCGCCTTCGTGCTCGAAAATCTTGCGATAGCAATCCTGCAGGTTGAGTTCGGCGGCCCAGCCAAAACCTTTGGCATAAGGCATCGACATCGCGTTGCCATCGTTGATCTGACCGAACAGGAAGGCATCGGTCGGATCGATCACCAGCCCGCAGAAAACACCGGGCATCGCATTGCAGGCAAGCATCGAACCCATGCCCGTGCCGCAGCCCGTGATGACAAAGTCTGCCGCCTTCGAATTGAGCAGGATGCCGGTCAGCAGCCCATTCATCACATAGGTCAGCGAAGCGGCATCTTCCGGGGTGTACATGCCATAATTGAACACCTGGTGGCCCAGCGGCTCGGCCACGGCGGTCAGTGCGTCGTGGATGATCGCGTTCTTGGCTGCCTGGCTGTTTTCGATGATCAGAGCGATTTTCATGGCAGGTCTTTCAGTTTGAAACGGCGTAATGTGCACACATGGTAACCGGTGTCATAGTTGAGATCAAGGCACGGCGTGGCGCTGGAGTTGATTCAGCTGATTGCGGCCCCGCCCTTTGGCGCAGCGGTCGAAGCCCGGGGGACGAACTCGGTGGGAAACTGCGATTGTTCCTGCGCCGCAGCTTCCGGATGGATCAGCTTGAGCGCCGCCGAGCGCGCCATGGTGCGGATCGGCCAGCGCACCGTGGTCAGCGGCGGCCAGATCGTCGCGGCAATCGCGGTATCGTCAAAGCCGACCACCGAGACGTCTCCCGGCACGTCCAGCCCGCGTTCGCGTGCCACGTGAACCACGCCGGCGGCCATCACGTCGTTGCTGGCGAAGATCGCACTGGGCGGATCGGCGCTGTCGAGCAGGCATTCCCCCGCCGCGCGTCCGGTTTCAAATGTATAGCTGCCCTGGGCGATCAGCTCCGGCCCGCAAGGCAACCCCCGCGCCTGCAAGGCATCGCGCCAGCCTTCGCGCCGTTCCAGCGCTGAGCGGAAGCCGTCCGGACCTTCGACCAGCCCGATGCGGCGATGGCCCAGATCGACGAGAAACTCCACAGCTTCGCGCACCGCCTGCCGGTCATTCGACTGCACCAGATGCGCCGCATCGTCCAATTCCGCTGAGCCCATGCGGACATAGTTGCAGCCCAGTTCATCGAACAGGGCGGCAAAATCGTCATTCTCCGAAAGCGGCGGCAGGATCATCACGCCATAGAGCCGCTGCTGTTCGATGAACTGGCGAATATCGTCGAACAAGGTGGGGCTGCTGCGGTCCACCGGGTGGATCACCAGCGCGAATTCACTGTCGCGGATGGCGTCGAGCACGCCTTCCTGGAAATTGAGCACCATCTGCGCGTTGGGATTGTCATAGATCATGCCGAGCACGAAATTGCGGCGCAGTGCCAGCGCCCGCGCCTGCGGGTTGGGCACATAGCCCAGCTCGGCGATCACCGCTTCCACCTTTTCGCGCGTCGCCTGATTGAGCAGCGGCGAGCGATTGATCACCCGGCTGACGGTTTTCTTGGAAACGCCCGAAATCCGCGCGACATCGTTGATCGTCGGCTTCGCGTCACCTTTGCCCCTGCTGGCCATGCCCGTCCTCGTTTCCAGCCCCGGAACATCCGGAGCGGCATTGTGCCTTGCCTTCTCACGGGCAGCAAGGCAATCTTGACACCGGTTACCTATACTCAACTTCCGGACCGGAAAGACGATGTCGCAATTGGTTGCTCCCCTGCTGCGTGTGCATGCCGCCGATACCGTGGCGGTAGCACTGGAGGCTCTGCCCGCCGGAGCCACTGCGCTGGGGGTCGTCCTGACGCAGGACGTGGCGCAGGGCCACAAGGTTGCCTTGACCGCCCATGCCGCAGGCGATGCGGTGATCAAGTACGGCCTGCCGATCGGGCGGACGACCCGGGCTATCGCACCGGGCGACCCCGTCCACACGCACAACCTGGCAACCGCGCTGTCGGGCGAACTGGCCTATGCCCGAGTCGCGGCCGACGCCGCCCTGCCAACGCCGCCGCCCGGCGCAGTCTGGCAGGGGTACCGCCGCGCCGACGGACGGGCCGCCACCCGCAACGAGGTGTGGATCCTGCCCACGGTCGGCTGCGTCGGCATGACCGCCGAGGCGGTGGCGCGCGCGGCGCAGCAACGGCATGGCCGCGTCATCGACGGCATCCACGCCTTCTCGCACCCGCACGGCTGCTCGCAACTGGGCGATGACCTGTCGGGAACGCGGGCGCTGCTGGCCGGTCTGGCCGCCAATCCCAACGCGGCTGGCGTGCTGCTGCTGGGGCTTGGCTGCGAATCGAACCAGCTCGATGCGCTGATCGACAGCGTCCCCGCAGCGGCGCGCGGCAAGCTGCGGGTGCTTTCCAGCCAGAGCGCCGGAGACGAACTGGCCATGGCGGGCGAGCTGGTGGACGAGCTGGTTGACATGGCCGCCCCTGCCCGGCGCGAAGCGCTGCCGCTGTCGGCGCTGGCGGTGGGGATGAAATGCGGCGGGTCCGACGCCTTTTCCGGCCTGACCGCCAATCCCCTGCTGGGCCGTTTCACCGATGTGCTGGCCTCTGCCGGCGGGCGCGCGATCCTGACGGAAATTCCCGAGGTGTTCGGCGCGGAACAGGCTCTGCTGGACCGTGCGACCAGTGCCGAGGTGTTCGCCGCCGCTGCCGCGCTGATCAATCGCTTCAAGCGCTATTATCTCGATCAGGGGCTGCCGGTATCGGAAAACCCCTCTCCCGGAAATCTGGCCGGCGGCATCACCACGCTGGAGGAAAAATCCGCCGGTGCCGTGCAGAAGGGTGGGCAGGCGCCGTTGGTGGACGTCATCGGTTATGGCGAACAGGCCAGCCGTGCCGGGCTGACCCTGCTGGAAGCGCCCGGGAACGATGCCGTGTCGGCCTCCGCGCTTGCCGCAGCCGGGGCCACCATGGTGCTGTTCACTACCGGACGGGGCACCCCGCTGGGCTTTCCTGTGCCGACGCTGAAGGTCGCATCGAATCACGCACTCGCTGCAGCCAAGCCGCATTGGATCGATTTCGACGCCGCGACGGCGCTGGACAGCGGCAACACGGCAACCGATGCCGCCTTCCTCACGCAGATTCTGGACGTGGCGAGCGGAACCGAATGCGCCGCCGAACGCGCCGGCCAGCGCGCCATCGCCATCTGGAAACGCGGCGTCACGTTGTAGTCCCGGCAGGCGCGCATCAAGGGTTCTTGCCAATGACACCGGTTTCCACTAGGCAGCAGCGGATCGAGACAAGCCCGGGATGGGCCAAGCGATGGGGATGAGTTTGACCGGACAGGCGCAGGCAGTGGCCGAAGCATTCGTGGCCGCGCGGCGTGAAGCGCGGGCGCTGGAAAGCTATCCGGGCGAGCGTCCGCAAGACCTTGCCGGGGCCTACCGCATTCAGGACAGCGCCATCGCCATCGACGGCCGGATGATCGCTGGCTGGAAAGTCGGCCGGATCAATTCGCCCGCCGCCGAGCGGCTTGGTGCCAACCGGCTGGCCGGGCCGATCTTTGCCGAAACCGTTGTCAGCATGTCCGCTGGCGAGCTCCCCGACATGGCTGTTTTCGCCGGTGGCTTCGCCGCTGCCGAAGCGGAAATGGTATGCCATGTTGCCGCCGGCTGGGATGGCAGCGTGCCGACCAGCGATGCGGAAACGCGCGCCGTGCTGGACGATCTGCGGCTGGGGATGGAAATCGCCAGTTCACCCTACCCCGGCATCAATGCCGACGGGCCGGCAGTCACCACGTCGGACTATGGCAACAATGCCGGCCTCGTGCTCGGCGCTTCGCTGGCTGGCTGGCGCGAGATTGACCTTTGCGCCATACCCGTGCGCACCGTGATCGATGGCGCGGTGGCGGGCGAAGCCACGGCGGCGACCATGCTCGACGGGCCTTACGGCGCGGTGCGTTTCCTGTTGGCCAATCTCGCCGGGCGGGGGATCGATGCCAGCGGCGGTCTATGGGTTTCCACCGGTGCGATAACCGGGGTACATTCCGTAACGCCGGGGCAACATGTCTCAGCCGAGTTCGCCGGTCACGGCAGCGTGCAATGCCGCATCGTTGCGGCGAGCGGACGCTAGGCAGAATTTGCGCGCACCGGGCACACCGGGCGCAGAGGGAGTGGGTCGATGAACGCAACAAGCGCCCTGCCAGCAACGCCTGCCGGCCGTTACCGCTGGGTTATCGTCTCACTGCTGTTTTTCGCCTGTACGATCAACTACATAGATCGCCAGATGATCGGCCTGCTCAAGCCCACCCTGACAAAGGAGCTGGGCTGGAGCGAGAGTGACTATGGCAACATCGTCTTCTATTTCCAGATGGCCTACGCCGTCGCCTACCTCGGCTTCGGCAAGATCGTTGACGTGCTGGGCGCACGGCTGGGTTATGCCATCGCCGTTGTGGTCTGGACCATTGGCCATATGGCGCACGGCCTGGCCGGCAGCGCCATCCAGTTCTCGCTCGCCCGCGCAGGCCTGGGCATTGGCGAAGCGGGCAACTTCCCCGCCGGCGTCAAGGCCGTGACCGAGTGGTTCCCACGCCGCGAACGTGCCTTTGCCACCGGCCTGTTCAACGCCGGGTCCAATGTCGGGGCCATCCTGACCCCGTTGATCCTTTGGGTGATCATCGATCGCTGGGGCTTCGACTGGCGCATGGCATTTTACCTCACCGGAATTTTCGGCGTGGCCTGGCTGATCGCCTGGTGGACGATCTATCGCCCGCCGGCGGAAAAGCCGCAGGTCAGCGCCGGGGAACTGGCGTGGATCAGGCAGGACGGTGCGGACGCCGTGAGCAAGGTCGGGCTGGGACAGGTCATCTGGCGGCGCGAAACCTGGGCCTATGCACTCGGCAAGTTCTGCATCGACCCGATCTGGTGGTTCTTCCTGTTCTGGCTGCCCGACTATCTGGGCAAGCAATACCACCTCGATCTCAAGACCTTCGCCCTGCCCGTCGCGGCGATCTACCTGATCTCGGACATGGGCAGCATCGCCGGCGGCTGGATGTCCTCAAAGCTGATCGCCATGGGCAAGAGCGTGAACTTCGCCCGCAAGGCGACGATGCTGCTTTGCGCGCTGGTGATCCTGCCGATCTGGTTTGCGCAGGACATAACCAGCGTCTGGGGTGCGGTACTGCTCATCGGGCTGGCGACGGCGGGGCATCAGGCGTTTTCGTGCAACCTTTACACCCTGCCGTCTGACCTGTTTCCGCAGGCAGCGGTGGGCACGGTGATCGGCATCGGCGGCACGGTGGGGGCGATTGGCGGCATGTTCATGGCCAAGTTCACTGGCTATATCCTCGATGCGACCCACAGCTACGCGCTGCTCTTCGCCATCGCGGCGAGCGCCTATCTGGTTTCGCTGCTGGTGGTCCACCTGCTCAGCCCCCGGCTGGCTCCGGTGCAACTGGGCTGACAGCACATTTTGCCGCAACACGCGATGTTTCGCTGAAACGGCGGCCTGCGGGGTTCTCAATCGGCGCTGATCAATATACGGTCGGATATAAGTCGACCGGAGATTGAGCATGGCACGATTCCTCGCACGGCGATTGACCGGGCTGTTCGCCTGCCTGATCGCGCTGCTCTCAGTCCCCGCCGCCGCGCAAGCGGCGGGGCCGCTGGTGCTGGCGGCATCGAGCCTGCAGGAATCACTTACCGCCGCCGCCGACCGGTGGGCCAGCAAGGGCCATCCCCGCCCAATTCTGTCGTTCGCCGCTTCGTCCGCCCTGGCGCGGCAGGCGATGGCAGGAGCGCCCGCAGACCTGTTCGTCTCGGCTGACGAGGAATGGATGGATGCGCTGGCGACACGCAACCTGCTGCGCGCCAACACCCGCGCGGAGCTGCTCACCAACCGCCTGGTGCTGATCGCCCCCGCCGCAAGCCGCCTGCGCCTGACCATCGCGCCGCGCTTCCCGCTGGGGCAGGCGCTGGGCAGCGGACGCTTGGCCATGGCCGATCCCGACGCCGTACCAGCGGGCCGCTATGGCCGCGCGGCGCTGACCAGTCTTGGCGTTTGGCCGGGTGTGCAGGGCCGGATCACCCGATCGGAAAACGTGCGGGCGGCGCTGGCGCTGGTGCTGCGCGGCGAAGCTCCGCTCGGCGTGGTCTATGCCACGGATGCCCTCGCTGCACCCGGCGTGCGAGTGGTCGGCACGTTCCCCCCCGGCAGCCACGCGCCGATCACCTACCCTGTCGCCGTGCTGGCGCGATCAACCCACCGCGATGCCGAAGCCTTCCGCCGCTTCCTGCTGTCGCCCGAGGCCAAGGCGCTGTTCCGCCATTTCGGCTTCGGTACACGCTGATGCTGAATGCCGAGGAATGGGGTATCGTCGCGCTGTCGCTCAAGGTCAGCGCCTGCGCGATGCTGGGGGCGCTGCCGCTGGCCTTCGCGCTGGCCTACCTGCTGGCGCGCGGGCGCTTTCCGGGGCGCATCCTGCTCGATGCGCTGATCCACCTGCCGCTGGTGGTACCGCCGGTGGTCACCGGCTGGCTGCTGCTGCTCGCTTTTGGTGCCAATGGCCCGGCGGGGCGCTGGCTCGAGCGCGCGTTCGGCGTAACGCTGATGTTTCGCTGGACCGGCGCGGCGCTGGCGGCGGCAATCATGGCGCTGCCGCTGATGGTCCGGGCGATGCGCCTTTCGATCGAGGCAGTGGACCGCAAGCTTGAGGGCGCGGCGCGTACGCTGGGGGCCGGGCCATGGCGCACTTTCCTTACCGTCACCCTTCCTCTTTCCATCCCTGGAATTCTTGCCGGACTGGTGCTGGGCTTTGCCCGCTCGATCGGGGAGTTCGGCGCGACGATCACCTTCGTCTCCAACATCCCTGGCGAAACCCGCACGCTGCCGCTGGCGATCTATGCCGCGCTGCAGATGCCCGATGGTGACGCCATGGTGACCCGGCTGGCGCTGATCTCTGTCAGCCTGTCGCTGGCGGCGCTGGTGGCTTCGGAATGGCTGGCCCGGCGCAGCGGCCATGGACGGGGCGGCCATGTCCTTTGAAGTGGACGCCACGGTCGCGCGCGGCAAGGAGCGGCTTTCGGTGCGGTTCGCCAGCAAGCGCGGGATCACCGCGCTGTTCGGTCCATCCGGTGCCGGGAAAAGCTCCACGCTGGACATGATCGCCGGACTGCTCAGGCCGCTGGACGGGCGAATCGTTGTGGCGGGAGAGGTGCTGTTCGACAGTGCCCAAGGCATCGACCTGCCCCCCGAACGGCGCGCCTGCGGCTATGTTTTCCAGGACGGGCGGCTTTTCCCACATCGCCGCGTCGCCGATAACCTACGCTATGGCTGGAAACTGGCACCGCCCGAGCGCCGCTGGATGTCGCTTGACGTAGCGACATCATTCCTCGGCATCGGCCACTTGCTTGATCGCATGCCGGCCACCCTCTCCGGTGGCGAGGCACAGCGCGTCGCCATTGGCCGGGCGCTGCTGTCCGGCCCGCGCTTCCTGCTGATGGACGAGCCGCTGTCCTCGCTCGATGCGCCACGCCGTGCGGAAATCATGGCGGTGATCGAACGCATTCGTGATGAGCTGGCGCTGCCGATCCTTTACGTCAGCCACGACCGCGCCGAGGTTGACAGGCTGGCGGACCAAGTGGTGGAACTGGGGTAGGGAACTGCAATTCTGTGCTCACGACAGAACATGCACATCCACCGCGTCTCCCATTTCTGCCGCAACCGTTCGTGCCTCGACTGCGCTCGACAAGAGCCCAAAGTGAGGCGCGTTACGCCTTCTGGTGTTCGCGCGGCATGGAGAGCAGTCCGGCTTGCAGCCGCGCCCAATCCCCGCTTGCCGCCGCCTGACTGGCCAGACCTTGCAGCGCCCGGTAATCGGCCAGAACCGAATTGCCGAAACTGGTGACTTCGGCACCGCCATGGGTCGTTTCAACGAGGGACTGTGACCAGCAACGGTTCATCGTATCGACCAGCAGCCAGCTACGCCGATAGCTCATGCCCAGTGCCCGGCCCGCAGCTGAAATCGATCCCTCACGGGCAATCGCCTCAAGCAGGTCGGCCTTGCCCGGCCCCATTGCGATCTCGTCACCGCAGAAGATCTGCAGCTTGATCTTGAGCGTGGGACCTGGGCGGGACATGGCCGCAGCCTAGCGCTGGCCGGGTGCAATGGCTAGCGGCGGTTTGCCGGTGCGTCATGGGGACACAAGCGCCGAAAGAGAAACCGTTCGGAGAGGCAGGCTGGGCGAGTCAGGCGAGGCCGAATTCGGCCCCGGTAAAGACGAAACGGTCAGCGGACGGGAAAGCGGCCAGTGCGGTCAGGCGGCGGCCTTCATAGCGAAGGTGCCAGGTTCGCCTGATCGTCGGTGCGGCAGCGACAAAGACGTCAGGCACAAGAACGACGACGTTGCAGCCCTTTGCCGGATCGCGCACCGAACGGGTGCGGATCAGTTCGACACCGGCTTCGCGCGCGGCAGTCCCTAGTTCCTGGCAGGCCGCGTAGTCGATCGGATCGCCCCATCGCGCAGCGTCGCGGTCAAACGGCGGGCGGGTCAGGTCGATGACCCGATCTGCCGAGATCTCGACCGTGAAGCTGGTATGCTCTGTGGTTGCCGAAGGCGGCGCGAAGCCCGGTGAACGGAGATAGAAACGCAAGCGCCAATAGGCGGTCTCGGCCAGCGCAGAGCCCTCGGCTTCGCTGGCGTAGAAGATGCCAGGCCGCTCATTGGCGCGGCGAAAGCGGCTGGCGGTGCCATGACCATAGCGAAAAGGCGAAGCAAGCAGGTAGTGGAGACCGTGGGCTGCCTTGGGGAGATCGGGCTTCGCAGCCTCGGCGAGTGCCTCAAGGCGGGCCTGGTCGTCCAGGCTGTCCGCGAGCCGATTGGTCGAGATCCGATGCTGGGCCTCCACCACGCGCCAGACCTCGCCGCGATAGGAGCCACGCTCAGACGCGAGCGCGGTGGGCGTCCACATAATCGCACACGGTAATCAAACCCTTGAAGCTGTCGATGAGATCAAGCGGCCGCGCGCCAAGGTCAAGATTGGACGTCTCCAGCCAGCGGCGCGATGCGGCATCGTCGCTGCCCATCAGTGCATCAAGGCCGCGAAACAGGCGAAGCAGGAACTGGCCAGCTTCAAACGACTTCGAAGCCGGATCGAGCAGAGTCTTGCCGCCCTTGAGTCGCGAAACCGTTGCCGGAGACAGCCCGAGCACGTGGCCGAGCTTGGGGTTGGAAAAGTCCCAGAAATCAGCAATCCTGGCGATTGCCGAGGTCAGTACCTCACCGTCGGAACGCAGGGGTCTGGTCGCAAGAGTTGCCATTGCCCGTCCTTTCAAATGACCGATATAGACATAAATCATTCAATTGAACAGATACTGAATCACGCGAGCCCGCGCCTTCGGGAGACGGCCTCCCCGTTCGACATGTGCCTCAGGGCTTATAATCGCTGAAAAGCGCACCCAGGCGCGCGGCGATCACGCACGTTTCAAATAGTGTCCTTGCTGCCGCAAGACCTGAGGGTACCCCTTCATGCGTGGGCACCCCGCAACGCCCTGAGAATCGGAGCGGGGCTGATGGCGCGCCCTGTCCCGCAGGCCAGAAGGCCCTTTCCTGAGGGCGCGGGTTCTAACGAAGATGGCCCCGCACGCACTCTGAACCGGCGGTCGTGGTTTCATGTGCAGGGCAGGAACGCCGACAGACCCCGCCTTTCTGTCTGCATAGGCAAGGTGAGCGACCGTCGCCTCCCTTCGGTTTCAAGTTCCGATGCCATTTACGTTGCGCTCTCAAATCACGCGAGCGGGCCGGATGAAATCAACTGAATGCCGCCCGTTCAATGTCGACAGCGGCCATCTTCAGTCGTTCAAGCAGGTACTCATCCGGGTGACGAAACGGCGGCCCGGACTGCGAAACGGAAATGCTGGCAAGGACGCGGCCATCAGGATGGCAAATTGGTACTGCCATGCACCGCAAATCATCGGCAATCTCGCCATCATCTATGGCAAATCCCTGATCTTTGGCAGCGGCAAGTTCCATCGCAAGAAGCGTCGGATCAATGATCGTCCTCGCCGTCAGCGGCACAAATGGCCCGGTTGCGACATAGGCTGCTCGCTGGTCTTGAGGCAGGTAGGCCAGCAGCACCTTACCGATGCCAGAGCAGTAGGCCTCTAGCTGCATGTCGATTCTGGTAAACAGCGACCCCGCCCCTTCCCCGGTCTTGATCCGATAGGTCACCATATCGTTCTCCAGCGTCCCAAGCTGAACGACGGTTCGCAAATCGCCGGCCAAGCGGTGCAAAAATGGAGCAGCGACATTGGCTATGACCTGTTTTTCGTCCAGCCGATGCATCAACCCCAATAGACGCGGCCCTGCGATATGTCGTCCGCCCCCGCACGGCTTCAGATAGCCTTCGGCCACCAGCGTCGACACCTGTCGGTGGGCCGTGGCAACCGGCATGTCGATTGCCCGGGCCAGTGCGGAGACATTCGACCGTCCGCCATCTTCGACCACTGCTTCAAGTGTAGCGAGCGTGCGGCACAGGGAGGCAATGTGGGGCGTACCATTTCTCATATAGTGAGATATTGGCAGTTGATCTGGATGGCCGCAAGGCCGCTGGGGCGCTATCGAACTTGGCTACAAGACCCCTGAGGTAAAATCGAATGGCTGTTACTGATCATGAAGTTATCGCCGAACTTTTGCGCGATGCCTATACGGGCGAACCAGTCCCTCCCTTGCGCGAATATCTGGACCCGACTGACGCAACCGGTGCCTATGCAGTCCAAGCGATCAATACCCGGTTCTGGGAAGCCCAAGGCCGCCGGATCGTCGGGCGCAAGGCGGGGCTGACTGCGGTTGCGGTGCAGCAACAACTCGGTGTCGACCAGCCGGATTTCGGCGTGCTGTTTGATGACATGCGCGTGGTCGATGGCGGGAGGCTCGATCCGGCGCGCTGCATCCAGGCCAAAGCGGAGGCGGAGATCGCCTTCGTGCTGGGGGCTGACCTGCTTTCGCCTGTTACCACGGTGGAACAGGTTGCGGCAGCAGTCGCGAGCGTGCACGCCGCGATCGAGATCGTCGACAGCCGGATTGCTGACTGGAAGATCACCTTTGCCGACACGGTAGCAGACAACGGCTCTTCGGCCTTCTTCGTACTGGCCGAGCAAGGCCTGCCGGTGGCGGGACTCGACCTGGAAGGCGCGGCGATGACCATGACCGTCAACGGCGAAGTCGCTTCGACCGGAATCGGCGCGGCGGCGCTGGGCAATCCGCTCAATGCTGCGGCCTGGCTGGCGCGGACTTTGGCCGCGGCAGGCGAACCGCTCAAGACGGGTTACATCCTGCTCGCCGGTGCGCTCGGGCCGATGGTAACGCTGAACGCAGGCGATGAAGTCCGCGCAGAAGTGGCCGGGATCGGCACGTGTTCCTTCACCTTTGCGGGAGCGGGCGCATGAGCAAGACCAAGGTTGCGATCATCGGCTCGGGCAACATTGGCACCGACTTGATGATCAAGATCATGCGCCTGTCACAGGTCCTGGAAATGGGCGTGATGGTCGGGATCGATCCGACCTCGGATGGGCTCGCCCGCGCAGAGCGGATGGGCGTGGCGACCACGCACGAGGGGATCGACGGACTAATCGCCATGCCTGAGTTCCGTGACGTCGAGATCGTTTTCGATGCCACCAGCGCCGGGGCGCACAAGCGCAACAACCAACTGGTCCAGGCGGCCGGCAAGCGGATGGTCGACCTGACCCCGGCAGCGATCGGCCCCTATGTGATCCCGCCGGTCAACGGCGAGAAGTGCCTCGATGCGAACAACGTCAACATGGTCACCTGCGGCGGGCAGGCGACGATCCCGATCGTCGCGGCGGTAAACCGCGTGGCCAAGGTCCACTATGGCGAGATCGTCGCGTCGATCGCTTCGAAGAGCGCGGGCCCGGGCACCCGCGCCAATATCGACGAGTTCACCGAGACCACTGCCCAAGCGATCATGGACGTCGGCGGGGCAACCCGCGGCAAGGCGATCATCGTGCTGAACCCGGCCGAACCGCCGTTGATCATGCGCGATACGGTCTATTGCCTGTGTGACGATGCCGACCAGGAGGCGATCCGCCAGTCGGTGCACGACATGGTAGCCGAGGTGCAGAGCTATGTGCCGGGTTATCGATTGAAGCAGGCAGTGCAGTTCGAGCACATCGGCTCGAATCGCCCGCTGCTAATCCCCGAGATGGACGGCAGCTTCACCGGGCTCAAGGTGACCGTGTTCCTCGAGGTCGAGGGCGCGGCGCATTACCTGCCGGCCTATGCCGGGAACCTCGACATCATGACTTCGGCGGCGCTCAAGACCGCCGAAAAAATCGCTGCGCACATGCATGAAGGATCCGCGGCATGACCTTCGATCCAGCCACCCAAAAACTCTACATCCAGGACGTCACCCTGCGCGACGGGATGCACGCGATCCGCCACCAGTACGGGCTCGATCACGTCCAGGCGATAGCGAGGGCGCTCGACCGGGCCGGGGTCGATGCAATCGAGGTTGCGCATGGCGACGGGCTGCAGGGCTCAAGCTTCAACTACGGATTTGGCGCGCACACCGACTGGGACTGGATCGGCGCTGTCGACGAAGTGCTCGAACATTCGGTGCTGACCACGCTGCTGCTGCCCGGTATCGGCACGGTTCACGACCTCAAGCACGCCTATGAACTGGGGGTTCGATCGGTCCGCATCGCCACGCATTGCACCGAGGCGGATGTTTCCAAGCAGCACATCGAGGCCGCGCGCAATCTGGGCATGGACGTTTCCGGCTTCCTGATGATGAGCCACATGAGCGAGCCCGAGCCGCTCGCCCAGCAGGCGCTGCTGATGGAAAGCTATGGCGCGCACTGCGTCTACGTCACCGACAGCGGCGGGGCCATGACCATGGACCAGTATGCCGCCCGGCTCGCTGCCTATGACAAGGTGCTGAAGCCCGAAACCCAGCGCGGGGTCCATGCCCACCACAACCTCAGCCTTGGTGTGGCGAACTCGATTGTCGCGGTTCAGGGCGGCGCGGTCCGGGTCGATGCCAGCCTTGCGGGCATGGGCGCTGGTGCCGGGAATGCGCCGCTCGAGGTGTTCATCGCCGCCGCCGACCGGATGGGTTGGAACCACGGCTGCGACCTGTTCGCGCTGATGGACGCCGCCGAAGAACTGGTACGCCCGCTGCAGGACCGCCCGGTGCAGGTCGACCGCGAGACCCTGACGCTAGGCTATGCCGGTGTCTACAGCTCGTTCCTGCGCCACGCCGAAAAGGCCAGCGCCGAATATGGCATCGACACGCGCTCGATCCTCGTCGAACTCGGACGCCGCAAGATGGTTGGCGGGCAGGAAGACATGATCGTCGATGTCGCGCTGGACATGGCGGGCAGGACAGCTTCCTGAGGTGGTCGCATGGAGGGTATTCCCGTTGCAGGCGCGGGGGCGATCAGGAGCTGGCCAGCTCCACAATTCCGGTCGCGCCGCCTAGGTAGGCGGGCAGCGCCCCGTTGCGGACACAGGCATGATCGAGTTGCAGCCGCGCGACATCCGAAAGTGGCTCGATCAGGCGGCTTGTTTCCTGTGCCAGTGCGGCGATCCGGGCCTTGATCCGGGGCTGCGACAGGAACCAGTAATCACGTCCGGCTCGTTGCTGGACCGGTTCGGCCTGTTTCCCATCGGCACTAAATCCGGCGCAGCGCAATTGCGGGCAACTGGCAACCGCTGCAGCCGAGCATTGCAGGATGGCAGCAGCAGCGGCCTCCACTTCGGGCGGGATCTTGCCGGCCCGCTCGGCCTTGTCCCACGCCTGCTTGCCGAGGAACATCGTGCGGATCATGTTGCGCGGCTCGGGACGCTGGATGAGCGCCGAGAAGACCGACATCTCGGATCGGATCGCCCCGTCGATCGGTTGCATCAAGCCCAGTTCGACACAATCGAGGATGGCAAGTGGTGCCGGTTCGTGCCCCAGCATCCGCGCCAGTTCGCGCGCGCGGTGAGCGGTGAGCGGCGCGGAACAGGCGGCATGGTCCAGCGGCACGGCATCTGCCCTGTCCCATGGCTGGATTGAATGTGCATCGCCAGAAAGCAGCCATGCTTCGGCAGCAGCAACTTCCGCCCCCTCTTCGGCAAGTTCGTCGACCAATCCGGCGTCGCGTGCCGCTTGCCCCTGCAGGTTGCGCCCCAGCAAAAGGATCTCAAGCCCAAGGTCGATGCCCACAAGCCTGGGCATTCTCTGCGTGCCGCCAGCACCCGGCAACAGGCCCACCGCGCATTCGGGCAAGCCCAGCACCGTGCGGCGTGAATTCGTGGCGACGCGATAGTGGCAACCCAGGGTCAGCTCGCAGCCGCCGCCGAGCGCAACGCCGTGGATCGCCGCCGCCACCGGCTTGCCCGAGGTTTCGAGCCGCCGGATGGCATGACTCAGCGGGAAGAAGTGATCGAAGGCCATGTCGAAGCGGTCTGCCGGAGGTGCGGCGATGATCATTTCATAGGCCACGCCCAGTTCGGTAAGGTCCGCCCCGGCGCAAAACCCGGTGTCCTTGCCCGAACGCACCACCACGCCCCTTACGTCGCTTCGGTGCAGCCATTCGGCAAAGGTCCCCAGCTCGTGGATTGCCGTGTTGGAAAAGACGTTCATCGACTTTCCGGGGCAGTCGAAGACAAGGTGGATCAGGCCGTTGTCCCGGGCTTCGACGCGGAACTGGGTGAGCTGGGGGATGGCTTGAGGCATGGCGGGTCCTTGCAGGAAAAGGGCTTCGGCTCAGAACGCGACCTTATCGCCGCCCTTGAGGCTGAGGATTTCGCGGGCTTCGTCGGGGGTGGCGATTTCGTGGCCAAGGCCTTCGATGATCTGGCGCACCTTGCGCACCTGCGCGGCGTTGGTTTCGGCGAGTTGCCCCTTGCCGAGCCACAGCGAATCCTCCAGCCCGACGCGCACGTGGCCACCCATGCTGGCCGCCATCGCCGCAACCGGCATCTGGCTGGCCCCGGCCGCCAGCACCGACCAGCGGTAATTGTCGCCGAACAACCGGTCGGCGGTGCGCTTCATGTGCATCACGTCGTCGGGATGGGCACCGATGCCGCCCAGCAGACCGAAACAGGTCTGGATGAACAGCGGTGCCTGAACCAGCCCCTCCTTCCAGAAATAATGCAGGTTGTAGAGGTGGGCGGTGTCATAGCATTCGAACTCGTAACGGGTGCCGGTCTTGTTCAGAGTGTCGAGCGCGTAGCGGATGTCCTTGAACGAATTGCGGAAGACCAGGTCATGGCTGGCTTCCAGCATCTCCGGCTCCCAGGCGTGCTTCCATTCCCGGTCCTTCTTCAGCATCGGGAACAGGCCGAAATTCATCGACCCCATGTTGAGGCTGGCGACTTCGGGTTGCCAGGTCTCGGCTGGTTTCACCCGGTATTCGACCGGCATGTAGGGCGAGGCACCGGTGGTGATGTTCACCACCACGTCCGAGCTTTGCTTGATCACCCGCAGGAACGGTTCGAAGTCCTGCGGCTCGTGGACGGGCCTGCCGGTTTGGGGATCGCGGGCGTGCAGGTGAACGATCGCCGCGCCGGCTTCCGCCGCGCCAAGGGCACTTTCGGCAATCTGTGCAGGCGTCACCGGGAGATAGGGCGACATCGACGGCGTGTGAATCGAGCCGGTCACGGCGCAACTGATGATGACCTTGTGGGCTGCCATGGTGATTGCCTTCTTCGGGATGGGTTGCGGTCAGCCGGGCCTTGCCAGGCAGCGCGCGAAACGGGTTTCGATGCTTGCGATCAGGGCGAAATGGTACCAAAGCGTATGATCTGCGGCAAGCAAGCGATTTCGGGAACGATGCAGCCATGACGCCAACCTTTCACCCCGACGAGGTCGCGCAGGTCGCGCCGGACCGCTTCGCGCTGCGCATGGCCGATACCGGCGCGGTGCTGCACTACGACGATCTTGCCAGCGGTGCCAATTGCATCGCACGGGTTTTTGCCGCTTCAGGCTTGGGCCACGGCGACGCGCTGGCACTGCTGCTGCCGAACGGGCCGGACCTCTGGCGTGTCGTCTGGGCGGCGAAGAATGCCGGGCTGCGCTATGTGCTGATCGGCACGCGGCAGAATGCGGCGGATATCGGCTTCATCGCGCGCGATTGCGGCGCGAAGGCGCTGATTACCTGTGCTGCGTTGTCGGGGCTGTTGACGGAGGCGGGCCTTGTCGGGAGCGGTATCCGCCTGCTCCTGACCGATGGCGCAGCCGCTGGCTTTGAAGACCTGCGTCCACTGGCCGCCAGCCAGCCGGCGAGCCCGCTGCCTGATCGGCGGCGCGGGGCTTCGATGCTCTATTCGTCGGGGACGACGGGCAGGCCGAAGGGCGTCAAGGCCGTGCTGGCCGATGTCCCGCCTGAAACCCCGCCGCCGCGCCATGCCATGCTGCTGCGCCATTACGGGCTCGGTCCCGAAACCATCTTCGTGACGGCGGCCCCATTCTACCATGCCGGCCCGCTGCGCATGGCCATGGCGGTGCAGCGCGCCGGCGGGACCGTCATCGCCTTTCGCCGGTTCGATCCCGAAGCCATGCTCGGTGCGATCGAGCACTATCAGGCGACCCACGGCTTCTTCGTGCCGACCATGTTCCAGCGCCTGCTGGACCTGCCCCAAGCGGTGCGCGCCCGGTATGATGTCAGCTCGATCCGGCATGCCATCCATGGTGCCGCTCCGTGCCCGCCGCATGTCAAGCGGGCGATGATCGACTGGTGGGGGCCGGTGATCGACGAGGTCTACGGTGGGACAGAATCGATCGGCCAGACATTCATTTCGTCGCAGGAATGGCTGGCCCATCCCGGTTCGGTGGGGCGTCCATCCGGGCACGTCGAGGTCAAGATCGTCGATGATCAGGGCCAGTGCTTGCCTGCCGGTGCCTGCGGACGGGTGATGATGCGCAATCCGCAACGCTTCGAATACCACGGCATGGCCGCCGCCGCAGTCCGGCAGACCTACGATGCCGAGGGCTACGCCAGCCTGGGCGACATCGGCTATCTCGACGCCGATGGCTACCTCTACCTGACCGATCGCGAGAGCAACATGATCATCTCCGGTGGGGTTAACGTCTATCCGCAGGAAGCCGAAGCGGTGCTGGCGGGCCATCCGCTGGTGCGCGACGTTGCGGTGATCGGCGTACCCGATCGCGATCTGGGCGAGGTGGCCAAGGCGCTGGTGCAACTGGTCGCCGGTTCACCGGAGACAGCGGAAACCGCCAGCGCCATCCTGGCCTGCAGCACCGAACACCTGAGTCGCTACAAGTGCCCGCGCAGCCTCGACTTCGTCGCCAGCTTGCCGCGCAACGAACTGGGAAAGCTGGTGAAACACCAGATTCCTCCAGAGCTGCAGGAACGGCCCGGGCGGTTCTAGAGCAGGCTCAGTCCGCCATCGACGAACAGTTCCGCGCCGGTCATGTAGCTCGAATCGTCGCTCGCCAGGAAGGCCACGACCGAGCCGATTTCGGGCGGCTTGCCCATGCGCTGCATCGGGATCGCGGCCACCATCGGCTCGATCAGCTTGATCGCCGCGTCGCCGCTCCTGTCCATGTCGGGGCCGAACAGCATTGGCGTTTCATGCGGGCCGGGGTGGACCGAATTGCAGCGTATGGCATCGCCGGCCTGGGCGCAGTGGACCGCGACGTTCTTGGTCAGCAGCGCCAGCGCCGCCTTGGTCGGGGCATAGGGCGTGGTCAGGGCGATGATCATCCGCGTGGAGTTGGAACTGAGGTTGATGATCGAACCCTTGCCGGCCTTGCGCATCGATGGCAGCGCGGCCTTGATCCCCATCATCGGACCGAAGTAGTTGATGTCCATCACCCGGCGCGCGTCGGCCATGGTGATGTCGTCGATGGTGGCGGCGACGGTGATGCCGGCGTTGTTCACCAGCACGTTGACCTCGCCCAGTTGCGCAACGGTTTCCGCCACGACCCGCGCCCAGTCGGCTTCGCTGGTGACGTCATGGCGGCTCGACGCGGCGCGATAGCCCCTGGCCCTGAGGGCTTCCGCGGTTTCGCTCACCTGCTCCAGCACGTCGGTGAGCATCACTGCCGCGCCTTCTGCGCAAAGCGCTTCCGCCGCCGCCGCGCCCAGTCCGCGCGCCGCGCCGGTGACGATGGCGACCCGTCCGTCCAGTTTGCCCATTCAACCTACTCCCATGTTTGGCGCTCAGCGCAGCAGGCTGGCGGCGATGATGTTGCGTTGCACTTCGTTGGTGCCGCCGAAAATCGACCAGCAGCGGCTGTAGAGGTACTGGTGCGCCATGGCGCTGGCCGCTTCGCAAGCGGTTGGCGCGCGGGCTGGGTCCATGTGCAGGTGCGCCGGATCGTGGACCGCCCCGAGCGGGCCTTCCACCGCCAGCGCCAGTTCGGCCAGCGCCTGCAGCACTTCGGTGCCGCGCACCTTGAGGATCGAGGCTTCCGGCCCGGCCTTAGATCCGCCGCCCGACCAGAGCCTGACATAGTCCTGTTCGAGCGCGACGAGCATGGCGAGTTCGCTTTCCACCGCCACCAAACGGTCGGCGAGCAAGGTCCGCCGCGCCACGCTCATGGCGGTGAGGTTGGCCGCCAGCATCGCCCTGATCTGCGCGAGCAGGCGCATCTTCGGCCCGGTATCAGCGATCGCCACGCGCTCATTGGCCAGCAGGAACTTGGCGATGGTCCAGCCCTGGCCTTCATCGCCGACAAGGTTTTCGGCCGGAACCCGCACATTGTCGAGGAACACCTGGTTGGTGTGATGCTGCCCGTCGATGGTCACGATCGGGCGCACGTCGATACCCGGCGTGTTCATGTCGATCAGCAGGAAACTGATGCCGGCTTGCGGCTTGACGTCCCTGTCGGTGCGGACGAGGCAGTGCATCCAGTCGGCCCAATGGGCTTCGGTGGTCCACATCTTGGTGCCGTTGACCACATAGTGATCACCGTCCCTGACCGCCGTGGTCCTGAGCGAGGCGAGATCGGAACCGCTGCCCGGCTCGGAATAGCCCTGGCACCACCACACATCGCTGGAAAGGATACCGGGCAGATGGCGCGCCTTCTGTGCCGCGTTGCCGAATTCGAGCAGGACCGGGCCAACCATCGACACGCCATAGGGGATGATCATCGGCGCATCGTTCAGCGCCGCTTCCTGCAACATCACCAGTTGCCGTTCGATATCCCAGCCCGGCCCGCCGTGCTCGGCCTTCCAGGCGGCGGCGAACCAGCCTTTCGCGCGCAGGGTCTTCTGCCAGTCAACATAGTCCGCTTTGGCAATTTCCAGCCCGATGCGGCCCTTGGCGGCGATGCTTTCAGGTAGGGCAGCCCTCGTGAAGTCGCGCACTTCAGCCCGGAAGCCGGCGATATCCCCGTCCTCGCCGGCAGTGAGGGGGAGGGGGGAGGGGCTGGCGGCAACATGGGCGCGCAGGTCCTCGGCCGCGCCGCATTCCGCCCGGATCGCGGCGGCGCGCCGGAACCAGTGGCTGATCACCAGTTCGTCGCTGACGCCCATGCCGCCGTGCAACTGGACGGCATCATTGAGTGCCCGCCGTGCTGCGTCGTCGGCGCGAGCCTTGGCGGTGGCGGCCATGGCGCTGGCCCCGGCGGCAGAGACATCGAACAGGTCGGCCGCCCGCGCCGCCAGCACCCGCGCTTCCTCGGCGGCGATGTGCATGTCGGCCAGACGATGCTGCAGCGCCTGGAAGCTGGCCAGGGTCACGCCGAACTGCTTTCGAGTGAGCAGGTATTGCGCCGTCATGTCGCAGGCGGCGCGGACGATGCCGGCGGTCTCGGCGGCAAGGCCGATCAGGTGCAGGGTGACGAGGCGTTCAATCAGCGGCGCAGCATTTTCGGTGATCAGCGTGGCGTGCGCGGCATCGAAGCGGAGGGCGGCGGCAGACGAGCCGTCGATCAGTCGCACGGGATCGCGCTGCGCTTCTGCCGCATTGACCAGCACCAGCGCCGGGGCTCCGTCGAGACTGGCGCTGACCAGCAGGACATCGGCGAGGTCGGCGTGGCGCACCAGTGGCTTGGTGCCCGACAGGCACAGCATATCGCCATCGCGGCGCAGCGTGCATTCGGGCGCGGCAAAGGGATCGCTGTCCTCGGCATGCGCGAAAACCGCCAGACGGTCGCCGCCGATGATCGCGGCGGCAAGGTCGTCCTGTCCGCAGCCGTGCAGGGCATGGAGCACCAGCGCGGCGTGCAGCACCGGCTCCACCGCCAGCCACTTTCCCGCCAGCGCCGTCACGCAGGCCATATCGCGCGCGGTGCCGCCAAAGCCGCCCAGCGCTTCGCTTGCCAGCGCGCCGATCAGCCCCTGCTGCGCCAGATGCGGCCATAACGCGAGGCGATCCGGTGTGGTGCGTGACAACCGCTGCCGCCGCGCCTCGAACTCGTTCTCGTGGGCGAGCAGGCGATCGGCCATCTCGACCATCATCGTCTGGGTTTCGGTGCAGTCAAACATGGATATCCCCGACGTCGTCAGAACGTAATGTAGCGAACGATCTTGCTCCGGTAAACCGCTTCGCGTATCGAATGGCAAAGCAGATGAGGTGGAGCGATGGCGAACGGCAAACTGGGCGTGGGAATCATCGGGGTTCAGCCCGAAAGAAGCTGGGCGGCGGTGGCGCATATCCCCGCCCTGCAGGCGCTCCCTGGCTTTGAGGTGACGGCGCTGTCCACCACCCGGATCGAATCGGCGCGCGCCGCCGGCGAGGCCTATGGCGTGGCGCATTGCTATGACAACCACCGCGATCTGGTGAACGATCCCGACGTCGATGTGGTGGCGGTGACGGTGAAGGTGCCGCATCACCGCGAACTGGTTTTCGCCGCGCTCGATGCCGGCAAGCACGTCTATTGCGAATGGCCGCTCGGCAACGGGCTGGACGATGCCCGCGCCATCGCCGAGCGCGCGCGGGGATCGCAGGCACGCTGCGTGATCGGCCTGCAGGCGCGCTTCTCGCCCGAAATCCTGCATGTGCAGAAACTGATTGCAGATGGCTATGTCGGCCGGGTGCTGTCGACCACGCTGCTTGCGTCGGGTCTGGTCTGGGGGCCGATGATCGATACGGCCAATGCCTATACAATGGACCGCAGCAATGGCGCGACCATGCTCTCCATACCGATGGGGCACTCGCTCGATGCCGTCGCTGCCTGTCTGGGCGAACTGAACGAGGTTTCGGCCCAGATGGATGTGCTGCAGAGCGATTTCCTCAACGTCGAGACCGGCGAACACGGCATCAAGACCAGCCCGGATCAGGTGGCCTTCACCGGCACGCTGGCTTCGGGCGCGACCATGGCCTGCCATTACCGCGCCGGAGCCTGCCGGGGCACCAACCTGCTCTGGGAGATCAACGGCACCGAAGGCGATATCCAGGTCACCGGCATGGGCGGTCACATGCAGATGCTCGACCTGACAGTCAGCGGCGGGCGCGGCGATGCGCAGGCGCTGGCCCCGCTGCCGACCCCGGCGGAATTGCGCACCGTGCCTGTCGGATTGGCTGGGCCGGCGCTCAATGTCGCGCAGGTCTGGCAGGCCTTTGCCGACGATCTGGCGACCGGTTCGCGCAAGACCTTCGATTTCGACCAGGCGGTTCAGCGCCACACATTGCTTGCCGCGATCGAACGATCGGCGGCCCATGGAAACAAGGAGAAAGTCCAGTGACCAAGGTTCTGGTAATCGGCGCCGCCGGCGGGATCGGCATGGAAGTGGCGCGGCAACTGGTGGCGCAGGGCGATTCCGTCGTCGCCACGGTGATGGATGCGGCGCAGGAGGCGCAACTGCGCGGCGAGGTGCCGGGGGTGGCCGGCGTGGAGCTGCTGGCGCTGGACGATGCCGAAGCGGTGCTGGTGCGCGTGCAGCAGATCGTCGCGGCCATGGGCGGGGTCGATCAGGTCGCCGTCTGCGCCGCTGTCGGCCCGCTCGGCCCCTGCGAACTGACGCCGCTGGCGGACTATGCCAAGGCGATGTCGGTGAACTTCCTGTCGAACGTTGCGATCTTCCAGGCAGTGCTGCCGGCGCTGCGGCAGGCAAAGGGACGCCTGCTGCTGATTTCGTCGATGGGCGGCAAGGTGGCGCTGCCCTTCGTCGGGGCCTATACCGCCTCCAAGCATGCGATCGAAGGCTTTGCTGACGTTGCCCGGCAGGAGATCGCCGCCGATGGCGTGGACCTGGTGCTGGTCGAGCCGGGCGGGGTGCGCACCGGCATGGTTTCGGCGCAGATTGCATGGACCAAGGAAGCGTTTGGCAAGCTCGATGCCGGGCAGGCGGCGCGTTACGGTGCGCTGTACCACGGCTTCGCGGCGGCGGCCCAGGCCGGCTATGACGGCGCCGGTTCGACTCCGGATCAGGTGGCTACGGTCATCGTCGCGGCGCTGGCGGCGGAGAAGCCGGAAACCCGCTATGTCGTTGGCGGCGATGCCCAGCAATTGCTCGGCGCGCGCGCGGCGCTCAGCGACCGTGAGATGGACGCGACGCTTGCCGCGTTCTTCGGCGGCGCCGGTTGAGCGCGTTTGACCAGAAGCTCTGCGCCTGGGGCGGGGTGGCCTGTGCTGCCCTGTTCGGTGCGGGGTTGCTGCTGGCCGGCTTCGTCCCCCCGCCGAGCCCGTCGCTCAGCGCGGCCGAAGTTGCCGCCTATTACCGCGAACATGCCGGAGCCATTCGCGGCGGCATGATGCTGGGCCTGTTTGGCATGGCAGGCTGGACGGCCTTCGTTGGCGTGATTTCGGCGCAGATGCGGCGAATGCAGACTGGCAGCGACCTTCCCGCTTTGCTGCAAGTGGGGGCAGGTTCGATCGGGGTGCTCACGGTGATGCTGCCGATCATGATCTTTGCCGCCACCGCGTTCCGGCCCGAGCGCGACCCGGCGCTGACCCAGTTGCTCAACGACCTTGGCTGGCTGATTATCATCCCGGCCTTTCCCACCTTCATCGCCCAGTTCGGCGCCATCGCGCTGGGCACCTGGCGCGACCGTTCGCCGCACCCCGTGTTCCCGCGCTGGGCGGCCTATTTCAACCTGTGGATGGCGCTGCTGTTCGTGCCCGGCGGCCTGGCCTATTTCTTCCGCAGCGGCCCCTTCGCGTGGGACGGGCTGTTCGATTTCTGGCTGGCGGCGGGGGCCTTTTTCGCCTGGCTGATGGTGATGACGCCGCTGGTGCTGAAGGCGATCGCCGCGCAGGGGGAGGGGTGACCTACCCCGCCACGCGCCGGCGCATGGCTTCATAGGCCGCGAAATCGCGCAAGATGCCGCTTTCGGTCAGACCGTAGTCTTCCAGCGCGTAAGTAAACGTGCCGTGACCGTGCTGCGGGTGGTTTGCTTCCCAAGCGGCGATCGCTGCCCGGGACCTTGCGTTCCATTCCAGACCGCAGTGGGCATAGATCCGCTCCGCCACCGAAGCCATGTTGCGGGTGACATCCGTGAACGCCAGGTCAAGGACGCGCAGGCCCGCCAGACGCTCACGATTGGCAATGTGCAGGTCCATCATCATCGTGAAGCCGCCGACAAGCGCCCCGACGTCGACCGGGGCCGTGCCGAAAGGCATGCGGAACAGGTCGATCAGGCGGCACGACGAAGGCACCGTCTGCAGCGGCGAACGGTGGGTCATGACGAAATCGGCATCGGGAAAGACGCCGAGGATCGCCTCTTCAAGTCCGTAATAGGTCGGGGCCTTGAGCAGCCATTTGCGCCCAGGTACGGCAAGCCCCTGCCATTGCAGGTATTTCAGCGTATCGCGCAGGAATTCGAACAGGATCGTCGGCGGCTGCGTGGCCATCCAGCCGAGGTATTCGGGGGCATCGGAAAAACCGATGAACGAGGGCGCGACGAGGCAGTGCTCGGTCAGCGTGGTTTCCTCTTCCGGTTCGTGCGTTTCGAACGCATGGCCGGTCCTGGTCAGGGGTGATTGCGCATCGAACCACGTGCAATAGGCCTCGGCCTCATCGATCCGGGCTTGAGGAGACTCGCTGCGATTTCCCGAGTGCAACGCGGGATTGAACGCTTTCCAGAACGGCAGGAAGTTGAAATCCCCGGTGGCGGCCAGAGTCTTCTGGGTCTTGGTGGTGCCGGTGCGGGCGAAACCGACGACGAACAGCGGACGGGGGATGTCCTGTTCGGCGATCTCCGGGTGTGCGGTGAAATCGCGCTGCATGCGCAGGCGGTTCTTCAGCAGGCGCAGCAGCTTGGCCTGCTGGGCCAAAGCCCCAGCCTCGTGCAGCCCGCCTTGCTCACTGATCGAGCGGTGCAGCACGGTAAGCGGCTCGCGCGCCGCCTCGTCGTCGATGGCGATGCCGGTCTGCGCGCGCGCCAGTGCCATCAGCGCATCGGGGCCGAGCGGGATCGGGCAATGGCGCAGCATCACGCCCGCGCTGACGACTTGAGCGGGCCGAGTTCGGCGACGGTGACCACGCCCGCGCGCGCCGCGATCACGTCGGGAATGCGGTTGAACAGGCTGGCGGCCGTGGCATGGCCCGAATCGTCGCGCTCCACCCGGATGCGGGTGCGGGGCTTGCCCTGCACATCCCAGGCCATGTGTTCGACATCGCCGTCGCGGAACAGCCGCAGTTCGATCTCGACCCGCACCGTCGGGCCTTCGGCCGTGGTGATATGGCCGATGATCCGCGTGCCGACGCAGGTGCCGGCGGCCAGCATGCCGCCCAGGAATTCGGCGTCGACATCGCTATCGAAGGTGATCGGCTCGATCTCGGCGGTTCGGCTGGCGACCGTGAAGCCGGCGGTTTCCAGCACCAGCGCCGGGACGGTGGTGTAGGATATCGCCAGCGGGCTTTGCCGCAGGCCGCTCTCCTCGAACTCGGCCAGGCTCATGCCGATGCCGACCTGCCGGGCCTGCGTTGGGTTGATCGCCTGCCCTTTCGCATCGGTGATCGAACGGTGGACCAGCGATTCCAGTTCGGTCGTCGGCCCGATCGCCAGCAGGCCCGACCAGATTCGCGACATGTCCCATATGCCGCAGCCGGTGAAGGTCACGCCCTTGGCCCTCGCCAGGGCATCGACCCTGGCCGCGATGGCCGGATCGCTGGCGAACGGGTGGTAGGACTGGCCGCCGTGGCACAGCACGTTGACCCCGGCACCCGGCAACCGCTCGTAGGCCGGCAGGTTCTGCGCCATGACGTTGGTGGTGAAAACCAGTCCGACATCGGCGTCAAGGCCGGAGAAATCGGCGGTATCGCAATCCTGCACCAGCACGCCGATGCTGCGGCCCAGTCCGATGACGTCGCCAAGGTCGCGGCCGATCTTGTCGCCCGCCCGGTTGTAGGCCGCGACGATCGGCCATCCCTTGTCGAGCGCGAAGCGCGCCGCCATGCCGCCGAATTGTCCGGTCCCGTAGATGGCAATGCGCGGCTTGGCGGTCATTGTGGTTGCTCCTGGTGTCAAACGAAGAGCGGGCGGGCGCGAGCCCGCCCGTTCAGGGAAGTAGGGGGCGGTCCGGGCTTACTGGCCGAACTTGAACCCGACCTGCAGCAGGATTTCACGCCCGCGCGAGACCGAACCGAACCGGTCGCCCAGCCGCACGCCAAACGCATTGGCACCGCTGAACGGGACATCCGGCGCCGCGAAGAACACGAACTTGTTGGTCAGGTTCCGGCCGATCAGCGAAACCTGCCAGCCGTCGTTCTCGGCCCCGAGGCGCAGCGTTCCATCGACCATGGTATAGGCCTTCTGGAGCGATCCGGGCGCGTTGGAGGCGTCGGTCAGGTAAGCTGACGAGTGGTTGACGCCGCCGCTCATCCCCAGTTTCAGGCCGCTGCCGACAGCGGTTTCGTAGTTGAACCCGCCCTGCAGGTTCCACTTTGGCGAGCGCGGGACGACCTGGCCGCCAAGCTGCTGGGTTCCGGCAACGCACCCCTCGGCAGCAGATTCGCCATTGTAGCAAGGTGCGCCGGGGAAGTTCTGGTACTTGGAATCGTTGTAGGCCATCGCCCCGTTGATCGTCAGCCCCTGCACCGGCGCACGCCAGGTGAAATCCGCTTCGAACCCTTCGATCTTGGCCTTGGCCGCATTGCGGATCGAACTGGTGGCATTGGTGAAGTTCACCACCTGCAGATCCGAAACACGGTAGGTATAGGCCGCAGCGTTCAGCAGCAGCACGCCGCCGACCCGGGCCTTAACGCCGACTTCACCGCCCCTGATCGTTTGCGGCTTGTAGCTGAGATCGACGTTCGGCGCTGCCAGGTTGACCGAGCTTGAGTTGAAGCTCCCCGAGAGGAAGCCGTGCTTGTACGAGGCGAACAGCGTCAGGTCGCTGTTCGGGCGATAGCTCAGCGTCACTTCGGGCGACCAGTCGTCCCACGAATCGTGGTCCTTGAGCAGCGAGGCACCCAGCGCGTTGGCCGAACCGACCTTGACCGGGATCAGGTCCGTCGTCACGCCGGGGATGCCCAGCAGGTTGAGCAGGAACGGGTTCTGCGCCCCCGAAGCCACGCCGCCGCCGTCAAGCACCACGGGCAGGCGCTTCTTTTCCTTCGAATAGCGCACGCCGCCCGACAGTTCGAGCTGATCGGTCAGCTTGAAGGTGCCTTCCAGGAAGGCGGACCAGGCCGTGCCCTTCATCTCGAACCAGTAGTAGTTGACCAGCGCCGGGGTGGTCGGACCGCCGAGGCCATTGGGCAAGCCCGGCGTTCCCGGAGGCGCCAGCAGCGGGAAAGCGCCGCCGAACAGGTAGGTCAGCGAACCGGTTCCGGCCTTGACGTCGCTGTAATAGAGGCCGCCGGTGAAATTCAGCGGACCGTCCAGATCGGTGTTGAAATTTAGTTCCTGCGAAAGTTCCCGGTTGCGATAGACGTTGCAGCTTGGCAGCAGGATCGCATAGCTGTTTTCGTAGTTCTGGCAGGCATCGTACTTGACCCGGTAATAGCCGGTTGCCGATGTGATGGTCAGCTTGTCGGAAGGCCGAAAATTCATGACCAGGCTGGTGAGATACTGGTCCTGGTTATTGAAATTCTTGCCATCGGCGCGAAAGTTGTTGTTTCGCGTCGTTGGAATTTTGGCAACGGCCGCGCCATATCCCGCATTGACGTTGAGATCGCCGGCACCGCACTGCGAATTGTCGCCGATCGCCCCCAGCGCCGCAAACTGGCGGCTGCCGGAGGGGCAATAGACGAATTCGGTGGTCGAGGCCGGGCCGTTGCCGCGGATGCTGCCGTAGTTGAACTTGAGCCGGGCGTCGAAGGTGTCGCCTGCCTCATACTTGAGCGTGGCGCGAATGCCCCAGTCGGTCACGTTCGGGTTGCGTTCGGTGTTGAAATAGGGCGAGTTGCTCGGGGTCTGGTCCTTCAAGTAGCCCTGCATGTCCGAGAACTGCCCGGCGATGCGCAGACCGAGGCCTTCGCCGAGCGGGGTCGAGACATAGCCTTCGCCGCGCACTTCGCGGGCCTGGAATTCATAGCCGATCTTCCCGCCCACTTCGAGGTGGTCGCCCGGATCGTTGGTGCGGATGTTGACGATGCCGCCCATCGAATTCTTGCCGTAGAACAGCGCCTGCGGCCCCTTCAGCACTTCGACTTGGGCGATGTCGAAATCGGACATGCGGCGCACGGTCGCCTTGGCCACCTGCACGCCGTCGATGGTGAACGATACGGCCTGGTCGCCGAACGGGTTCGAGTCAGGCCCGGCGATGCCGCGCAGCGAGATATTGCCACCCTGGACGGAGCCGCCTTGCGGGCCGATCATCAACTGCGGCACGATCCGCGAGAGACCGTCGAGATTGA
>JAGWTB010000032.1 GCA_028869175.1 Sphingomonadales bacterium
GCGGTGATCCTGTGCACGCCCACCCAGATGCATGCCGAGCAGGCCATCGCCTGCATGGCTGCGGGCAAGCATGTGCAGGTGGAAATCCCGCTGTGCGACTCCTGGGCCGATGCCGAGGCCGTGCTGAAAAAGCAGCAGGAAACCGGGCTCACCTGCATGGTCGGCCATACCCGCCGCTTCAACCCGTCGCACCAGTACGTGCACAACCGGATCGTCGCGGGCGAGCTGAACATCCAGCAGATGGACGTCCAGACCTATTTCTTCCGGCGCAAGAATATGAACGCCAAGGGTGAACCGCGTTCGTGGACCGACCACCTGCTGTGGCACCACGCCGCCCACACCATCGATCTGTTCGCCTATCAGGCCGGCAGGATCGTCAAGGCCCAGGCGATCCAGGGGCCGAAGCACCCGGAACTGGGTATCGCCATGGACATGTCGATCCAGCTGAAGAGCGAAAGCGGAGCGATCTGCACCCTGTCGCTGTCATTCAACAACGACGGACCGCTCGGCACCTTCTTCCGCTACATCGGTGACAGCGCGACCTACATCGCCCGCTACGATGACCTGTTCACCGGCAAGGAAGAGGCTATCGACGTCTCGAAGGTCGATGTCAGCATGAACGGGATCGAACTGCAGGACCGCGAATTCGTCGCCGCGATCCGCGAGGGCCGCGAGCCCAATTCCTCGGTTGCCCAGGTGCTCGATTGCTACAGGGTGATCGGCGAACTGGCCGCCGATCTGGAAGCGCAGGACGGCTGGTCGTAACAATTGTCCCGGCTTCGTCATTGCGAGCGGCGAAGGCGCGCGGCAATCGAGGGTCGCGCGTGCGACTCCGGACGGCACCGTGTCGCTCGCAAAGACGAACAGGGATAGAACCATGACCCGACTCCGCAAGCTTGCAGGCAAGGACCTCAACCCCATCGGCCTCGGCTGCATGGGGCTGACCCACGGTTATGGCGTGCCGCCTGCGCGGGACGACGCGGCGAAGGTGCTGCTGGCGGCGCTCGATCTGGGCTACGACCATTTCGACACTGCCAACATCTACGGCGCGGGGCGGTGCGAGGCGCTGATCGGTGATACGCTGGCCCACCGGCGCAAGGACTTCTTCCTCGCCTCCAAGACCGGTATCCTGTTCGACGGACCGAAGCGTGGCACCGATTGCCATCCGGATTCGATCCTGAAGTCGCTCGACGCCAGCCTCGCGCGGCTCAAGACCGACCATCTCGACCTCTTCTACCTCCACCGTTTCGATTACACCGTGCCGATCGCCGATTCGGTCGGCGCGCTGGTGCGGGCGCAGGAGGCGGGCAAGATCCTGGCCTATGGTGTCTCCGAATGGTCCGCCGACCATATCCGCGAGGCGCATGCCGTCCATCCGATGGCGGCGGTGCAGACCGAATATTCGCTGTGGACCCGCAATGTCGAATTGGCAGTGCTGGAAACCACCCGTGAACTCGGCATCGCGCTGGTCGCCTTCTCGCCGCTGGGACGCGGGGCGCTGGCGGACGGCATCCGCGATACCTCCACCCTGCTGGAAAACGACATCCGCTATCCGCACCCGCGCTTCGATGCCGAGAACTGGCCGAAGAACCTGGCGCTGATCGACCGGTTCAACGCCATCGCCGCGCAGAACGGGGTGACCCCGGCGCAACTCTCGCTCGCCTGGGTGCTGTCGCGCGGGGACCATGTCCACGCCATCCCTGGCACCACCCGGCTCGATCACCTGGCGGGGAACGTGGCGAAGGCGGACTGGCAGCCCGAAGCGGCGCTGCTTGAGCAGGTCGATAGGCTGATCAACCAGAACACCGTCAGCGGCCCGCGCTATCACGCGCCAATGCAGAAGACGATCGACACCGAGGAGTTCGCCCCCGCCGGGGCCTGACTGCGGCGCAAAGGCAACACCTGCCGAATTTCACAAATCTGAATTATTCACCCCTTTGAAAATTGTCGTGGGCGTGTAAGCATTCGGTCAAGACCCGCAACCGGGTCGGTGGTGGAAGAGGGAAGATTGCCACATGACCATGCTTCGCAACGTTCTGGCGCTGGGCGCATCTGCGCTGGCGCTGGCTGCTTCGCCTGCCTTCGCGCAGGATGCCGCTGCTCCGCAGGCGGATGACAGCGCCGCCAACCCCGAAATCGTCGTCACCGCGCAGTTTCGCGAGCAGAAGCTGCAGGACACGCCGCTGGCGATCACCGCGGTCAACTCTGCCATGCTGGAGGCGCGCAGCCAGACCAGCGTCGAGCAGGTCGCGGCGCAGGCGCCCAACGTCACCCTCACACCGCAAGGCCAGCAGAACGGTTCGGGCCTGATCGCCTTCATCCGCGGCGTCGGCCAGACCGACTTCAACTTCGCGCTGGAACCCGGCGTCGGCATCTACGTCGACGATGTCTATATCCCGACGCTCACCGGTTCGCTGCTTGACCTGATGGACCTTGACCGGATCGAAGTGCTGCGCGGCCCGCAGGGCACACTGGCCGGGCGCAACGCCATCGGCGGTGCGATCAAGCTGTTCTCGTCCAAACCGCAGGGCAATGGCAAGGGCTCGCTGCAGGTGACCTACGGCAGCTACAACCGTATCGAAGTGCGCGGCTTTGCCGATCTCAAGCTCAGCGATACGCTGTTCGCCCGCGTTGCCGGCGTCTCCAAGAACCGCGATGGCTACGTCAAGCGGCTGGACTATGCCGCGACCCATCCCGGATCGGGCGTGCCGAGCATGGGTGGTCCCGGCCCGGTTCTGGGCACGCTGGGCGGCCAGTCCTACGCCGCCGGCAAGCTCTCGCTGCGATGGGTGCCGACCGATACGGTCGAAGTGAACCTTTCGGGCGACTACACGCGTGACCGCTCGGAAGCGGGTGCTTCGGTGCTGCTCTACTACAACAATCCCTCGGTCAACGCGAACGGCCAGCCCTGGCTGCCTTCGACCATCGACGGCTCCGCCATTCGCGGCAACTGCGCCTTCGTGCCCTATGGCGTGAACTCGTGCGACACCCTGACCGGTTATGACCGCAAGTTCGTCAGCTACGGCACCTTCCTTGATCGCACCCCCGCGACCACCCAGGCACCCTACAAGCCGCTGGCGCTCGATCCACACCAATGGCTCGACAACTACGGCGTTTCGGGCAGCATCGACGTGCAGCTCTCGGACAGCCTGAGCCTCAAGTCGGTTACCGCGTGGCGGCACTACAAGTCGGACTGGTCGCAGGACGTCGATAACTCGCCGCTTGCCAACCAGCAGCTGCGCCAGATCCTCGTCAACAACCAGTGGAGCCAGGAACTCCGGCTCAACGGCAAGGTGGGCGACATGGTCGACTTCACCGTGGGCGGGTTCTACTTCAAGCGCACCGGCACGCTGACCGCGCGCGTCGATCTCAACTATGCCGGGATCGACTTCGCCCATGGCCCCGATCCGACGCCGGCAGAGAACAAGGCACTGTTCGCCAACTTCACCCTGCATCCGACCGAGGCCTTCAACATCACCGCCGGCCTGCGCGAATCGTGGGACAAGAAGGACTACATCTACTTCCGCCACAACCCGGACGGTTCGACCATCCAGGGCCCGTGCAACTTCTTCTTGGGCGCGGCCACCGCAGGGCCGACCGGTATCGGCAATCAGTCCAACTGCTTGCTGTTCGGCCTCAACGCCGCCACCGGGCATTTTGACGGCAGCAACTTCGACTGGCGCGTGGCGATGGACTATCGCTTCTCGCCCGAGCTGATGGTCTATGCTCAGGTCGCCACCGGCTACCGGGCGGGCGGCGTCAACCCGCGTCCGTTCTTCGGTCCGTCCAGCCCGAACAACCAGATCAAGTCGTTCAATCCGGAAAAGCTGACTTCGTTCGAAGTGGGCTTCAAGTCGGACCTGCTTGATCGCCGCGTGCGACTGAACGCCTCGGCGTTCTACAACAATTACAAGGACATCATCCTTACCCTGTCGGCCTGCCCGATCAGCCCGTGCCTCCAGCCGAACAACGTCGGCACGGCGCATGTGAAGGGCTTCGAAGTGGAAACCATGATCAAGCCGACACCAGCCTTCACGCTGGACGGCTCGCTCAGCTACATCGACTTCAAGTACACCGGCTTCACCGCCAGCACCGCCGCGCTGGGCGGGCTGTCGCTGAACATGGTCACGCCCTACACGCCGAAGTGGAAGTGGAGCTTCGGCGCGCAGTACGACATCGACGGGATTGCCGGCGGCACGCTTTCGGCACGGTTTGACGGTTCATACCAGTCGAAGGTCTATACCGAGGCGATCAACTACGACGATGTCGCCGTGGCCGCCGTTTCCGGTCCGCTGGCGACCTATCATGCCAGCAACCGGATCAACCACTACTTCCTCGGCAATGCCCGTCTGACCTGGAAGCAGGACGCCGATTCGCCGTTCTCCGTGGGGCTGGAAGTGCAGAACCTGTTCAACAAGTACTACTTCACCTCGCTTTACGAACAGTATGCCAGCCCGAAGACCGTTTCCGGCGCGCCCGGCATGGGCCGCACCTGGGCGGTGACGGTGAAGAAGGACTTCTGACCGTAACGGAACCTGCCGGTTCCAGCCTGCAAGGAGCCGCTACCGCAGGGTGGCGGCTCCTTTTTTTGGTGTGGCGGGGTAGGGGATGCGCCGGGCGTGCCGCAACACGCAGCGCGGGAAGCGGCCTAACGCCCCTTGGCTGCCCGGATCATGCCGCGCAGGACCTGCCCGGGTGAGCGCGGGGCACCCTGGGTGATGTCGAGCAAATCATCGGCAGATACCGAGGCCACCTGCATTTCGGCACAACCGTAACCGCGCGCCCAGGCTTCATTCTCGCGCGGGTAATGGTCCACTGCGCCGCGTTCCAGATCCTGCACCAGCCGGTCCCGCGCGCGTTCAACCGCCCAGCGCATCGCCTTTTCGCGGTGGCGGGCAAGCTGCCCGGCCGCGATGCGCGCGGCTTCCGGGGTGTCGGCAATGCCCAGCGCGGTGAGCATCTGCGCAGCGGCGACGCGGTCGATTTCCCAAGGCTGCGATTCGGGCATGATGCACCTCCGGGGGCCATGGTCGGCCATGTGCGGCGGGAGTCAACCGGCCTGTCTCGGTTCTGTGTCGGGCGACGTCGATTGCCCCTTGCAACCGGCGCGGGCGGCGCTAGGCTTTCCGTAACAATAGTTAGGATACCAGGCATATGGGACACTTTCCGGCGACCCCCTATTTCACGGGACTGAACCAGCCTGTCGGGCAGGAAGTTGCGTTCACGGGTCTCACGGTGGAAGGCACCTTGCCGACCGAGGTGCGCGGCAGTTTCTACCGTGCGGTGCCCGATCCGGCCTATCCGCCCAAGTTTGCTGACGATCACACCCTTTCGGGCGACGGCATGGTCAGCCGCCTGTCGTTCAACGCTGATGGCACAGCCGATTTCGCGATGAAATTCGTCGAGACCGCCCGGCACACGGCGGAGAAGGAACTGGGTCGGGCGCGCTTCGGCAAGTACCGCAACCCTTTCACCGACGATGCCGATGTGCAGGGGGTGGACCGCACTGTCGCCAACACCACCCCGGTCTGGCACGCCGGGCGCTTGCTGATGGCGAAGGAAGATGGCCGCCCCTACCGCGTCGATCCGCTGACGCTGGAAACGCTGGGGTCCTGGGATTTTGGCGGCGCACTGAAGAGCGAGACGATGACCGCGCATGTCCGCATCGATGCGGATACCGGCGAGTTGTTCTTCTATGGCTATGAGGCGGATGGACCGGCCTCCACCAAGATCGCCTACTGCGTCGTCGGCGCGGACGGCGTGCTCAAGTCCGAACAGTGGTTCGACGCGCCCTACTGCGCGATGATGCACGATTTCACCATCAGCCAGAACTATGCGCTGTTCCCGATCTACCCGACCACCTGTGATCTTGACCGGCTCAAGGCAGGCGGTGAGCACTGGCATCACCAGCCGGAGCTGGAATCGTGGCTGGGCGTCATGCCGCGTTATGGCGACGTCTCGGAAATCAGGTGGTTCAAGGGGCCCAAGGGCTGCCATTCGTACCACATGATGAACGCCTGGGAGGATGAGGCCGGACTGCTCCATTTCGATGCCTGCCTCAACAACACCAACGCCTTCGCCTTCATCCGCGAGCCTTCGGGCATCTTCATGGGCCCGCAGGACATCCGCGGCGCGCTGACCCGCTGGACGGTCGATCCGCGCGCCGATGGCGGCGAGGTGACCGAGACGATCATCGGCCCGCCGGGCGATTTTCCGGTGATCCCGGCGCTGAAGCAGGGCCAGCGCTATGATCACGGCTGGATGCTGACGATGAACCCCGATCTGCAGGGCCCGCCGCTGTTTGCCGGGCCGGTGGGGGTCAGCTTCAACCTGCTGCTGCGACTGGACGGCATGGACACCGCCGCCCCCCGCGTGGCGCAGGCGCTGCCGCTGCCGCCGCAGGCCGGGTACAATGAGCCGGTTCACGTCCCCGCCGCCGATCCGGCGCATGACGGCTGGCTGGTGACCATCGTTGACCAGCAGGTGGGCGACAACCAGTTCGTCCACGAAGCCTGGGTGATCGACGCGGGGAATCTTGCGGCTGGTGCGGTGGCGAAAGTCACGATCCCTTGCCGCCTGCGCCCGCAGGTCCACGGCTGGTGGGTGCCGCAGGCGGCGCTTGATCGCGCCGCCGGTTGACTGACGCCCGCTCGACCCGAACGGAGGGCTGCGCATGAAGATCGTCATCACCGGGGCCTCGGGCCAATACGGCAGGCTCGCGACGAAGGGCCTGATCGCGCGCGGGCGGGCCGCCGATCTGATCCTGATGAGCCGCAGCCCGGACAAGCTGGCCGATATGGCGGCGCTGGGCTGCACCGTGCGGTTCGGCGACTATGACGAACCCGACAGCATGGTTGCGGCCATGCAGGGCGCGGACAGGCTGCTGCTGATCTCCGGCACCCGGGTCGGCGCTCGGGTGGCGCAGCACGGCGCGGCGGTGGCGGCGGCGAAAGCGGCGGGGGTGAGCCACGTCGTCTACACCAGTTTCATCGGCATCGATGATCCGGCCAATCCCGCCGAAGTGCGCCACGATCACATCGGCACCGAACGCCTGATCCGCGAATCGGGCCTTGCCTTCACCTTCCTGCGCGATGCCCACTATGCCGATGCGATGATCCTGATGGCCGGACCCGGCACCATGGCCAGCCGCCAGTGGATCAGCAACGCCGGCGACGGGCGCGAGGCGATGGTCTGGCGCGACGATTGTGCTGCCTGCGCAGTGGCCGTCCTCGATGGCGATGGGCATGCCGGGAAGGTCTATGACATCACCGGCCCCGAACTGCAGAGCTTTGCCGACGTCACCGCAATCCTCGCCGAAGTTACCGGGGTGCCGGTGGTTTACGTCCCGGTGGACGATGCGGCGCAGTATGCGATGTTCGACGCCATGGGCATCCCGCGCCGCCCGGTGGACGACCAGACCGTTAGCGGAATCCCGTGGAACAGTGACGACATGGTGACTTTCGGCCGGGCGATCCGAGAGGGCTTTCTGGAACTGTACAGCGGCGACGTGCAGCACCTGCTCGGCCGCGCGCCGCGTTCGGTGCGGCAGATGATCGAGGACAATGCAGAGATGCTGCGGGCGGCGGCGGGGTAGCGGGGAAGGCCTCGCCGCCTCAACCCTCGCCCAGCCACAAGGCGTCGAGCGCGGGCTTGAGGTGGGGGCGATGTTCTTCGGGCACGCGGGCAATCAGCCAGTGTTCGAACGTGTCGATCACCGTCTTCGCCTCGGCCAGCCTGACCTGCCCCGCCGGGGTGAGGCTGAGCGAGTGCGACTTGCCGTCGATCGGCTGACGCGAGATCAGGCCCGCCGTTTCCAGCCGGTTGAGCAGCGGCACCATGTTGGCGCGCTGGATATCGAGCATCCGCCCGAGCTGGCTGGCGGTGGTGCCGGGATTGGCCTCGATCAGCACCATCGCCGAGGTTTCGGCATAGCGCAGCCCCAGCGGGGCCAGCCGCGCGGAAAACTCGGTCATCATCGCCGAAGCGGCGCGGCGCAGCGCGTAGCCGGGAAAGGATTGCAGCGGATCTGCCATGGGTGTCCCTTAGTGTTGGCCCTTGCGAATGGCAACGGTGTTTGTTATATAACATAACAACATTGGCCTGCCACGAGAGGATTCGCGCATGAGCACCGACCGCGCCGAGGAAGACACCGTCTCCTTCACCGTCGAAAACCGCATTGCCTGGGTGAAGTTCAACCGCCCCGAAAAGCGCAATTGCATGAGCCCCAAGCTCAATCGCCAGATGAAGCGCGTGATCGAGGAACTGGAATTTCGCGACGACGTTGGCGTGCTGGTGCTGACCGGTGAGGGCGATGCCTGGTCGGCGGGCATGGACCTCAAGGAATACTTCCGCGAAACCGAAGCGCAGGGCCTGGGCATGATCCGCAAGAGCCAGCGCGAGGCCTATTCGTGGTGGGAACGCCTGCGCTGGTATGAAAAGCCCACCATCGCCATGATCAACGGCTGGTGCTTCGGCGGCGGCTATGGCCCGCTGTTCGCCTGCGACATCGCCATCGCGGCGGATGAGGCGCAGTTCGGCCTTTCCGAAATCAACTGGGGCATCCTGCCCGGCGGCGGCGCGTCCAAGGTGGTGGCTGACCTGATGCCGCTGCGCAAGGCGATGTACCACGCGATGATGGGCGAGAACCTGACCGGCAAGCAGGCCGAGGCGCAAGGCCTGGTCACCGAATCGGTCCCCGCCGCCGAGCTCAGGGCGCGCGTCACCGTGATCGCCGAGGCGCTGCTGAAGAAGGACGGCAATGCACTGCGCGCCACCAAGTGGGCGGTGCGCCGGATGACCGAGATGACCTATGCCAATGCCGAGGACTACCTGATCCGCGCGCAGGAAGCGTTGCACTCGTTCGGCGGCGTCGAAGCCCGCCACGAAGCCACCCGGCAGTTCCTTGACGAAAAGAGCTTCAAGCCGGGGCTTGGCACCTTCGATACCTCCAGGATCAAGGGATAATGCGATGAAGGCCCTGATCCCCTATTCGGGACGGGGCCTTCCCCGTCCCTTCTACTACGCCAACGCGCACGAGAAGGACCGGGTCGAGGTTGCGCTCCACCCGATGGAGCTGCACGATGCGCGCGCCATCGATGCCGGGATTGACCGCGAGGGATTCCAGCTCGTCCGCCACGTCAGCAAGGTGACCGATTTCACCGACGCCGAAGCGGTGCGCAGCATTCACCCGGCCGAGGTGCGGGCGCTGATCCGCGACGTGACCGGCGCGGACGAGGTGCAGATCACCAGCCCGGGCATCCTTCGCTTCTCGGAACGCTCAGGCAAAACCGGCAGCACCGACAACTCGCACCCGGCGCGGTTCGCCCACATCGACATCAACGATGCCACTGCCGTCCAGTTCGCGGCGCGCGGCGCGCAGGGACGGGCGTTCAGTCGCTGCGTCGCCTATAATCTGTGGCGCGCCCTCTCGCCGCCGCCGCAGGACGTGCCGCTGGCCTTCTGCGATGCACGCAGCTTCACCGCCGAAGACCTAATCGTGGCCGATGCGATCTTTGATCCGCCGGCCAATCGCGACGGCACCCCTGCGCCCGAATGGTCATTCGAAAGCTGGGTCGTGGCGCACAACCCGGCGCACCGCTGGTATTACTATCCGAACATGACGGCGGACGAGGCGGTGCTGTTCAAGACCAACGACAGCGATCCGCGCTTCGCCCACTGCATTCCGCATGTCGCCTTCGACGATCCGACTGCCCCGGCGGACGCACCGCCGCGGGTGAGCATCGAGGTGCGGGCGACCTGCTACTGGTGGGCGTGAATCACAGGCCCTTGAACAGTTCCAGCATCCGGCCCCAGGCGCGGTCGGCCTGCACCTGATCGTAGCTTGGCGCGTCGAGCGTGCACCAGCCGTGGTCTGCCGGATAGACCTCGACTTCCGCCGTTCGACCCGCGACGCGGGCGGTATCCTGCAGCACTGACTTGTCGGCAGGCGAACGCGCATCGTCGTTGCGGGCAATGGCAAACAGATACCGCGCGCGCGTCGCGGCGAGCAGCAGGTGCGGACTGTCCGCCCCCGGCGTCACCAGGGCGGCACCGTGGAACGAGGCGGCAGCTCCTACCCGCCCCGGTGCGGCCGCAGCCGTGCGCACGGTGAACGGGCCGCCCATGCAATAACCGTTGGTGCCGATCTTGCGGCGGGTATCGACTGCGCGCTGCGCGTCGAGCCAGCGGACGAAGGCTCCGGCGTCGCTGGTGGTTGCCGCAGGATTGATCGCCGCGATCATCGGGCGCAGCTTCGCCTGCCCTTCCGGTGTGCGCCATTCGGCGAAGCTGGGCAGCACCGGCGCGGGTGCGCTGCGGTAATACTGGTTGACCGCCAGCACGGCATAACCCGCCGCAGCCAGCCGCCGCGCCATGGTCTTGTAGGCATCACGCAGCCCGGCGATGTCGGGCCACAGGATCACGCCGGGGTGCCGCCCGCTGGCGGGGTGAACGAAGAAGGCATCTGCCTTGCCGTCGGGCGTATCGACCGTAACCATCGCTTCGGTCAGCTTGCCGCCGCGCGCCTGGCTCTCGCCGCCGGTGCATCCGGCGATCACCGCCGCCGCACTGATCGCCGCGAACTGGCGGCGATCAAGCCCGCGCGCGGTCAGCGCTGCCTCTTCATCCCGGGCGGTGAATTCGTCGCACATGGTCAGGCCTTTCGTTGTCGCTGCCCCGTTTCCCGCATGGAAGGATAGCGGCTTGGCGCAATAGGTCCAGTGGAGGTGACCTCGCGCTGTTACGTCAGGTCATCAATCGAAATGACCTTGCCCGCCAGCGCCGCCTTGTTCGCCTCGCGGCGCAGGCGTTCGATTTCCAGGCGTTCGGGCGGGGCTTCCTCTTGCGGCAGGGCAGCCAGGCTGTCTTCATAGATCGCCTTGAAGTCCTCGGCGAATTCGGGGTGGGTGAAGATCAGGCCGCGATCCTCAGCCATGCCCGCAACGATGCGGCGTCCGGCCTCGTGCGGGTCCATGCCCGCCCGGAATGCCGTGCCGAACTGGGTGAGCGCGGCGCGGTCGACCTCGCCAAAGCCGCTGCCAGCGAACTCTTCGGGGCGGCGGAAGGCTGAATCCCAGGCATTGGTGGCGATCAGCGCCGGGCAGACCAGCGAGCAGCCGATGCCGTGCGGCACCAGATTGTAGCGCAGCGATTCGGTCAGCCCGCGGACCGCAAACTTGCTGGCGGTGTAAATGCCGGCCTGCGGCCCGGAAAGATAGGCGGCCATCGAGGCGACGTTGGTCACGTGGCGCTTGCCGTGCGCCGCCTTCAGCTTGGGCAGGAAGGCGACGATCCCGTTGACCACGCCGCCGAAGTTGACCCCCATGATCCAGTCGTAATCGGCATGGCTCGCTTCCGCCGTATCACCGAAAACCGAGACCCCGGCGTTGTTGACCAGCACATGCACCGCACCGAAATGCGCCTCCACCTCGTCCGCCGCTGCGGCGAAGCGGGCGCGGTCCAGCACGTCGAGCTTCACCCACAGCGGCTCCTCACGGCCGTTTGCCGCGAACCAGGCGGCTGCCTCGGCGCGGTAGGCCTCATTGCGCCAGGACAGCGCCAGCCGCATTCCCGCATCACTGCAAGCCTTGGCGATCCCCAGCCCCAGCCCGGAAACCCCGCCGGTGATGAAGGCCACCTGTCCGGTCCACTCGCTCATGCCGATTTTTCCTCTCGCCAAGTCGGTCACATTTGTTAGCATTGCATACAAACTTTTCGGGAGAGTCGGAATGGCTGATTTGGAATCGCGGTTCGCCGCGCTGGAGGCGCGGGTCGATGAACTGGAAGACCTGAACGCCATCCGCCGGCTGCAGATGGCCTATGGCTACTACATCGATTACAACCGGCCCGAGGAAGTGGCAGGGCTGTTTTCCGAAGACGGCGCGGTGGTGTTCCTTTCGGGCGAATATCGCGGCCACGCGGGCATCATCCGGCTCTACGGCACCTGGTTCCAGAACCTGTTCACCGGCGGCCGGCGCGGCCCGGTGAAGGGCTTGCTGCTCGATCATTTCCAACTGCAGGACGTCATCACCATTTCGCCCGACCGCAAGACCGCCAAGGGCCGCTTCCGGGGAATTCTCGCTGGTGGCTGGCACGATGCGATCAGGGATGCCCTGCCCGAAGGCATGCCGCAGCAATTCTGGGAAGCCGGGATCTACGAGAACGATTATGTCCGCGAAGACGGCGTCTGGAAGATCCGGCGGCTGAACTACATGATGCAGTGGCAGGCGGACTATGAGACTGGCTGGGCGCATACTGTCGCCCACCTGCAACCAGCGGTGCAGTGCTATCCCGAAAATCCCATCGGTCCCGACGTGATCCTGGCCGAAAGCGAATGGCGTCCGACCTGGCCCGAACGGCAGGAGGTGGCGATGAGCTTCGCCCACCCGGTGCTGGGGGCTGCCTTCGTCAAGGAGCACTTCACCGCCATGCAGAAAAAGTGGCCATGATCATTTGCGGCGACATTTTTCGCGCGTGACGCAGCGGCGGGGCTGATCCATAGTCTGCGCGGACAGCGAAAGGACCACGATCATGGCGCCGCCGATACGTGTTCAGGACTTGCAAGGATCGGTCGGGGCGGCCCCCAAGGCGGCCAATGCCGCCGCGGACGTGAAGCTGGTGCAGCGGCTGTTCAACCGGCTGGACGGGCGCAAGGCATCGACCGAGGACGGGACGATCGAGCCCGATCTTGTCGCCCGGATCCGCCGCTACCAGACCGAGGTGATGCATTTCACCACCGCAGATGGCCGGATCGATCCGGGGGGCAAGACCATCGCGCGGCTGTGCCAGGATGCGCTGGCAGCGCTGAGCCTGCCGCCTGCCGCGCCCGGCGCAAAGCTGTGGCCGCAGGACTTTGCCGAGGCGGCGGCGCGGCTGGGACCGGGGATCGAGCCGGCGCTGGTGCGCGCCTTCGCCGAAGTGGAATCGGGCGGCAAATCGGGCTTTGGCCCGGCGGGACTGCCGATCATCGCCTATGAAGGCCACCGCTTCCGCAAATATACCGGCAAGATCTATGACCAGTCGCATCCGAAGCTGTCGTACCCCTATGTGAAGAAGGCCGGGCCGGAATGGCAGGTCAACAACGCCAATCAGCAAGTGGCGTGGACCACCCTTGCCGCCGCCGCCGCGCTGGACTGGGATGCCGCGCTGATGGCCTGCTCATGGGGCATGTTTCAGGTGATGGGCGACAATTTCACCACCTGCGGCTACCCGGACGTCGACGGTTACGTCTACGACATGAAGCGCGGCGAGCGGGGGCAGCTCGATGCCTTTGTCGGCTTCTGCAAGGGCACGTCGGGCCTGGTCGCCGCCATGCGGGCCAAGGCCTATGACCGCATGGCCACGCTCTATAACGGCCCTGACTTCGGCGACTACGACAAGCGCATCAAGCGCGCCTATGAGCGCTATTCCACCGGGTAAGCCTTACTTTTTATCCGGCATTTCGGTGGGCTTTGCCGGTTCGCCCGGCACCGGCAGGCTGGCATGGGGGTGGCCGCGCAGTGCGTCGATTTCGGCCTGGCGCATTTCGAGGTAATAGGCGCGCTCCGCCGCATAGGGATCGCCGGGCGCATCGTGCAGCTTTTCGAGCGTATCGTCGAAGCGGATGCGGTAGTCGAGCGAACGCACCGTGCCGGCCCCCAGCCCATAGAGCCGCGTACCGAACGGCTTGCCGGCGGTGAAAGGCACCAGGCTGCGATCCAGGCCCCAGCCGACCAGATCGCGCACCGTCGTCGGGCCGATCAGCGGCAGGAACAGGTAGGCGCCGGGCTTGATGCCGTAATAGCCGAAGGTGTCGCCGAAACCGTTGGGCCGCCATGGCAGGCCGATGCCCTTGCGCTTGGCGACATCGGCCAGTCCGCCAAGCCCCATGGTCGAGTTGATCGCGAAGCGCCCGGCGGTCTTCAGCGCGCTGACCAGCTTGAACTGGAGCAGGAAGTTGACGAAGACGATGGGCTCATCAAGGTTCTGCAGCACGTTGTGCAGGCCGTCGCGCACCGGGGCGGGCAGGCCGTGCTTGTAGATGTTGGCGGCGGGCGCGACGAAAGCCCCGTCCACCTTCTGCACGACCTCATAGGACTGGGCGTTGAGCGCCGCGAGCGGATCGCCGGGAACCGGCTGCGAGCGGGCAAGCACGTCGATCGTGCCATCCTCGGCCACGGGCGAAGCGGCATCGACTGCGGGCGGAGCCGCCGGGGTTGGAGCCGCCGGGCTGGACGCACCCTCGACCGGAGCGGGCGCAGCGGGTTCGCCCGGCACTGCAGCCGGTGACGCAGGTGCCGGTGCGACGACGGGAGCCGGCGTGGCAGCGGGTAAGGGCGGCGCGGCCTGCGCGGAAGGATCGGCGGCCATGAGCAGTGCGGCAAGAGGCAGGGGTATCAAGATCGGTCCTTCTGTGCGCCCGTTTGGCCCCGGCGCTGACGGCCGGGTGAGGCTTGCTTAAGCCTCGACGCCGCCGCTGTCACACTTCCGCAGTGCGAGCCATCGCAAAATTGTCACGATTGCACGGATTTACCGGTGATCGGGTGGGGAGCGGGTCGCCGCCCTCCAGCCACTCGGACCATGCGCGACCTTCCTGGCAGATGCTCAAGCCTCCAGCTCGACGTCCCAATACAGCCAGTCGCGCCAGGTTTCGTGCAGGTAGCCCGGCGGGAAACCGCGTCCGCGTTCCTGCAGGTGCCAGTTGGTCGGGCGGATCGGCGTGACCAGCAGCGGCATGCCGGCCTGCTTCGGCGTGCGCCCGCCCTTCCTGAGGTTGCACGGCGCGCAGGCGGTGGCGACGTTTTCCCAGCTCGTCTGGCCGCCCAGCCGACGCGGGACGACATGATCGAACGTCAGGTTTTGCGGGCTGCCGCAATACTGGCAGGCAAACCGGTCACGCAGGAACAGGTTGAAGCGGGTGAAGGCGGGAAACTCGCTGGGCTTCACATACTGCCGCAGTGCGATCACCGATGGCACCGCCATCTGCCAGGTGGGAGAGTGTACCTCGCGCCGGTAGGACGCGACGATGTCCACCCGTTCGAGGAATACCGCCTTGATCGCGGTCTGCCAGGGCCAGAGGCTCAGCGGATAGTAGGACAGCGGTGTATAGTCCGCATTGAGCACCAGCGCAGGACAATCGGACAGGTGGCGGGAGGGGTCTCCCTCTGCGCTGCGGAACCGGGCCGCGCGCTCGATCAGCTCCGCCTTGAGCATGACCCCCTGTGACAGGCCGGCATTGCGGTTTGGTGACAGCGCATGACGGGAAGAAACCACTTACCGCCCCATCCGGTCAAGACTTGCGCGGGGGCGCAATCCACAGGACAAGCGTTTGGCCATGATCCGTACCCGCTTCGCTCCCAGTCCCAACGGCCCGCTGCATCTGGGCCACGCCTATGCCGCCGTGGTGGCGCACGATCTGGCGCGAGCCGGTGGCGGCGAATTCGGCGTGCGGATCGAGGATATTGACGGCGCGCGCAGCCGGGCGGAATTTGCCGGGCAGGCGCTGGAAGACCTCGCCTGGCTGGGTCTGGCGGCAGACGGCCCGGTATCCCGCCAGTCGGCCAACCTTGCCCGCTATGCCGCCGCCGGCGAGCAGCTGATGGCGCTGGGCCTGCTCTATCCCTGCAGCTGTACCCGGCGCGAGGTGGCCGAGGCGGCGATCGATCGCGGACCGGACGGACCGATCTATCCGGGCACTTGCCGGGGCCGTACCGCGCAGCCGGGGGACGACGTCGCCTGGCGGATCGACATGGCGCGAGCGAGCGACATGGCCGGGCCGCTGTGGTGGGACGATGCCGTAGCCGGCCGCCAGCGCGCGCGGCCCGAGATGTTCGGCGATGTGGTGCTGCTGCGCAAGGAAGCCCCGGCCAGCTACCACCTCGCCGCCACGCTCGACGATGCGGCAGACGGCATCACCCTGGTGACGCGCGGCAGCGACCTGTTCCATGCCAGCCATATCCACCGCCTGCTGCAGGAACTGCTCGGCCTGCCGGTGCCCACCTGGCACCACCACGGCCTGCTGGTCGAAGCAGACGGTCGCAAGCTGGCGAAACGGCGCGGATCGCCCGCGCTGGCCGATCTGCGGCGCGCCGGCGACGATGGCCCGGCCCTGGCCGACCGGCTGCGCGCCGGACTTCTGCCCGCTGGCCTTTCGCTTGCCGAAGGTCTATACTTGCCGGCATGAACGCCTTCCTTGCCTTGATCGTCATCGGCCTGATGCTGATGGTCGTCGTCAGCCTCGTACGGGGCATCATTGCCTTCATGCAGAGCACCAAACTCGACCTTGAACGCGATCCGGCGGCAGGGCCGAGCGCGATGCAGCTCAAGCAGAATTCGATGATGTTCGCGCGGATCAAGTATCAGGCGCTCGCCGTGGTCGTGGTCGCGCTGATCCTCGCCTTCGGGCGCAGCTGAGGCCGCGCGGCAGCCCCTTGGTCAGGCTCAACCGCATCTACACGCGCACCGGCGACGCAGGCACCACCGGCCTCGTCGATGGTTCGCGCGTGGTCAAGCACGCTGCGCGGATGGAAGCCATCGGCGCGGTGGACGAGGCGAACTGCGCGCTCGGGTTCGCCGCCGTGGCGCTGGCGGGCAGCGCTCATGCCGCTGCGGTGGCCCGCATCCAGAACGATCTGTTCGATCTCGGCGCAGACCTCGCCACTCCGGGAGAGGACTTCGTGCCATCGCCCATGGTGCTGCGCATGGTGCCCGAACAGACCGCGTGGCTGGAGCGGGCGATTGACGCGATCAACGAGAGCCTTGCGCCGCTGACCAGTTTCATCCTGCCCGGTGGCAGCGAAGCAGCGGCGCGCGTCCACCTTTCCCGTGCCTCGGTCCGCCGCGCCGAGCGCGCGGTGACGGCGCTGGCCAGCGAAGTACCGGTCAACCCGGCAGCACTGGCCTATGTCAACCGACTGTCCGACTATCTGTTCGTGCTGGCCCGCGCGGTAAACGGCGGCGGCGCGGATGACGTCCTGTGGGTGCCGGGGGCCAGCCGCTCGGACTGATCTAGGGTCAGGACCTATTAACCGCGCCTTCGAGGTTTGAGGCAAAAAGGCCCAGCGCAAGGCGGACAGGCGCAGGAATAGTGGTTCTATTTCCAGCCTGTCCAACGCTGCGATGGGCCTTTTTGGTCAAATCCCTGCGGGACGCTGGAATGGCTTCCATCTCGGCCAGACATTCGCTTGGAAAGACAACCAGTTTTCCCCGCGCGAATATCCGCCCGATATGTTCGCCATTCCAGCGCCTCGAAGGCGCGGTTGATAGGTCCTGACCCTAGTCACAGCTTGCCGGAACGCGGCAAAGAACCGATAATCCATGCAAAATGGGAGAATCGGATATGAAGGCATTCGTCGCGGCAGCCCTGCTGGCCGGAACCTTGCTGGCCGCGCCGGCCGTGGCGCAGACCGTGGCGACCGCCTCAGGGCCGGTGAAGGGCACGACCGAGGCGGGTGTCTCCGCGTTCAAGGGCATTCCCTATGCCGCGCCGCCGGTGGGGGCGAACCGCTGGCGCGCGCCGCAACCGGTGGCGGCGTGGAAGGCTGCGCGCGATGCCAGCGCCTATGGCCATGACTGCGCCCAGGCCCCCTTCCCGCCGGACGCCGCGCCGATCCGCACGACCCCTTCGGAAGACTGCCTTTACCTGAACGTCTGGAAGCCCGCCGCAGCCCGGGCCGGCGCGAAGCTGCCGGTGATGGTCTGGGTCCACGGCGGCGGCTTCGTCAACGGCGGTTCCTCGCCGGCGATCTATTCCGGCGAGAACTTCGCCCGCGACGGGGTGGTGCTGGTGAGCATCAACTACCGGCTAGGGCGCTACGGCTTCTTCGCCCACCCGGGCCTTGCCGCCGAGGGGTTCGGCGGCAACTTCGGCTTTCTCGATCAGATCGCCGCGCTGAAATGGGTTAAGGCCAATGTCGCGGCCTTCGGTGGCGATCCGGCGCGGGTGACGGTGTTTGGTGAGAGCGCGGGCGGTATGTCGATGCATATGCTGCTGCAATCGCCGCTGGCGCGCGGGCTGTTTGCCGGGGCGATCATCGAGAGCGGTGGCGGCCGCGACCGGGCGCTGCCGATGCCTACCATGGCCGTGGCGGCCAGGGCGGGCGAAGCCTTCGCCCCCGGCCTGTCCGCTGCACAGCTGCGCGCCTTGCCGACGGACAGGGTTACGGCGGACCTGTCGATGATGACCATGGGCAAGCCCGGCTATTCGGGGCCGATGGTTGATGGGCGAACGATCCTGGGCCAGTCGGTCGATGCCATCGCCGCCGGGCTCTATGCCCCGGTGCCTGTCATTGTCGGGGCCAATTCGGCGGACGGCTTCCCCATTGTCACCGACAAGGACAAGATCTTCGCCGCCTATGGTGCGCAGGCCGATGAGGCGCGGCGGCTTTACGATGCGGATGGCAGCCAGTCAGGCCTGATGGTCGGCACCTTGGCCAGTGCCGATGTCACCTTCATCGAACCGGCGCGCGCCGTGGCGCGGGCCCTGGCGAAGCGCGGCCAGCGCTCCTACCTGTACCGCTTCGCGCACAGCGGCGTAAAGATGGGTGCGGCGATGGGCGGCGCACCCCACGCCAGCGAACTGCCCTATGTGTTCGACACTGCCGGCCAGCGCCGCGACGCGCTCGATACCGGCAAGGACGCGGCAGTTGCAGCGCTGACCCATCGCTACTGGGTCAACTTCGCCAGGACCGGACGCCCGGACGGCGCAGGCGATGTTCCGGCATGGCCCGCCGCGACGGTGGACGATACCAGCGTGCAACTGATCGGCAGCGAGGGCACCGCCCACACCGAAGACCCGCGCCGCGCCTCGGTAGACTTCACCCAGGCGCGCGCCGAGGGACCGAAATAACCGGGAACGTCAGAACCGGTTGAGCAGGTTCTCGCACCACTCCTGCCGGCCCGACCGGGGTTCCGGGCCGCGGTTGGACTGGATGGCATGTTCCGCCACCGAGGCAAGCGTTGCCCCCTCGGCATGGATCGCCTTGCCCAGTTCGCCCTGCCAGCCGGCATAACGCGCGGCGCGGAAGACATCCAGCTGGCCATCCTCGATCACCGCAGCGGCGCGCAGCAGGGCGCGGGCGATGGTGTCAACGCCGCCTATGTGTCCGTGAAACAGGTCCGCAGCGTCGATGGACTGACGGCGCACCTTGGCGTCGAAGTTGAAGCCGCCGGTGGTGAACCCGCCCGAACGGATGATCTCCAGCATCGCCAATGTCAGTTCCTCAACCGAATTGGGGAACTGGTCGGTATCCCAGCCGTTCTGCGGATCACCGCGATTGGCGTCGATCGAACCGAAGATACCCAGCGCGCGGGCCATGGCGATCTCATGCTCGAAGGTGTGGCCTGACAGCGTGGCGTGGTTCGCCTCGATGTTGACCTTCACTTCGTCCTCCAGCCCGAAGCGCTTGAGGAAGGCGTAGACGGTCTGGGTATCGAAATCGTACTGGTGCTTGGTCGGCTCGTGCGGCTTCGGCTCGATCAGGATCGTGCCCTTGAAGCCGATACGGTGCTTGTGATCGACCACGAGACTGAGGAAACGCCCGAAATTTTCCTGCTCGGTGCCGATTTCGGTGTTGAGGATCGTGTCATAGCCTTCGCGCCCACCCCACAGCACATAGTTCGCCCCGCCCAGCCGGTGCGTCGCCTCCAGGCAATCGCGAACCTGCATCGCTGCCCAGGCGAAGACTTCCGGATCGGGATTGGTCGCCGCGCCGGCCATGTAGCGCGGGTGGCTGAACAGGTTGGCCGTGCCCCACAGCAGGCGGCGAGCATGCTGGCCTTGCAGCGCCTCCAGATGATCGACCGCCTCGGCAAAGCTGGAACGGAAGGCTCCGGCGTCTTCGGCATCGGCCATCACGTCGACATCGTGGAAGCAGTAGAACGGCAGGTCGAGCTTTTCGACGAACGCCAGCCCGGCGGCACGCTTGGCGGCGGCGTTTGCCGCATCGTTCGGTCCGGCGTGCCAGGGCCGCTTGAACGTGCCCGCGCCGAATACGTCGCTGCCCGGCCAGCAGAACGTGTGCCAGAAGCATACGGCAAAGCGCAGGTGATCTTCCATGCGCTTGCCCATGACCAGCCGGTCCTTGTCATACCAGCGATAGGCAAGGTCATTGGTGCTGTCCGGGCCTTCGTAGCGGACGATGTCGAACGAGGCGAAATAGTCTGCGGACATGGAGCTTCCTCTCAGATGGACTTGAGCGCGGGATAGGCGCTGCGGAATTCGGCAAGTTTGGGGGCGAGGCGTTCGGCAAGCGCGGCGTCGGGTTCGATCACCGCACGCACCGGGGGGCGGATGCAGACCTCGGCGGCACGGCAGCCGGTTACCGCGATCTGCGCCAGCCGCGCCGCGCCGAGCGCCGGGCCGACTTCGCCGCCATCGAGATAGACCAGCCGCACGTCCAGCGCGGCGGCCAGGATGGTTCCCCAGTGGTGTGATCGCGCGCCGCCGCCGATTACCGCCAGTTCCTCCACCCGCGTTCCCGCTTCGCGCAGCGCGGCGAGCCCGTCGGCATGGGCGAAAGCCACCCCTTCGAGCACGGCGGCGGCGATCCGCGCCGGGTCGCTGTCATGATCAAGCCCCAGCAAGGCCCCGCGTACGTGGGGATCATTGTGCGGGGTGCGTTCGCCCGACAGGTAGGGCAGGAACAATTCCGGCCCCGCGGCAGGCCCCGCCTGCTCTGCCAGCGCGAAGAAGGAGGGCACGTCTACCCCGGCCAGCCGCGCGCCCCAGTCGATGCAACTGGCGGCGGACAGGTGCACGCTCATCTGGTGCCACAGGCCGGGCAGGCAGTGGCAGAAGGCATGGACCGCGCGCGCCGGATTGGGCCGGAACTGGCCGGTAGCAACGAAGATCACGCCCGAGGTGCCGAGCGATAGCAGCGCATCGCCATCGTTGACCACGCCGACTCCCGCCGCACCGGCAGCGTTGTCCCCCGCCCCGGCAGCCAGCGGCACGCGCGCCATGCCCCATGCGGCAGCAACCTCGGCGCGCAGGATGCCCGTCACTTCGCTGCCTTCGTAAAGGCGCGGCATGGCTTCGCGCCCAAGACCGCTGGCAGCGAGCAGTGCGTCGGACCAGTCGCGCGCCGCGCCGTCCAGCCACAGCGTGCCGGCGCTGTCCGACAGGTCGCTCGCCTTGTCGCCGGTCATGCGCAAGCGCAGGTAATCCTTGGGCAGCAGCACGGTGCGGACCTGCGCGAACAGTGCCGGCTCATGATTCGCCACCCACAGCAGTTTGGGCGCGGTGAAGCCGGGCATGGCAAGATTGCCCGAAATGCGGCGCGAATCCGGCTCACGCCGTTCCAGCTCCGCGCATTCGGCAAAGGCGCGCCCGTCATTCCACAGCATCGCCGGGCGCAGCGGGCGGTCATCTGCGCCCAACAGCGTAGCCCCGTGCATCTGCCCCGCCAGCCCCGCGCCGCGCACCCTGGCGCGCAGCTCCGCCGGCAGCGCCTGCACCGCACTCTCCGCCGCGCGCCACCAGTCGTCCGGGTCCTGTTCCGACCACAACGCGTGCGGGCGCGATACGGCAAGCGGAGCCGACGCCTGGGCGATGACCACCCCGTCCTCTCCGGTCAGCACGGCCTTCACCCCGGACGTGCCAAGGTCGATCCCCAGAAACATCGCCGCGTCTTCCTCTCTCCGAATATGCAATGGTTAGCGCTACCAGGCGGGCGCTGGCAAGCACCAACATGCTTGCATCCAGCCTTGGGGGTGAATAGGCCCGCAACCATGGCAAGTCAGGGGGATACCACAGGCAGCGCAAAGCGCAGCCCGCGCCGGTCCGGGCGCGGGCCGACCGTGGCCGACGTCGCGCGGCTGGCGGGGGTTTCACCGATGACCGTCTCGCGCGTGGTCAATGCCGAGGCCCGGGTCACGCCGAAAACCCGCGAGCGGGTGGAAGCGGCGATTGCCGAACTGGGCTATGTGCCCAACCTTGCCGCGCGCAGCCTGGCCGGTGGCCGGCAGTTCCGCATCGCCTTGCTCTACGCCAATCCCAGTGCCGCCTATCTCAGTGAGTTCCTGGTCGGCGCACTGGCCGAGGCAGATGCCTGCGACGCGCAGTTGCAGGTGGAACCCTGCGCCGAGGGAGAGGATGCTGCGGCATTGGCCGCCCGACTCGCGCGGCACCGGATCGACGCCGTGCTGCTGCCACCGCCGCTTTGTGACGATAGCGCGCTGATCGCGGCACTGACCGCCGCTGGCCTGCCGATGGCGCAGGTGGCGACGGGCATCCCCAGTCCGCTCGCCCATGCCGTGACCATTGACGACGAGGCCGCCGCCCACGCGGTTACCGCACGGCTGATCGCGGCGGGACATCGGCGGATCGGCTTCATCGCCGGCAATCCCAACCAGACCGCCTCCGCCCTGCGCCGGGCGGGGCATCAGCGCGCGCTTGCCGAAGCCGGTATCGCCGCCGATCCCGCGTTGATGGCGGAGGGCGACTTCACCTTCCGTTCGGGCCTGACCGCCGCCGCGACCCTGCTCGCCGCGCAGCCCCGGCCCACCGCGATTTTCGCCAGCAATGATGACATGGCGGCCGCCGCCATGGCACTGGCCCACCGGCAAGGGCTGGACGTACCCGCCACCCTCTCGATCTGCGGCTTCGACGATACCGCACTGGCCACCGCGACGTGGCCCGAACTGACCACGGTGCGCCAGCCCGTTTCCGACATGGCGCGCCGCGCGACGCGGCTGCTGGTGGAAGCGCTTGCGCAGGATAGCAAGGATGGGCACCCCCGGCACGAACGGCTGGCCTTTACCCTGATTGAGCGCGAATCGGACGGTCCTCCACCCGCCTGAAGATGTGCAGAACGGTTTCGCTGCGCGCTCGTCCGTAGCGGGCGCTGTCGAGAGTAATCGCCGTAAAGCTTATCGGCCAAGCCCAACGCGCAGCCCGGCCCACAGCGTGCGCGGTGCCCCAAGATCGATCGAGCCAGCCTGATTGCGGGTAACGACGCTGGTGTCGGTCAGGTTCTCGCCGCGCAGCACCAGGCTGAACGGCCCGCCAAGCGGCAGTTCGACATAGGCATCCAGCGTTGTCGCGGCAGGCAGCACGTCGGTCTGCAAGTCATCCTCAAACTGCGCGCCAGTATGGCGCAGCGTGGTGGCGATCCGCCAGCCGCGCGACGGTTGCCAGGCAAGGGTGGCGTTCGCCGCCCACTTCGGCGTCTGCGCCGGGCGCATGCCGTTGAGCCCGGCCGAAGCGCCGCTCGCCTCAACCTTGGCATCGGTCCAGGCAAGCCCGCCATCGAGCGACAACGTCCCCAGGTGCAGCGCCGCGCTCGCCTCGATCCCGCGCGCGTGGACCGCATCGACATTGCGCCGCTCACGCAGGTTTGTGGCGATGGTGACGTTGGCAATGGCACCGCGCACCCGGTTGTCGAAAGCAGTGAGCGAGAAACTGAGCGCTTCGGCGGGGGCGAAGTCCAACCCCGCCTCGAAGCCGCGCAGCTTCTCGTTGGCGAGAGCGGCATTGGCGCGGGTGGTCACCGGGAAGACCACGAAGGGTCGGTAGAGCTCGTTCAGCGTCGGCAGCCGCAACCCGCTGTATACCGCGCCGCGTAGCGCCAGCCCGTGGCCGGCATGCAGCACCGCGCCGCCGCGCAGCGATGTGTCCCAGCCCGTGCGATCGGCAAACAGGTTGTTGGTGGTGAGGGTGCCGGCACTGTTGGCTTCGCGGAAGAAGCCGCCGCGCACGCTCCAGCGGTCCGCCCGCACCCCGCCGGTCAGCACCAGCGGGCCGAGCGTCCAGTCATCCTCGGCGAACAGCCCCAGGTCGGCATTGGTCCCGCCCGCGCGGCGGCGCGCGGTGACAAGGCCGGTGGCGGTGCTGTAGGCATCTTCCTGCAAGGTCCCGCGCGCATGGCGAAAGTCCGCGCCGAGCTTGAGCACGTGCGTTTCTCCCAGCGGCGGGCGCAGCTCGATCTTGCCGCCCAGCCCGGTCGAAGGCGTGCGGCGCTGGTCGAGCGACTTGCGGAAATTGGTCGAACTGACGACGATGTTGGAGAAATCGCGCGCCTGAACATAGGCCAGCGCATCGAACTGCCAGCGACCGCGCCCGACCAGACGCAGGCTGGCGTCCTGCCCACTGGAGGAACTGTCCGCACCGGCAAAGCGCAGCGTGCGGTGATCGTCATAGAGCAGTCCGCGCGCCTGCAGTTCGATGTCTTCCGTCAGCGGTGCCACCCCGCGCAGGCTGGCGGACCAGCTTTCATAGCACGCCCGCGCGCTGGCACCGACGCGCTGCGCGGGCGGCGTGGTCCAGAAGCCCTGCCCACGCTCCCAGCGCCCGCTGGCGACGACGAAGCCTTGCGCCAGATGCGGGGCGAGCGTGGCGGACAGCGCGGTCTCGCCCCGATCATCGATCAGCGCCTCTCCCGAGAACAATCCGAGCATATCGGCCCCGGCGCTATCGAGCTCGATCATACCCGCGACCGCACCCGCGCCGAACGCGCCCGAGCCGCCGCCGCGTGTCACCCGGACCCGCGCCAACCGTTCCGGTGCCAGCGCGGACAACGGGATATAGCCGAACATCGGATCGGCCATCGGCACCCCGTCAAGCAGCACCAGCGTCCGGCTGGTGGCGTTGCCACCAAGCGCGCGCAAGGTTACGCCCTGCGCCGAAGGATTGGCCGAGCGACTGTCTGACCGGCGAAACTGCTGGAACCCGGCAGCGGAGGACAGCACGTCCTCTATCCGTCCCGTAGCCGAGAAGACCAGCCGGTCGCGGCTGATTTCCTGCACATTGTAGGCAGGTGTTGCCGGCGTTTCGGCCAGCCCCCGACCGGTGACGATGATGGTCGTCGCCGGCTCGTCATCGGCATGGGCCAGCGCCGGAATGGCAAGGATCGCGGGGGCAAGGAGAAGGGAGCGGCGCATGGCCGCCCCCTAGTCGAAGCCTTGCCTGCGGTCGATAGCTCAGTGGCCGACCGCGACACCTTCCTCGATCGCGTGGGTAGCTGCCCCGCGCGCCGCCCGGGCGAACCACAGCACGTAAAGGTAGCAAGCGAGTGGCACGACGAAGGCCAGCGAGCGAGCGCCCACCGGGAAGCCCCCGGCGAACAGGTCGATCACGGCGCCGTAGAGGATCGAAACGAAGCCGCCGCCGCAGATCGCCATGCACATCAGCCCCGAAGTGGCCGAGGCTGGCGCGCTGGAGCGTTCGAGCGTCAGGGTGAAAATCGTCGGGAACATGATCGAATTGCACAGCCCCAGCAGCAGCGCCGCCAGCGCCGGGATCGCGCCAGTGGTGAGCGGCACGCTGGCCCCGCCGGGCACGGTGATGGCACCCCCCAGCGGGCTGGCCGCCATGCCGTGGGTGGCGATCACCACCAGGCACAGCAGGCTTGCGCCGCCAGCGACCAGCGCCAGCATCATCGTTGCCTTGATCTTGCGCAGCAGCACCGATCCGGCGAAGCGCCCGACCATGGCAAGCAGCATGAACAGCGGCGCGATATAGCCGGCCACTTGTGATGAAACGTCAAGAATCTGCTTCTGCTCAAGGAAGAAGATCATGCCCGAAATCACGCAGACTTCCGCGCCGACATAAAGGAAGATCGCCAGCGCTCCCAGGTTGGCCCAGCGCGATTGCAGCGCTGCGAAGGGCGAGGCGGCGTGTTCGGCCATGGCCGGCGAATGGGTCGAAACCGTCTTGCGCAGCAGCCACACGACCAGGGTAAACAGCCCCAGCGCCAGCGCGATCTTGAAATAGACGCCGGTGACGAAGGACAGCCCCTCGTCCTTGAGCGCCTGGGTCAGCACCACGTCCTTTTCGAACAGTTCGCCCTTGAGCAGGTAGGCCGCACCGAAGGTGCCGCCGACATAGGCACCAAGCGAGTTGAATGCCTGGCTGAGGTTCAGCCGGAAGTGCGAGGTTTTCGCATCGCCCATGGAGGCGATCAGCGGGTTCGCCGCCACTTGCAGCAGGGTAATCCCCGATGCCGCGACGAACAGCCCGAGCAGCACCGTGACGAAGCTGTGCGACCAGGTTGTTGACCAGGCCACCAGGCAGCCCGCCACCACGCCCAGCAGCCCCAGCACAATCGATTTCGCATAGCCCTTGCGCGCCAGATAGGCCGCCGCCGGGATCGACATGATGCCATAGGCGATGAAGAAGGCGAACTGGTTGAGCTGGGTTTCGAAGTCGCTGAGGGTGTAGATCACCTTCATGCTCTTCACCAGCGGATCGATCAGGTTGGTGACGAAAGCCCAGATGAAGAACAGCGCGGTAATGCAGACGAGTGCGACGGCAAGGCCGCCCTTGTGCTGCGATGTGGTGGTGGTTTCGCTCATGCCTCTCCCCTCGCCGGGCATGAAGCGCCGGTCTTGAATTCAATTGTGTGAGTATATCGGGGGCGAACCGGCGTCAATCGACCAGGGCGAGCGCTACCACGCGGTTGCTCCGGCATCGATGGCGATGTCCGCCCCGGTAACATAGCGCGCCTCATCGCTGGCGAGCCAGACGGCGGCCCAGGCGATGTCCTCCGGCTCGCCCAGCCGCTTGAGCATGTTCTTCGCCAGCACCTGCGCCTCAAATTCCGGATCGGCCGCAAGGTGGCGGCGCGTGGCTTCGGTGCGAACGAAGCCCGGGGCGATGGTGTTGGCGCGAATGTTGTGTGGGGCACCCTCCATCGCCAGCTGCCGGGTCATCGCCAGCACCCCACCCTTGCCGGCACAGTGCGCCAGCGCCGGGGAGCCTGCGAGCGCATGGCGGGCATTGGCCGAGGCGAAGTTGATCACCGAACCCGCGCCGCTCGCCTTGAGCAGCGGCCAGGCCGCGCGGGTGGCGAGGAACACGATGTCGAGCTCGCCGGCGAGCGTCGCCTTCCAGTCGGCGTAGGACAGCGCCTCGATCCAGTCGAACAGCGCGAAGGCGGCGGCATTGACCAGTACATCGATCCGGCCATGGTCCGCGCCGATACGGGCGAACAGGGCGTTGGTCTGCGCTTCGTCCGTCAGGTCGCAGTCACCACGGTCGACGCCGATGACCTGCGCACCCTCGTGCGCGAACAGGGCCGCGCAGCCCGCGCCGATGCCGCTCGCCGCCCCGGTAACGACGGCAACCTTGCCCTTGAGCCGGTCAGCCATGCGCCGGTGCCGCGCCGCGCCGCAGCGCACCGAGCAGCGCTAGCCCCGCACCGATCAATGCTGCCACCGACAGCGCGCCGAAGGCCGGCAGCAGGCCGCCCAACGTACGGGAAAACCAGGTTACCGCCACGGGACTGAGAAACTGGCCGATCGAGAAGGCCCCGGTCCACAACCCTGCCCCGCGCCCGCGAATCTCGAAGGGAAGCCCGCTCATCGCCCAGACCAGCAGCGTCGGCAGCAACATGCCTGCCCCCAGCTGGTTGACGAAACAGCCGATCAGGAATGGTGTCGGCCCCGAGGCCCGGCCCATCAGCATGAAGCCCACCGTCAGCAGGGAGAATTCGATCAGCAGCAGCCGAATCACCGGCAGCCGGCCAAACCGCGAGAAGACCAGCGTGCCCAGCGGTACCCCGATGCTCGCCAGCGAGGTGAGGAAGCCGGTGCGCGCCGGATCGGCGATGCCCAGCTGCGTCAGCCCGACCGGGGCCTGGATCTGCACGGTGTAGAACAGCACCGACCCGTAAACGGTGATGGCGATGATTCCCGCCATGCGCGCCCAGGGAAAGCCCGCCCAGCTGGCGTGATGCGGCGCGGCGTCGGCTTCGTCGAGCGGATCGCGCTCCGCTGGCTCCCAGGTGAAGGCCAGCACCAGCGCGAGCATGACCAGCGCGCTCGAATAGACCCAGAACGGGGTTCGCCAGCCGAACTGGCCGAGCTGCCCACCGACGTTGAAGAACACCAGCGCCGACATGGAGGCGAAGGCGGTCTGTCCCGCCAGCCAGCGATCACGCGCCGCACCTTCGAAATAGTCGCCGATCATCGTCGTTGTCAGCACCATGATCAGCGCTTCGGTGATGCCGACACCCACCCGGCTGGCAATGATCGCCAGCAGGCCCTTGAGAAAAACCGGCGCTACCCCGAGAATCGCATAGACGACGAATGACCATAGCAGCAGCCTGCGCCGCCCGAACCAGTCACCCAGCATGCCCGCCACCGGCGAGAACAGCGCCACGCACAGCGCTGGCACGGTCAGCACCATCGGCACCCAGTAATCGAAATCGGGAATCTGGCGGTATTCGTCGAGCAGCTTGGGCAGGACCGGCGCGAGCAGTACGATTGCCATGGTGGACAGGGTGATCGGCAGCAGCAGGGAAACGCCGGTCATGAAGCCGGGCTCATGGTGCTTGCTTGCTGCGCTGTTCATCGTTTCGCTCTCCCCCGCTGCTTGTCCCGCAGCGCGCGATGCCCGGTTTAGGCACGCCTCCGCCCGGCGACAAACCCATGAAAGCGGATAATGCCCATCGACCGGCTGGATGCCGCCGACGGGCAGTGCTTGCAGGTCATGCGCAGTCGCTTATATTAGCTGCACAATGAAACCGACCGATCTCAACGAACTCAAGCTCAACGCCGGCCGTATGGCGGGACGGCTGAAGATTCTCAGCCACCCGGAACGGCTGGTGATGCTGTGCCGGCTGGAGGAAGGCGAGGCTTCCGTGAACGAACTGGTGGCGCTGTCCGGCCTGTCACAGTCCGCCGTGTCACAGCACCTCGCCATGCTGCGCGAGGAAGACGTGGTCGCCGCGCGCGGCGAGGCGCAGACCCGTTACTACAGCCTGCGCGACCGCGAGATCAGGGCGATCATCCACGCCCTGTGCGAAATCTGCGAGGATCACACCTAGCGAGCAATTCCCCGGCGGCTTTGCGCCTCAAATCCCCCGCACCGCGGCGTTGTCGACGTC
>JAGWTB010000117.1 GCA_028869175.1 Sphingomonadales bacterium
CTTCGATGGTTGCCGGGTAGGGGCCGGTACCGGGGGAGTTGGGTCGATTGTCGACCGGTGGCTCCTGCACCAACTGGCCCTGCCGCGCCAGATTCTGGATCATCGGCGACACCCGGTCCTGCGCTGCCGCAGAGCCGGCGAGCGAGACGGCCGCGATGGCGAGTGCGAACTTGTGCATGATCCTGTCCCCGATTGTTGACGAGGCACCATGTAACACAAGCCCGGTGACGGGCGAAGGGCTCAGTCCTTCGCCAGCAGCAATGCCGCCGCCATCGGGCCACCGCCAGAGGTGGCCACGGCCACCCTTGGATCGCCGCCGATCTGCCGCGCGCCACCTTCACCGCGCAATTGGGTTACCGCCTCATGGGCAAAGCCGAAGCCGTGCATACGGCCGGCACCGAGCTGGCCACCGTGGGTGTTCATCGGCAGTTCCCCATCGCGGGCGATGCGGGTGCCGCCATCGATGAAGTGGTGGCCTTCGCCGCGCCTGGCGAAGCCGAGCCCTTCAATCCAGGTGATCGGCAGGAAGGCGAAGCCATCGTAGAACTGGATGGTATCGACGTCCTTTGCCTTGTAGTCGGTGCGCTTCCACAGGTCTTCGCCGGTTTCATAGGCGGCGTACCATTCGACCTGGTCCCACGAATAGCGATCGACCGAGCATGACATGGCCGCGATGCGGACCGGGGTGGTCTTCACCTCATCCAGCGCATCGCCGGCGGAGACGATCACCACCGTTGAACAATCGGTGAAGCGGTCACAGTCATAAAGGCAGAACGGCGTCGAGATCAGCCGGGCGGACATGTACTTGTCCATCGTCAGCGGTTCCTTGACGATGGCGCGCGCCTTGGGATTGATCGCGGCGTTGCGATGGGCGTTGAGCGCGACCTGTGCCAGTTGCTCGCGCGTCATGCCGTAGTGCTTCATGTGGCGCATGGCATATTGCGCCACCCAGGTACCCGCCGAGATCGAGAAGAACGGCGCAGTCCATTGCGAGGAACCGTCCACCGTCTCGCGCCGCAGTGGCGGGAACTCTTCGGGGCGGCTCAGCGCGGCGGCTTCATAGACCGTGCGGAAGCAGATGACGTGACGGGCAAGGCCGGCCTTCACTGCCATGGCCGCCGAAGCGATGGCCGAAAGCTGCGCCGGCATTTCCCCGCCGCCCAGGTGCCATTTGGACTTGATGCCCATGGCCTCGATCACTTCGTCCGATCCAATCGGCGAGAAGCCGAGGAAGCTGGGCATCTTGCCGGGATAGGTGGCAACGCCATCGATCTGGTCCACGGTGAGGCCAGCGTCGGCCAGCGCTTCCTTGATCGCATCGACCGTCAGCAGCAGCGGCGCGCGGGTGAGGCGAACGCCGACTTCGGACTGGCCCAGGCCGGTGATATAGGCTTCGGTACTGGCCATGGCTCAGGCTCCTCCCTTGGCGGCGCCGGGCGCGTGCTTTTCGAACAAGGGGAACCAGATCCCGTCCTGTTCCTCGAACACGACGCGCACCTTGTCCTCGAAATCGATCTCATCCACCCCGCAACCGACGATATTGGTGGTGAGGATCACGCCCGGCACGCCGTCCAGTCGCACCCTGGCGATGATGAAGGGCACTTCCAGCCCGGGCATCCAGGGCTGGTGGTTGATCGTGTAACTGTCCACCGCGCCGGTGCCGGCCACGGCCTGCGGCGATACGTTTTCGGACTGGCAGTGCCGACACAGCGCCTTGGGCGGATGGGTGTACTCACCGCAATCGCCGCAGCGGACGATGTTGAGCCTGCCGTCCTTGCCGCCGGTCCAGAAGGCGGTGTTGTCGGCATCAAGCCGCGGTCGGGGACGGGGTACAGTCATGACGGGATTGCTCCGAATGCGCGAATGGCCCTTCAAACCAGCCGTACCGAGCTTGTCGAAGGCCCGTCCTGTTTTGCCTCGCGGCGCGAACGGCGCGAAGGAGAAGAACGGTGCTTCGACAGCCTGAGTACAGACGGGTCTCGGTTTGGTAGTGCTGAACAAGTCTAGCCAGACTGACCGTCTATGCAATGTCGCGCCGCCATCCATCGCAACAGCGACAAAGGGCAGGCCGCCATCGACAGGCTTGATAGCCCATACTATCTTGCCTGCCTCGGCGAGCTCAAGGGAGCGTGGTGGCAATGACGGCAGCGACAATACCGGCCGCCCGCCGCAAGCGCCGATCTTCGGAAGAGATCGCCGATCTGGTACTCGATGCCGCCGCCGAGGAGTTCGAGGCAAGCGGCTATGCCGGGGCGACCACCGCCGCGATCGCCCGCCGCGCCGGGGTTGCCGAAGCGCAGATATTCCGGCTCTATCCCACCAAGCAGGACCTGTTCCGCGCGGCGGTGTTCCAGCCGCTTAACCGGCATTTTTCCGAATTCCAGTCGCGCAACCTGGCACCAGTCGGCGAAACGGAAACCGCGCGCACTCTGGCGCATCGCTACATCGACGAATTGCAGGACTTCATGGCCCGCCATTCGCGGATGTTGCGGTCGCTGGTGGTTGCCTCTGCCTATGCGCCGGAAACCACGGGCACGCCGGGCGAGATCGAGGGTCTGGCCGACTATTTCGATACCGGCGCGGCGATGATGACGCAGCGGGTTGGCGGCGAAGCCAGAGTCGATCCCCGGCTGATGGTGCGCGTCTCCTTTGCCGCAGTGCTCGCCAGCGTCATGTTCAGGGACTGGCTGTTTCCCGCCGGCATGGCGGACGAGGCGGCGATCCGCCGCGCCATTGGTGAATTCGTCATCGACGGTATCCGGGCGAACCAGGACCCGGGGCTGGAACAATGAACATGAGGGACAGGTCATGATGGGTGAGGACATTCTGGATCTGGACGGACAGGTCGCGCTGGTGACCGGGGCCGGGCAGGGGGCTGGCCGCGCCATTGCGCTGATGCTGGCGCGGCACGGGGCCGGCGGCGTGGCGGTGAACGACTATCACGCGGACCGCGCCGAGGCCGTGGCCGAGGAAATTCGCGCGCTGGGCGTTCCGGCGCTGGCCGTGCCGTTCGACGTGGGTGACATCGTCGCCGTGCGCACGGCCGTCGCGGCGGCGGGGGAACAGCTCGGACCGGTGACGCTGCTGGTCAACAATGCCGGCATGGCCGGGCCGACCAGCCAGATGAGCATGGGCGCGGTATTCTGGGAGAGCGATCCGGAGGAGTGGGACAGGTATTTCCGCACCAACACCTTCGGCGCGATGAATTGCTGCCATTCGGTGGTTCCCGGCATGATCGCCGCCGGACGCGGGCGGATTGTCACCATCGTTTCGGATTCGGGCCGGGTGGGCGATGTCCGCACGGCGGCCTATTCGGCGGCCAAGGCAGCGGCGGGCGGCTTCGTCCGTTCGCTGGCCAAGGAGCTGGGGCGCTATGCCATTACCTGCAACGCGGTGTCGCTATCCACGCTGGAGCCGCCGATGCCGCCCGAACAGCTCGCAGCGTTCATGGCCAGCGAACAGACGAAGAAGCAGCTGACAAACTACGTCATCCGCCGCTTCGGCAAGCCTGATGACGTGGCGGGAATGACCCTGTTCCTCTGCTCCGGTGCGGCGGGCTGGATCACCGGGCAGACCTATCCGGTCAATGGTGGCTATTCGTTCGCGGTGTGAGCGGGGATTCCGCGAACGGCCAGGGTCAGTTTCAGGGTCCGTTCGTGTCGAACGGATGTGGATCTCTGTTGCCGTCAAACCCGCCCGGCTTGCAGGTCATCCTCGAACCGGTCGGTGAAGTCGAAGGCTTCGTCCACCAGCTTGACGTATGTATCGTGAAAGGTCTGCCGCATCCCGGCATCGGTCACGACCATCGGTCGGTTTTCCCGCACCGCGCGCAGGCACATCTTCGCCACTTCGTCAGCCGGGCGGAAGTGCAGCTGGGCGTGCTGGAAGAAGCCGTCGGGGATCTTCACCTCGCCCTCGCCGGGGCCGCCGAAGCGGGTGGGGCGATAGCGCGCGTTGTTTGCCTTCATGCCGCTGACCACGCCGCCGGGGCACAGCACGGTAACGCCGATCCCCGCCTCTGCCGCTTCGGTAACAAGGTTGAGCATCAGCCCGATCACCCCCAGCTTCGCGCCCGAATAGGGCACGTGATAGGGCACCCAGCTCGGCATCAGTCCGGCGGTGGAGGCCGTGGCGAAGAAATGTCCGTCGCCGCGCGCCGCCATGTCGGGGTAGAACGCGATCAGGCAGTTCATCACGCCCATGAAATTGGCGTGGACGATCCAGTCGATGTCGTCCTCGCTCATGTCGACCACTCGCTCGAACGAGGTCGCCCCGGCGTTGGCGAAGACCAGCGAAACCGGGCCCAGCGCCACTTCGACCGCCGCCTTTGCCGCCTTGACCGAAGCGCGGTCGATCACGTCGCAATGGACCGCAACCGCCCTGCCGCCGCGCTCGCGAATCCCCTGCGCCACGGCCTCGGCATTTTCGGGGATGATGTCGGCCACGCCCACAGCCGCGCCCTGCGCCGCCAGTTCCAGCGCCAGCCCCCGACCGATACCGCTGCCGCTGCCGGTAACGACTGCCACGCGGCCGCTGATCTCGGTCATTATGCTGTCCTCCCGCCAAAGCCTGGCGAGGAGAGGCTATAATATCGCCTGAAGCGTTTCAATAGCCGTGCAGGGGCTCAGTGCAGCACGCCATGCAGGAACAGGCGCACCGAATGCTGCGTCTGCCGCTCGATCTCCTCGGGGCTGAGCCTGACCCCCCAGGCCATGACATTGGCCGGCCCGCCCACCACAAGATGCAGGAAGGCATAGGCGATGGCGCTGGCATCCTCGGCTGTGGCGAACTTGCCGGGCAGGCGGCGCACCAGCAGGTCGACGAGAAAATCCAGCGTCGGCCCGGTGCCGTGGCGCACGGTATATTCGCCGATCTCCGGCATGCGGACCGATTCGGCATTGGTGATCCGCATCAGCCGAAGCCCGGCGGGGCTGAGGATGTTGGCAACAAGCAGGCGGCCGATGGCGAGCAGGCTGGCCTCGAAATCGTCCCCTTCGGCAGCGCGCAGTTGGTCCAGCGGCACGATCCAGTCGTCAATCGCGCGTTGCAGCGCGGCCTTGAACAAGGTCTCCTTATCGCCATAGCGGGCATAGACCGTGCGCTTGGCCATGCCGACCGCGCCGGTGATCCCTTCGATGGTGGTCCGTTCGAACCCGTTTTCAAGGAACAGGTCGAGCGCCTTGTCGAGCAATTCGCGGTTGCGCTGTTCGGCCTGTTCGCGGGTAGGGCGGCCCGGGCTGCGATGACGTGCGCTTTTCGCCGGGGCGGTGGTCTGGCTCATGGACTCGGCTTGATTATTGAAACGATAAGGGTGACTATCTCCACACTAGCCGAGACGGCGGACAATGGCGAGGCTCGCCGAAGCACAATCGGCAGCCGCCGCAAGCGAAGGAGATGGGGGCATGGCGCTGGCTTCAGTCGAACTGACCGAACGGACCGGCTCGGAACTGCGGGTGGACAAGGCGGCGCTGCTCTCGGGCGAGTTCGTGCAGGACATCCGCTCGCTGCTGGTCCAGCGCGGTGTGCTGATCGTGCGCGACATCCATTTCACCGACGAGGAGCAGCGCGCCTTTGCCCGCTCGCTCGGCGATCTGCGGCTTGGCACGGTGAAGCAGGAGGGTGACGAAGGGCTGTTGAAGGTGACCTTCGATGAGAAGGTGAATCCGGAATATGCCAAATTCTTCTTCGGCAGCCAGCTCTGGCACATGGACGGCACCTATGAGGAAGTGCCACCCTTCGCCACGATCCTGACCCCGCGTGTGCTGTCTGAAACCGGCGGGCAGACGGAGTTTGCCAACAATTATGCCGCCTACGAAGACCTGCCCGAAGCCGAGCGCACGCAGCTTGACCGGTTGAAGGTGATCCACACCATGCAGGCGGCGCTGTTTCCGGGGAAGCCCGATTGCACGGTGGAGGAATTCGCCCTGTGGCACTCCTACCCGAACCGTGAACATCCCCTGGTCTGGCAGCACCGCTCGGGCCGCAAGAGCCTGGTGCTGTCGACCTCCGCCAGCCACATCACCGGGATGCACCCGGCGGAAAGCCGCTACCTGCTGCAACGGCTGATGGTTCATGCAGCGCAGCCGCGCTATGTCTACCGGCACAACTGGCGGATGGGCGATCTGCTGATCTGGGACAACACCGGCACCATGCACCGGGTGCTCCCGTTCCCGCCCGAAAGCGGCCGCCAACTGCACCGCTTCACCCTGAATGGGGAAGAGGGCGTAACGGCGGTGGGCTGATCGTCTGACGAAATGGTGTTTGCGTTGTTCGCGGCTTCGGGCGATTCAAATGGGTTCACACGAAGACACGAAGATGTCGCGCTGCGCCGCAGGCTTTCTGCGCTCCATGAACGTTCCGCGCGCAATGCTGGCATGACCACGCGACGTTGCCGGGGAGCGGAGCATCTTCGTGTCTTCGTGTGAAATTTTTTCTCACGCAAAGGCGCAAAGACGCAAAGAGGTGTGCCGCGCCGCAGGCCCTTCCCGCACAATGGTCGCCGCGCGAATTCAGTTGTGA
>JAGWTB010000118.1 GCA_028869175.1 Sphingomonadales bacterium
CGCCCGCGCTGCGCAAGCGCGTCTCGACTGCGCTCGACACGAACGGATGCAGGGATGGGCAATCTGAGGAAAGCGCACCACTCCCCCTACCGCTGCGGATGGTTCATCCGGTATTCGATTTCCAGCGTCTGACGCGCGAGGTCCGCCGCGCCTTCGATCGGCACGACGTTGTCCGCCACCTCATCCTTGTGCGCGGCAACGGCGGCCAGTCGCTCGACCACCCAGCGCAGCGCACGATCGTTGTTGTTGGCAAGGTTCCATTGCAGTGCCTCGCGGATCGGCGGGATGTCGAAAGGCACCTCGCGCATCACCAGCGGCATATTGCGTACCACCATCTCGGCCATGCGGCGGTGCAGGGTGGCGATGCGGTAGGTGTTCGCGACCAGCCCAGGCAGCGAGAGAAACGTCGGCGCGACCACTTCCACCCGGCGCTGCTGCTTGTGCCGGCGCACGAACCAGTCATCGAAGGCAGGCACCCGCGCCTTGCCGAAGCGCGCGGTGACATGGCCGAGCGAGAAATAGAGTTCGCGCGTCATCGCCCCGGCCATTGCCGGATTCTCGGCCCAGCCGACCACGACATAGTCGTCCTCGAACAGGATCTGGCTGGGATGATCGGCGGAAATCGCATAGTCGATGGTCAGCAGCAGGTCGATATAGCCGCGCTCGATCGCCTCGATCGGGGTGTCGCTCATTGGCTGGATTTCAAAGCGCATGTGCGGCGCCTCGCGCTCCAGCGTCGACAGCGCCTCGGCGATCAGCACCTGGGTGGAATAGTCGGACGCCATCATCCGCACCACCCGGTCGGCGGTGGCCGGCTCGAACGGCGGCGCGACCGAAACGGTGGTGCGGATCTGTTCGAGTACGGCGCGCACCGGCTCGATCAGTTCCTCGGCCCGGGCGGTAAGGATCATGTGCCGGCCCTTCACCACCAGCAGTTCATCGCCGAAATAGTCACGCAGCCGGCCCAGCGCGCTGGACGTGGCCGATTGCGACAGGCACAGCCGGTCAGCCGCGAGCGATACCGAACGTTCGCTGAGCAGCGCATCGAGCGCCACCAGCAGGTTGAGATCGAGCCGTCCGAAGCGCATCGCCATCTCCCTCCGCCCTTCTGTTATGCCAGTGTGGCGAGGGCGCTGGACACGAGTGTAGCAAGATCGCCGTCATGCGCAAAACCTGCCGTGTCGGCGGCGGGGGTGGCGAGCGGCGGCTGCGCGGCGAAGGCGGATTCCAGCGCGGCGTCGGGCGCATAGGAGACGAGATCGGCGGAAACCCCGCACTGGCGGGCGACTTCGGCGGCCAGGTCGCCCATGGCGATCCGCTGCGCGGGCAGGGTCACCGCGCGGGTTGGCGGCAGCAGGGCGGTATCGAGCGACAGGGCATGGACAAAATTCGCCGCGCAGCGCGCCACCGACTGCGCCCAGATCGTTCCTGCGGCGGAGACCGGACAGGTGAACGCCGCCCCGGCCTTCAGCGCGTGAAACAGGTCCGACATGAAAGCGCTTTTCATGCCGCTCGGGCCCTTGGGGCGGGCGAGGATGCCGGGCAGACGCACCGTCACCCCGTCGATCATGCCCCGGTTGGACAGCATGGCGACGGCATGTTCCATCATTGCCTTGTGCCCGCCGTAGATCATCTTCGGCGAAAGCGGGGTGGCATCGTCGACGTTGGGCGGAAGCGGATCGCCGAAGACCGCGATCGAACTGGCATAGACCACGCGCGGACAGTTGCCTGCCGTCGCCGCTTCGAGCAGCAGGTCATACATCGCATCGATGTTGATCCTGCGGCTGGCGGCGGGATCGGCCTCGGCCGCGCCGCCCGGCACCGTGGCGAGGTGGACCAGCGCGGTGCAGCCCTGCGCCAGCGCCTCTGCCCGCACCGCCGCGTCGCTCAGATCGCCCGCCACCACCCGCGCGCCCGCCGGGATACCGCCCGCGTGACTGTCAATCCCGGTCACCGCATGACCCGCCGCAAGCAGCTGCGACATGAGCTGGCGACCGACGAAGCCGCCCGCTCCGGTAACGACGATGGTCATGGGCAAAACCTCCGGTCAGTCTGGAATATGGATGTAGCGCGCGGCATTGCCGCTTCCCGCCACCGAGAGGTCGGTGAAGGGGTTGCGGCGCGGATCGGTCACCACGCGGTAGAGCCGGAACAGGTCCGGCAGGAAATGGCCCCAGTTGCCGATTTCGGCGGCGGCATGGGCGGCCCAGATGCGGCCATCCTCGGTGGTTTCGGGCCTGGCGCAGCCCATCGCGGTCGACGAGCCGATAACCCCGCCCGCATGGTCCTGCCACTGGTGCAGCCGGTAGCCCAGCGGGGTGTCGGTGGTGATCGCCGCTTGCTCGAAACCCAGCCCGGCGACGATGATCGCGTGGCTCAGCCGGATACATGCGCGCAGCGCCTTGGGCACCTCCTCCAGCCGTTCGAAACGGATGTAGAGATCCTGCCGCCGCCCGTCGTCCCAGGTTTGCGGCGCGTTGTGCACCGCGCCCAGCGGATTGCCGTGACGCGGCGGTACTGGCCAGGACAGCGGCTCGTGCTGCTCGGGATGCCAGAGGACGAAGCCCTTTTCCATGTTCGACCAGAACCAGTCGATCTCCTCGGCAGTCACACCGTCTAGCGACCAGTCGATATGGGTGCCGACCTCATCATGGCGGATGGCGAATTCCATCGGCGGAGCATCTCCCTCCAGGCAAAAACGGCGCGCGGGGCAGGTTTGCCGCGCGCGCCGTCCTCAGCCCTGCGACCCGGGCTGGATCAGAACTTGAAGTTCAGTCGACCGCCGAAATAGCGCCGCGCATCGCGCGCGGGCTGGCCGATCACGTAGTTGCCCGGCGCGAAGCTGGCCAGCGTCGCCGTACCCGTCGCCCCCGAGAAGAAATCCTCGGCGTTGGTCAGGTAGTAGTGATTGGTCAGGTTGTTGACGAAGAAGGTGAGCGAGGCACGCTCGTCCTTGGTCTGGAAGCCCAGGCTGAGATCGACCAGTGCGAAGCCCGCCTGGCGGGTCTGCGGGTTCTGGTTGGCCTGCAGATTGGCGTCCGAACGGGCCGAGAGGTTGCCGCCAAGCACCAGGTTGAAGGCCGAAAGCGGCACCGTCTGCGACACCGAGAGGTTCATCTTGAACTTCGGCGAGGCCGGCAGCGTCTTGCCCGAAAGGTCCTGCGCCCCGGCGATGCAGCCCTGCGCGCCCGTCTGGGTGGGGAAGCAGGTCGCGCCCTTGAACTGCGTGAACTTGGCGTCGATATAGGCTGCCGACAGCGAGACGCGGGTGTTGTCCTGCACATAGTTCAGGTCCGCTTCCACGCCCGCAGTGCGAGCGCCGGCATTGGCCAGGACCAGCACGCCGATCACCGACGAATTGTCGAAGATCTGCGCCTGATAGCCGTTGTACTTGGTGTAGAAGGCGGCAAGGTTGAAGGTCATGTGCCGATCAAGCATGCTGGACTTCAGCCCCAGCTCGAAACTGTCGATATGCTCCTGCGCGGTCGCCTTGGTGAAGGGCACGTCCGCCGCCGCCGGCGCGCTCTGCAGCGAATTGAAGTCATGCACCGTGTTGAATGCCTTGGGCTTGTAGCCCCGCGTGTAAGAGGCATAGACCATGGCATCGCCGCCGATCTTGGCCTGCAGGGCGATGTCGCCCACCACCGCGTCGCTGCTGTCAGCCAGTACCCAGTGGCAGGGGAAGGCGCCGGTCGGCGGAGTGGCCTGGCCGTTGAACATGCAGCCCTGGAACTGGCCTGCCGGGGGATTGAAGTACTGGTTGAGGTCCCACGAGATCTTGTCGTGGTTGTAGCGCAGGCCGGCAATCGCCTTGATCCCTTCCGACAGCTCGGCGGTGACGCGGGCATAGGCGGAGAAGTTCTTGGTGACCGAGATGTTGCGCTTGGAAGTCGGGTTGGCCACCCAGACGCGCGATCCGGTCTGGTCGACCTTCATGTCAGAATAGAACAGGCCGGCCAGGACGTTGATCGGCTGGGTCGGGTCGGTGGCAACCTTGAATTCCTGGGTGAACTGCGAAACCTTGCCGTTCATGTCCTGGAAGTCGCCGAAGTGCGGCGCATTGCCGTGGGTCAGCACGTCGAAGAAATAGACGTTCGATTCGAACACGTCCTGCGACTGGTACTGCTTTTCCTCGAAGTACGAGGTCAACGAGCTCAGCGTCAGGCCGCCGGTGCGGAAGTTCAGCGTCAGCGAACCGTCGGCATCCTCATAGCGCGAACGCATTTCCACTGGCGAGGCGTATTTGGTGTTGCCATAGCCGATGGTGTAGCCGGGAAAGGCGACCGATTGCGGGATGCCGAAGCTGGTCGGCACGCCGTTCGTATCGAAGGTGAAGGGAATGAACGGGAACAGCGTGGCGCCGGGCGTGAAATAGACCGGCACGAAGTTTTCGCCGCGCGACTTCGACAGGGCGTAGTGGCCCATCAGCGTCGCGTCGAAATCCTCGGAAAGCGCGAACTTCAGCTTGGCGCGCAGGCCGTAGCTGTCGGCGTTGCTCTTTTCGTTGCGCGTCAGGTTCTCGATCGGGAAGCGCACGTGGCTGCCATAGGCCGAAAGGCTGGCGCTGACCGTGCTGCTGATCGGCCCGGCGACGAAGCCGTCGGCGCGGTATTCGCCGTCATCGGTGACCGTGGCGGAAAACGCGCCCTTGAGCGTGTCCGACGGGGCATTGGTGACGAAGTTGATCACGCCTGCCGAAGCGGTGCGGCCGCCCAGCGTCGCCTGCGGGCCCTTGAGCACTTCGAGCTGGGCGACATCGGTGACGGTGTTGGCGGCAAAGCTGTCCGCCGGAACCGGCACGCCGTCGACCTGGATCGACACGCCCGAGGTCAGGCCGATCGCGCCTTCGTTGGCGTTGGTCGAAATGCCGCGGATGCCATAGGGCACACGGCCGTTGAACGTGCCCTTGATTTCCACCGAGGGAACGACGCGGTTGATGTCCGACAGGTCGGTGACGTGGTTCTGCTCGACTGTGGCGTTGCTCAGCACGGCGGCGGCCACCGGGATTTCCTGCAGGCGCTCGGTACGCTTCTGGGCGGTGACGACGATGTCGGCAGTTTCGCTGCCGTCGCTGACTTCCTGGGCGTGGACCGGTGCGGCGATGGCAACGGCGACAAGTGCCGAAGTGGTCAAAAGAGCAAGGCGCATGTGTTTCCTCCCCATGGCGCGGTTTTCCCTGATGTCCTGCCCATAGTCGCTCGCCGGGGGCCAATCCCATCCGATTGTATGGATGGGCATCCATCCACGGTTCGGATTTTGTCTGCTGGCCTGCCTCGCCTAAACCGCACGGCATGACTGGGGAGACCATCGGGAGCATCGCCACGGCGCTTGTCGTGGGCGGCGGTATTGGCGGCATGGCAAGCGCGATCAGCCTTGCCGAGCGCGGAGTCGCGGTCGAGCTGATCGACCTCGATCCCGACTGGCGCGTCTACGGGGCGGGGATCACCATCACCGGGCCGACGCTTCGTGCCTATCGGCGGCTGGGCATGCTGGAAGCGATCAAGGCCGAAGGCGCGATCACCAGCAAGACCCGCCTGTTCCGCTATGACGGCACCCACCTCCACGACCTGGAAGAGCCGGTGATCGAGGAAGGCCTGCCCGCCACCGGCGGGATCATGCGCCCGATCCTCCATCGCATCATGCAGGCGCGCGTGCGCGAACTGGGCATCCCGGTGCGGCTGGGCCTGACCGTGACCGCGCTCGATCAGCCAGCGGGCGGTGCAGTCGAGGCCCGGTTCTCGGACGGAACGGCAGGGCGCTTCGATCTCGTCGTCGGGGCCGACAGCGTCTATTCCGGCGTGCGCGAACTGGCCTTCCCGCACATGGCCGCCGCCGTGCCGACCGGGCAGGGCTGCTGGCGCATCTCGATCCGCAAGCCGCCGGGGCTGGAAATGGGCGAGTTCTATCTCGGTCACGCCAATCCCTGCGGCATCACCGCCTGCGGGCCGGACGCGGTCTACATGTGGATGCTGACCCCCCATGTCGAGCGTGAGAGCCACATGGACGAAGAGGAGCTGTTCGTCACGCTCAAGGCCCTGCTCGCCGATTTCGGCGGCAATGCCGGCTGGATCCGCGACAACATGACCCGGCAGGACTGGATCAACTACCGCCCGCTCGCCGCCGCGCTGCAACCCAAGCCGTGGTTTGCCGGGCGTGTGGTGCTGCTGGGCGACGCGGTCCATGCCACCACCCCGCACCTCGCCTCGGGCGCGGGCATGGCGGTGGAAAGCGGCATTGTCCTCGCCGAGGAACTGGCCCGTGCGGCGACCGTGGATGAGGCGCTGCTCGCTTACCAGGAACGCCGGTTCGACCGGTGCCGGGACGTGATCGAGACGAGCGTGGCCGTTGGCCGCTTGCAGCTTGAACACGGCGATCCCCGGGTCCACGCGCAGATGCTGGAAGGCGCGCTGTCGCGGCTCAACCAGGCGTTCTGACTGGACCTG
>JAGWTB010000119.1 GCA_028869175.1 Sphingomonadales bacterium
ATCCAGTCGACCATCTCATGCTCGGCATTGGTCTGGCGAAAGTCGATGGCATAACCCGCCGCTTCAGCCACTTCGCGGCACAGTGTCTCGACGTCGGCCAGCGTTTCGTGGCCGTAGATGTCCGGCTCACGCTCGCCCAGCAGGTTCAGGTTCGGCCCGTTCAGGACCAGGATCGTGCCCGTCATACTCACCCGTCTCCCTCGGATTTCCGTTGCGTCTAGCCGAATCGGCTTGCCTTGGAAACCGTTATGAACGAACTAGTACATAAAATCGGGAGAAGTCCATGAAAAGAGCCCTGACGCTGCTGCTCGCCGCCCTCTCCACCGCCGCGCCAACAATCGCCGGGGCCGCGCCCGACGGCGACTGGACGACTTATGGCCACGACAAGGGCGGCCAGCGTCATTCCCCCCTCACCCAGATCACCCCGGCCAACGTCGCCAGCCTGGTCCCCGCCTGGGTCTACCACATGAAACCCCCGGCCGACCCGGCCGCCACCGACGCGAATGCCGAAGCGCAGCGGATCGCCGAAGGCGGCGCGTTCTCCCGCCGTCGCTCGCGCTTCGCCGGATCGCAGGCGACGCCGCTGGTGATCGATGGCCGGCTATACCTTTCCACCCCCTATGGCCGGGTGGTCGCGCTCGATCCCGCCAGTGGCAAGGAACTGTGGGCCACCGCCATCCCCGGCCCCGGCCAGCCCAGCCTGCGCGGCGTCGAATATTGGCCGGGCGACGGCACGATCGGCCCGCGCATCGTCTTCGGCACCCGCGACGGCCGGCTGATCGCGCTCGACGCCGCCACCGGGGCGTTTGCGCAAGGCTTCGGCGTGAACGGCGTGGTCGAGATGAAGACGGCCGAGGTCCTGAACGGCGGCGAAGCCCGCTTCTATGGCATGACATCGCCGCCGATCGTCCACGGCAACCTGATCATCACCGGCTCCGCCGTGCAGGAATTCCCCCCCAAGGGCGCCGCCGGCGACATTCGCGCCTGGGACGCGCGCACCGGCGCGCTGGTCTGGACGTTTCACACCGTGCCCCGCGCCGGTGAACCCGGCAGCGAGAGCTGGGCGCCCGGCAGCACCGCCCAGCGCTCGGGCGTCAACGCCTGGGGGTTCCTGACGCTGGATGCGGCGCGCGGCATCGTCTACGTTCCGCTCGGCGCGCCCGCGTTCGACCGCTATGGCGGCGACCGCCACGGCGACAACCTGTTCTCCACCACCCTCGTCGCGCTGGATGCGCAGACCGGCAAGCGCCTCTGGCATTTCCAGGTCATCCGCCACGACATCTGGGACGGCGACCTCGAATCGCCGCCGCTGCTGCTGGATGTGGCCGGGCGGCCCGCCGTCGCGCTCACCTCGAAAAGCGGGCTGCTGTTCGTGCTCGACCGGGTGACCGGCAAGCCGATCCACCCCGTCGCCGACCGGCGCTTCCCGAAAAGCGATGTCCCCGGTGAGCAGGCCAGCCCCACCCAGCCGATCCCCACCATTACCCCGCCGTTGGCGCGCACGACATTCACCCTGAAGGATGTTGCCACCCTGACCCCCGAGCTGGAGCAGGGCTGCAAGGCGTGGATTGCCGCCAACCACATGAAGCCCGGCGGGCTATACGTGCCGGTGGGATTCAACCAGGTGACGATCAGCTTTCCGGGCCTGCAGGGCGGATCGAACTGGGGCGGCATGGCCTATGATCCGGACAGCGGGCTGCTGCTGGTCAACACCAGCGATCTTGGCCAGGTTACTTCGCTGGTGCCGTCAAAAGGCCCGCTTCCCTATGAGCGCGGCCCCGTGTCCGGCCGCTTTCAACTGGAAGGCACCAGGCTGCTTTGCCAGCAACCGCCCTGGGGGCGCCTGTCAGCCGTCAACGCCAGGACCGGCAAGCTGGTCTGGCAGGTCCCGCTGGGCGTGACCGACAGCCTGCCCGAGGGCAAGCGGCTGACCGGCCGGCCCAACATCGGCGGGGCCATCACCACCGCGTCGGGCCTCACCTTCATCGGCGCCAGCGACGATTCGCGCTTCCGCGCCTTTGCCACGCGCACCGGCAAACTGCTGTGGGAAACGAAGCTGGATGCGTCCGCGCACGCCACCCCGGTCACCTACACCGCCGCCGGACGCCAGTTCGTCACCGTCACCAGCACCGGCGGCAGCTTCCTCGACAGCCCGCTGACCAGCGACACCGTCACCGCCTTCGCGCTTCCGGAGAACGCCCGATGATCCGCCGCCTGCTTCCCGCGCTCGCCGCCCTCACCCTGACCGCGCAAGCCGCGCCCCCGGCCGCGCCCCAGCCCGAACGCAAGCCGCCGCCGGGCTATGAAGACCCTTACGCCGGCAAGAAGCGCCTGCTGGTCATCGCCGACCTGTCCACCGGCAACCAGTCGGCGCACATCGCCGTCAGCCACGCCATATCGGTGATCGAGCAGCTCGGCCGCCAGTCCGGCGCCTATGTCGCGTTCCTGCGCACCGACACCGACTGGATCACGCTGGACGAGACCTGGGGCAGGAACGCCTATGCGCAAGGCGGGCCGAAGCAGGCGCGCGGCAAGAACCTCAATTATTTCGATGCCGTGCTGTTCTACACCAATGGCGACACCAACCTGACCGAGCGGCAGAAGGCCGACCTGCTGGGCTGGATCAAGGCCGGCCACGGCTTCATCGGCATCCACACCGCCACCGCCACCGCGGTGAACTGGCCCGAATACGGCGAGATGCTGGGTGGCGTGTTCGACAATCACCCGTGGATGATCGCCAATGCCAGGGTGATCGTCGAACAGCCGGCCAGCCCGATCATGCGCGGCTGGAAAACCGGGATGACCTTCAGGGACGAGCACTACCAGATGCTGGCGGTGCCCTATTCGCGCGCTAAAGTGGACGTGCTGGCCCGGATCGACCCCGCCAGCGTCGATCTGAAGGCGCCGATGGTTCACCGCAAGGATGCCGATTTCCCGGTGGCGTGGATCAAGGATTATGGTGCCGGCCGGGTATTCTACAGCGGGCTGGGCCACACCGACGCGGCGTGGGACGATCCGCGCGTGCGGAGCATGACGCTAGCGGCGGTGAAGTGGGCGATCGGCGGTGGCGAGGTGGTGAAGCCGCACCCTCTGGCGGGGCGGTAGCCCCTGCCATCGCTGGCCGCCCCACTGCGTTTACTGTATAACGAAAAAGGCCCATCCGGCGGGATGGGCCTCTCCTCGATAGGCGGGGGGTCCGTCACTGCCAAGACAGCGCTGCCGACCTGATCCCCGACCTTTCGGCTCTGGACATAACCCTAATTCATTAAATATGCAATGGGAAAATCAGGGGTCCACATGGAAGTCATCGAATTCATCTCGGCAGAGCGTCTGAGAACCTACCAGGCCCATACCGACCTGCAAAAGCGGGCCGTGGCTTTGCATAATCACACCCTGCAGTTGGGGACGTCGCTGATGGCGATGATCGCGTTGCTGGAATTATCCCTGCGCAACATAACCAACCAACGCCTTGTTGCGGATTTCGGCGACCCCGATTGGCTGCTGCCCGGGCACGCGACCCTTCCGCTGAAGCCGTTTGAACGCAATGCGATCAGCAAGGCGTACAGTCAGGCACAGAAAGGGGCATATTCGAAACTCAGTTACAAAGACAAAGCCGCGCTTGACGATCAGGCTTACCCAAACGGCATTCCGCCAAGGACCCCGCACAAGACAATTGCGAAGAAGCGTCAATCGCTTTTCCAGCCATCGCACGGGCAGGTCATCTCGCAGACGACATTGTCGTTATGGAAACGATTGTATGCAGCAGAATATGAGAACACCCTCTGGAGACCGTCGCTCCGGAAAATATTTCCCAACAAATCCCTGAAGAGAGGCGATGTATCGACCGCCTTGGAGACCATATATTCAGTGCGGAATCGCGTGGCCCATCATGAACCAGTCTATGGCCAAAGACTGGACGAAACAATAGCAGCGATCCAATTTATCCGAAGCAATATTGGAGCAAGGAAGGGTGAAGAAGACACGATTTTTAAGCGATTTTCAAACGTGCATTATCTCAGACTACAGATGGACTACGAGAGTTTTTTGGAGGCATGGAATACGTTGACGGAGACCGAATAGACCGACTCAGGTAGTAAATCCTGTGCCTTGCCATTCGATTTGCATAGTGGTTCGCCGCGCCACCTTTCCACACGGTTTCGTCATGGGCCGCGACGACGTGGACATATTTGGACTGATGGCGGTCAAAGCCGCCAAGCGGCTTTGACATAGCCGAACGCCCCCTCTCCCTGCCACGCCTGCCCGTCGGGATAGCGCAGTTCCAGCCCAGCCAGATCGCGTTCGTCGGCCAGGGCCATGTTCACGCCCAGCATCGTGTTGCCGTGCTTCGCGACCGCCGCTGCGGTCAGCACGAAGTGGGTCGTGGCCCCGCATCGCGGGCAGAACCGCACTTCCGCATTCGGCTCCGGCTTGTCGGCGCGGCAATAGCCGGCGGTCTCTCCGGCCACCGCCACCTCATCGGGGTGGAAATAGGCCCACCACGCCCCGCTCTTGCGGCATAACGAACAGTTGCACGCATTGATGTACTCGGGTCGCCGCGCGGGCGTCACCGAAACCTGGCCGCAGTGGCAAGTCAGTCTATCCATCGCGCATGGCTAGGCGGCGTGGCGGAATTCCGCAACGCCGCGGTTGCCATTCGGCTTGCGGCAAGCTTTGGCTACTTTGTCTGAGCGCCGTAGTTACGCGCCAGATAGCCCACGATCGTGTCGTAGTCGGCGTCGTTCACCCGGGCGCCCTTGTCGATCATCTGGTCCACCACCTGGCCCCATTTATCGCCATCGAACCGCTTGCCGGTGATGATGCCGGGCGCATGGCAGGCGCAGCAGGCGGTTGCCACCGTCAGCCGCTCCGGCCCGTCCGCAAACGCCGCGATCACTTCTGGCATCGGCACCGGCGGCGGGGGCGCGGGCGGGGTTTGCGCCCAGCCCACCACCGGCACCGCCGCCAGACCCAGGAGCCACAACCGCCGCATCAGTCCCTCGGCCGGCCCGCGCCGACCGCCGGCAGGCCCGGTTTCGCCGCGACCGGGTCTTCCAGCAACGGCAGCGCCTTCCAGTTCGGCCAGTCGATCACCTTCACTTCTTCGCCCAGCAGCATGACTTTCGGCGCTTTCGGATCGAAGCCCGGCCAGTTCGGCGCGGGCTTGCCGGTGCGGGCAAAGTTCAGGATCATCCCCGACATCGTGTCGCGCAGTCGGTAATCGGCATCGCCCCAGTCGCGCGTCTTGCGGAACAGGTTCAGGCTTTCCAGATTGCGCAGGAAATACGGCACTTCGCCGGTGTGGTAGGCGCCCACCGTCGCCGGATCGTGATCGCTGAAGGTGATCCCGGCCGCATAAGGGTGCCGCCGGGTGAAGTGATAGCCGTAGGCGGGCTGGGTGCCATAGGTGACGTTGGCCCTGGCCCAGTTGAACATCTGGCTGCCCACCGACATGTCGCGCATGACATCGACCAGCGCGCGGTTCACATCGGCGTCGGCCTTGACCGGGTAGGCCTTCAGCACCGCGTCGCCCTTGTCGCCGAACGCCTGGCGGATCGTGGCCTGATACTCCGCGACGGACTTTGCCGGGCCGAGATTGGCAAACCGCTCATCGCGGGTGAAGCCGACCATCACCGGCACGTCGTTCTGCCGGTGCGCGGCGAATACCTCGGGCGCGGTGCCGGTGATATGCTCGCCATCAATCACCACCGCCGCGCGCGGAACACCCGCCGCCACCGCCAGAATGCGATCGCCGGGCAGGTCGCGCATCGCTTCGACCGAGCCAACCCCCAGCGCCTGTTGCAGCTTCACCCCCTGCGCTTCGGCGGTTGCCAGCGGCACCGGCTGCATCATCCGGCCGTGGGCCGAACCGCTCATCCCCACCAGCCGGGCGAACAGCCCTTTCGCCTTCGGGTTCATCTGCAGCAGCGAGATCGACATCGACCCGGCCGATTGCCCCATCACCGTCACGTTGGCCGGATCGCCACCGAATGCCGCGACGTTGCGTTGCACCCACTGCAGCCCCGCCACCTGATCCATCAGGCCATAGTTGCCCGAATGGCCGTTGCCTTCGCGGGTCAGTTCGGGATGGGCGAGGAACCCCAGCGGCCCGACACGATAGGCCAGGCTGACATAGACCACGCCGTCTTTCGCCAGATTGGCGCCGGCATAGTTGGCCATGCTGGCCGAGCCGACATTGAAGCCGCCGCCGTAGATCCACACGATCACCGGCAGCTTCGCCCCGGGCTTGGCATCCTTCGGTGCCCAGACGTTGAGGTACAGGCAATCCTCGCTCACCGCCTCGTTGCCGAAGTAGTGGTTCATCGTGCGCGAACGCAGGCCTTGCAGGCACATCGGCGCGAAGCGGTCGGCGTGATAGACCCCGTCCCACGCC
>JAGWTB010000120.1 GCA_028869175.1 Sphingomonadales bacterium
GTTGCTGGTCAGCGGTTGGCTGGTGCTGATGGCCTTTCTGCTGATTTCGGCAGTGCCGACGCTGAGCTGGGGCAAGTTGCGGCCGCGGCGTCATGTGCGGCTGGAACTGATCGCCTTCGTCGGGCTGCTGGGTGCCGCGCTGCTTACCGAGCCGTGGTGGACCATGGTTGGCATCTGCGCGATCTACCTGACGCTGATCCCGGTAGGCTGGTTCGCCTATGCGCGAGTCAGGCGGCAGCGCGCCACGCGGATCGCACCGGAGCCCGCTTCGCCCGAGGCGTGAAGTCCGCCCGGACGACCACGGCATCGCCGAGGGGCCGCACTACCAGTTCGCGCAGAGTCCATCGCCCCTGCCGCTGCTGCGGGCAGGCACGGAGCTGGTCACCCACCGCCAGCGCGGCAGCGCCGTAGCGCTGCCAGGTCAGCACGATCGAGGCCACGGCAAACAACCCGGCGGCGGTGAACAGCGTGGAAAGCAGGGCAGCAATCATGGCTAACTTCCTTCAACCGGTCCGTCTGGGTATCACCCTGTGGACTACCTGTGGAAAACGTCGATCCCGGTGAGTGGTTCCACCGGTATGGCGTCATGACGGCAATGTTCCACCTTTGTTCCATGGGGTCAAGCAGAAAATTCATGTTTTGTTCTCATGACGTGGTGAAATCGGGGCTGGATTTTCCGACGGATCGGGGTTAGGGGCGTGCTCGCCTTGGGGAAGGGCGTCCGTCCGGGACGTTTTCCGAGCCAGGGCAAATCCACATGGGAAACGCCCACACCGGTGCCGCAGCGGGACTTTACCGCACGGTTCCAGTTTCCCAGAGGCACAACCGGAAAGGAATTGTCCATGGCGGCACCCGTCGTCTCCATGCAGCAGCTCATTGAAGCTGGCGCACACTTCGGCCACCAGACCCACCGCTGGAATCCGCGCATGAAGCCATACATCTTCGGCGCGCGTAACGGTGTCCACATCCTCGACCTGTCGCAGACCGTGCCGCTGATGGCGCGCGCGCTCGATTTCGTTGCGGCCACCGTTCAGGCGGGCGGCAAGGTGCTGTTCGTTGGCACCAAGCGCCAGGCGCAGCAGCCGATCGCCGATGCGGCGCGCAACTGCGGCCAGCACTTCGTCAACCACCGCTGGCTGGGCGGCATGCTCACCAACTGGAAGACCATCTCGCAGTCGATCAAGCGCATGAAGGCGCTGGACGAGCAGCTGGCGGGCGACACCGCCGGCCTGACCAAGAAGGAAGTGCTCCAGCTCACGCGTGAGCGTGACAAGCTCGAACTGTCGCTCGGCGGCATCCGCGACATGGGCGGCATCCCCGACGTGATGTTCGTGATCGACGCCAACAAGGAAGAGCTGGCGATCAAGGAAGCCAACGTCCTGGGTATCCCGGTCGTCGCCATCCTCGATTCGAACGTCTCGCCCGATGGCATCTCGTTCCCGATCCCGGCGAACGACGACGCCAGCCGCGCCATCCGTCTCTACTGCGAGGCGCTGGCCCGTGCCGCGACCAAGGGTCACCGCGATGGCGTGGTCGATTCGGGCGTCGACATCGGCGCGCTGGACGAACCCGCCGCTGAAGAAGTCGTTTCGGAAGCCTGATCGGCCCCGCAACGAAGGCGTCACGAAAGAGTAGCGTGCCGGGCGCAAGCGTCCGGCCGCACTGAATCAACAGAATAAGGAAGTCCGCAATGGCCTATACCGCCACTGACGTGAAGAACCTGCGCGAGCGCACCGGCGCCGGTATGATGGACTGCAAGAAGGCAATGGACGAAACCGGCGGCGACATGGAAGCTGCTGTCGATCTGCTGCGTGCCAAGGGCCTTGCCGCCGTCGCCAAGAAGTCCAGCCGCACGGCGGCTGAAGGCCTCGTCGGCGTCGCCGTTTCGGGGACCAAGGGCGTCGCAGTCGAAGTGAACTCGGAAACCGATTTCGTCGCCAAGAACGACCAGTTCCAGGACTTCGTACGCAAGACCACCGAAGTCGCGCTGGGCGCTGCCTCGGACGATGTCGAAGCGCTCAAGGCCGCGGCCTATCCCGATGGCGGCACCGTGTCTGAAAAGCTGACTAACAACGTCGCCACCATCGGTGAGAACCAGCAGGTTCGCCGCATGAAGACGGTCGCCGTGTCGAACGGCGTGGTCGTGCCCTACATGCACAACGCCGCCGCGCCGAACCTCGGCAAGATCGGCGTGCTCGTCGCCCTGGAATCCGAAGCCGGTGCCGATGTGCTGGAACCGCTGGGCAAGCAGATCGCGATGCACATCGCCGCCGCTTTCCCGCTGGCGCTGAACGCCGAAGGCCTCGACGCCGACATGATCGCGCGCGAGCGCAAGATCGCCGCCGAAAAGGCCGCCGAATCGGGCAAGCCCGCCGAAGTGCAGGCCAAGATGGTCGATGGCGCGGTCGCCAAGTTCGCCAAGGACAACGCGCTGCTCAGCCAACTGTTCGTCATGGACAACAAGACCCCGGTGGCCCAGGTCGTCGAGCAGGCGGGCAAGGCCGCCGGCGCGAAGATCGTGCTGAAGGACTATGTCCGCTTCCAGCTCGGCGAAGGCATCGAGAAGGAAGTCAGCGATTTCGCGGCGGAAGTCGCGGCTGCTGCCGGCCTCGGCTGAGCCGGCTCCATCCTCCCCGCTCGCGGGGAGGGGGACCAGCAACGCATGGTGGAGGGGGCTTTAGCCCGGGCGCGTCGCTGCAATGACGCGCCTTGCGGCCAGCCCCCTCCGCCAGTCCCTTCGGGACTGTCACCTCCCCGTCACCGGGGAGGATTTTTTGTGCAGGGGCCCGGTGCCCTTGGCATCGCCATCCCACCGGTATAAGGCCCCGTCCAACCTTCCGAGAGCGATGCACGAACCCATGAACCAGCCGCGCTACAAGCGAATTCTCCTAAAGCTGTCCGGCGAAGTGCTGATGGGCAGCCAGCAGTTCGGCATCGATTCCGATTTCGTTGCCGAACTGGCTAAGGAAGTGAAGGCGGCGAAGGATTCGGGGCTAGAGATTTGCCTCGTCATCGGCGGCGGCAACATCTTCCGCGGCATGGCCGGGGCAGCCAAGGGCATGGACCGGGCGCAGGCCGATTACATGGGCATGCTCGCCACCGTGATGAACGCGCTGGCCATGCAGAACGCGCTGGAGCAACTGGGCGTGCCCACCCGGGTGCAATCGGCGATCGAGATGGACAAGGTTTGCGAGCCGGTGATCCGCCGCCGGGCCGAACGGCACCTGGAAAAGGGCCGGGTGGTGATCTTTGCTGCGGGAGTCGGTGCGCCCTATTTCACCACCGACAGCGGTGCGGCGCTGCGGGCTGCGGAAATGAAGTGCGATGCGCTGCTCAAGGGCACCAGCGTCGATGGTGTCTATGACAGCGATCCCAAGACCAATCCGGCGGCAAAGCGTTATGATACCGTTGATTACGACACGGTGCTGGCAGGTAATCTCAAGGTGATGGACGCCTCTGCCGTGGCGCTGTGCCGCGACAATGCAATTCCGATCGTCGTCTTCTCGATCCGCGAACAGGGGAACCTCGCCAGGGTTCTGGCGGGCGAGGGGACGCAGACGATCGTCAGAAAAGGAGCCTGACCATGGCGAAGTACGACAAGGCCGATCTCGAACGCCGCATGACCGGCGCGGTGGAAGCGCTGCGCCACGATCTGAACGGGTTGCGCACGGGCCGCGCGAACACCTCGCTGCTCGATCCGATCACCGTCGATGTCTATGGCAGCAAGATGCCGCTCAACCAGGTGGCGACGGTCTCCGCGCCCGAACCGCGGCTGCTCTCGGTGCAGGTGTGGGACAAGTCGAACATCAGCCCCGTCGAAAGGGCGATCCGCTCAGCCGGGCTGGGGCTCAACCCGATCAACGACGGCAACAACATCCGCCTGCCGATCCCTGACCTGACCGAGGAGCGCCGCAAGGAACTGGCCAAGCTGGCGCACCAGTACGCGGAGAAGGCGCGCATCGCCATCCGCAATGTCCGCCGTGACGGCATGGACAACCTCAAGACCGACGAGAACAAGAAGGAAATTTCCGAAGACGACCGCAAGCGCGCCGAAGCCGAGGTGCAGAAGCTGACCGACGAGCAGATCAAGGCGGCGGACGAGGTTGCGGCGGCCAAGGAAAAGGAAATCATGGGCAAGTGAACAAGCCCCTCCCCTTCAGGGGAGGGGTTGGGGTGGGGCATGTCGGAAACCGCATGGCTACACTGACAACCCCCACCCCCAACCCTTCCCCTGAAGGGGAGGGGCTTCTGGTGCGCCAATCATGACCTTTGCGAAACACGTCGCCATCATCATGGACGGCAACGGGCGCTGGGCGAAGCAGCGGATGCTGCCGCGCGCCATGGGGCACAAGAAGGGCGTCGATGCCGTGCGCCGCCTGGTACGCGCCGCGCGTGAGATGGGGCTGGAAGCGCTGACGCTCTATGCCTTCTCGACCGAGAACTGGAAGCGCCCCGAGGATGAGGTTTCGGCGCTGATGGGGCTGCTCAAGGGCTTCATCATCAGCGACCTCGATGAATTCGCCGCCAACAACGTGCGGCTGCGGATCATCGGCGATTACAAGCGCTTGCCCGCCGATGTTGCCGAACTGATCGAAGGCGCGCTGGCACGCACGGCGGGCAACGACGGCACCACGCTGGTGGTCGCGCTCAACTATGGCTCGCAGGACGAAATTGCCCGCGCGGCGGCCAAGGCGGCAGCAAAGGGCGCGATCACGCCCGAGGCCATCGAGGCTGAACTCGATACCGCCGGCCTGCCGCCGCTCGACCTGCTGATCCGCACCTCGGGCGAAGTGCGGCTGTCGAACTTCCTGCTGTGGCAGGCGGCCTATGCCGAGATGCTGTTCGTCGATACGCTCTGGCCCGATTTCACGCCCGAGCATCTGCAACAGGCGCTCGACCAGTTTGCCGGGAGGGACCGTCGCTATGGCGGGCGGTGACGATATCGCGCTCCTCCCCTGGAAGGGGAGGTGGCATCGCGCAGCGATGACGGAGGGGTGTCCCCCTCTCGATAGCGATACGCCCCTCCGTCAGCCCGTTCGGGCTGCCACCTCCCCTTTCAGGGGAGGTGCTATCCAATGACCAACCCCCAACCCAAAAAATCCGACCTAGGCATCCGCACCGTATCGGCCATCGTCATGGTCGCCGTTGCCGGCACCGCGCTGTGGCTGGGGGGCTGGGTGTGGACGGCGTTTGTCGGACTGGTTGCTGCAGGCATACTCTGGGAATGGCGCAGGCTGGCGGCCCGGATTGCACCGCAGCCGTTGAGTAACGTCCTGTGGACCCTGGCAGGAATCATCTACGTTGGCTTTGCTGCCGGGATGCTGTTGTTCCTGCGCAGCGAATTCTTCGCCCTGTCTACTATCCTCACTATAGTTGCAGCCGTGGTTGCCACCGATGTCGGTGCCTATTTTGCCGGGCGCACCTTTGGTGGGCCGAAGATCGCGCCGAAGATCAGTCCGAGCAAAACCTGGTCAGGGCTGTGCGGCGGCATGGCGGGAGCGGCGCTTGTGCTGGCGTTGGGGCGTGGCACCAACATGGTGAGCGAGGCGGTGCTGGGCGGCATGTTGCTGGCAGTCACCGCACAGGCCGGCGACTTTTTCGAAAGCTGGATGAAGCGCCGCGCGGGTGTGAAGGATTCAAGCAATCTTATTCCCGGCCATGGCGGCCTGTTTGACCGCGCTGATGGCTTGCTGGCGGTGCTGTTTTTCGGCGGGCTGCTGACGGGCGGCGCGGGCCTGCTCGGGCTGGTCTGAGCCAATGCGCACCATCTCTCTCCTCGGCGCGACCGGCTCCATCGGCGCTTCGACGCTTGACCTGATCCGTCGCCAGCCTGACGCGTGGAAGGTCGTGGCGCTAACCGCCAACGGCAATGCAGCCGACCTCGCCAGACTGGCGTGCGCGTTTTCCGCCGAGGTCGCGGTGATCGCCGACGAAGCGAAGCTGCCCGAACTGCGCGAGCTGCTGTCTGGTAGCGGCATCGCGGCGGATGGCGGGGCTGCGGCGCTGGTCGAAGCGGCGAAGCGTCCGGCGGACATCACCGTCGCCGCCATTGTCGGCTGCGCGGGGCTCGCACCGACCATGGCCGCCATCGAGCAGGGGCGCACTGTGGCCCTGGCCAACAAGGAGGCGCTGGTTTCCGCCGGCGATGTGATGATGCAGGCGGTCGCGCGGCACGGCACCACGCTGCTGCCGGTCGATTCCGAGCACAATGCCATCTTCCAGTGCCTCGCCGGGGGCGATGCCGCCGATGTCCGCTGGATCACGCTCACCGCCAGCGGCGGTCCGTTTCGTGACTGGTCGGTGGAGCAATTGGCGGCTGCCACCCCGGCGCAGGCCGTCAAGCATCCCAACTGGGACATGGGCGCGAAGATCAG
>JAGWTB010000121.1 GCA_028869175.1 Sphingomonadales bacterium
TTTGGCCGAGATGGAAGCCATTTGGACGCCCCGCAGGGGTTTGACCAGAATGGCCCAGTGCGGCGTCGAGAAGTCTTGAAATATCGACATATTCCTGCGCCTTCTCTCCTTGCACCGGGCCATTCTGCTTCAAACCTCGATGGTGCCGTTTATGAGTTTACGGCCTAGCTTCCGGTCTGCGATGATTCGACCGGGGCCTGCCACACCGTGCTGATCCGTGCCCGCCGTGCGCTGCGTTCGCGCTTGCCGGTGCGGCTGCGCGCCGCGATTGCGCGGATGCGGCGCGATGCGGTGGACCGCGCGCGCGGGCACAGGCAGCTCCTCGTGCGGAGGGGCGAGGCGGCAGAAGCGGCGGCCTTTCCGCATGAAATCTGCGCCCTGTCGCAGGACATTCGCCGTTCCGCCTTCTGGGAAGGCAAGCTTGCCAATATCCGGCTGGGCGCGGCGCGGCTGGACGGCGTGGTGATCGCGCCGGGGGCGATCTTCTCGTTCTGGGCACTGGTGGGCGCGCCGAACGCGGCTGCGGGGTTCGCACTGGGGCGGGCAATCCGCAACGACGCGACTGGTGGAGAGATTGGCGGCGGGCTGTGCCAGCTTTCCGGCATCGCCTATGAACTGGGCCTGCGGGCCGGGCTGGGCGTGGCCGAGCGCCACGCCCATTCGCGCGATCTCTATGCCGAGCATGAACGTTTTACCCCGCTAGGGCTGGACGCCACCGTGGTCTGGCCGTGGAAAGACCTGCGGCTGGTCAACCGGTTGCCAGTGCCGCTCTGCCTGCGCTTCGCCGTGACCGGCATGACACTTTCCGCCTCCGCCAGCGCCGCCGTGCCACTCGCCGGCTGTACGCTCGACATCGCGCGGGAGGACGGCCCGGATGGCCGAGCGGTCCGGGTCAGCCGCCTTGCCGCCGACGGGACAAGGGCGGCAGTCAGTGCCGATCTCTATTCGGTGGACCAGCCACCCTCTGCCGCGCGCTAGAGCCTGATGACATGACATTGCTGCCCAATCAGGGTGGATCAATGTCATGTCATCAGGCTCTAACTTGCCATTCAGCCCTGCTGTCCTACATAGGCAGGTGAAAGGACGCTTCCCCGATGAATGACGACCAGCCGAACGGCAACCCCTGGGTCAAGAGCCTGCTGATCTGGGGAGGTATCCTGCTCGCGATGTTTTTCGTCGTTTCGCTGTTCAACCCGCGCGGTGACGCCGCCGGGGCCGGGATGGTCTACTCCGAATTCCGCACAAAGGTGGCCGAAGGCACCGTTGCCTCGGTCGAGGTGGGCGAACAGCGCATCACCGGCAAGCTCAAGAATGGCGAGCCGTTCACCACGGTGCCGATCCCCAACGATTCCACCCTGCCGCAGCTGCTCGCCAGCAATGGCGTGAAGTATGAGGGCAAGTCCCCTGCAGAGGGCAGCCTGCTCGTCTATATCCTGGCGCAGACCCTGCCGTTCCTGCTGTTTCTGGCGATTGGCTGGTTCGTGCTGAAGCAGGTGCAGAAGGGCGGCGGTTCCGGCGCGATGGGCTTCGGCAAGTCCAAGGCCAAGCTGCTGACCGAACGGCAGGGCCGGGTAACCTTCGACGATGTCGCCGGCATCGACGAAGCGCGTGAGGAGCTGGAGGAAATCGTCGAATTCCTGCGCGATCCCCAGCGCTTTTCCAAACTCGGTGGCCAGATTCCCAAGGGCGCGCTGCTGGTCGGCTCGCCGGGCACCGGCAAGACCCTGCTCGCTCGCGCCATCGCCGGCGAAGCGGGCGTGCCGTTCTTCACCATCTCCGGTTCGGACTTCGTCGAAATGTTCGTCGGCGTTGGTGCCAGCCGCGTGCGCGACATGTTCGAACAGGCGAAGAAGAACGCGCCGTGCATCGTGTTCATCGATGAAATCGACGCGGTCGGTCGCCATCGTGGCCATGGCCTGGGCAATTCGAACGACGAACGCGAACAGACGCTCAATCAGTTGCTGGTCGAGATGGACGGGTTCGAGGCCAACGAAGGCATCATCATCATCGCCGCGACCAACCGGCCCGACGTGCTCGATCCGGCGCTGCTGCGCCCGGGCCGTTTTGATCGCCAGGTAGTCGTGCCGATCCCCGATATCGAGGGGCGCGAGAAGATCCTGGCCGTCCACATGAAGAAGGTGCCGCTGGCCCCCGACGTCAACCCGCGCACCATCGCGCGCGGCACGCCCGGTTTCTCCGGCGCGGACCTTGCCAATCTGGTCAACGAAGCCGCCCTGCTCGCCGCGCGCCGCAACAAGCGGCTGGTGGCCATGCAGGAGTTCGAGGACGCCAAGGACAAGGTCATGATGGGGGCGGAACGCCGCTCCATGGTGATGACCGAGGACGAGAAGAAGATGACCGCCTATCACGAGGCGGGCCATGCCATCGTCTCGGTGAACGAGGCGGCCAGCGATCCGATCCACAAGGCCACGATCATCCCGCGCGGCCGGGCCTTGGGCATGGTCATGCGCCTGCCCGAGCGTGACAGCTATTCCTATCACCGCGACAAGATGCACGCGAACCTGTCCGTCTCGATGGGTGGCCGCGTGGCGGAAGAGCTGATCTTCGGCTACGACAAGGTCTCTTCGGGCGCGTCGTCGGACATCCAGTATGCCACCGGACTCGCGCGTTCGATGGTCACCAAATGGGGCATGTCGGACAAGCTCGGCCCGCTGCAGTATGAGGATACGCAGGAAGGCTACCTCGATTATGGCGGCAGCCAGCGGCTGATGATGTCGGATGAGACCAACAAGCTGATCGACAGCGAAATCCGCGGTCTGGTCGATGGTGCCCACGCCCGTGCGACCGAAATCCTCAAGGCGCAGGAGGACAAGCTCCACTTGCTGGCCGAAGCCCTGCTTGAACACGAGACGCTGACCGGCGAGGAAATCCGCGAGCTGCTCGACAGCGGCAAGCTTGACCGGCCTGACCGGCCTGCGGGCAATGCCCGCCCGGCAGCGGTCAGGGGTTCGGCCGTGCCGCGCGCCGGCAAGCGTTTCTCGGGCGGGGATGCCGCGCCGCAGGGGGTCTGATCAGGGGCAGGTCGACCCCGTCAAATTCCTGCATACCAGGCGTAGTCTCCCGCATCTTCCCAGTAGCCGCCCTTGCCGCCGAACAGGCTGGCAAGGCTGGCCACCAGTTCGATGCGCATGACATATTTGGCCTGCTTGTAGCCCAGTTGCCGCTCAACCCGCAGCCGCAGCGGCGCGCCGTGTTCGAGCGGCAGGGGGTGCCCGTTCATCTGCCAGGCCAGGATGGTCTGCGGGTGGAAGGCATCGATGAGGTCGATCGATTCATAATAGGGCGCGCCGCCGATCCGGTCGGCACAGTGGAACACCGCGTAGCGCGCGGCGGGGAGCAGCCCGGCCATGGCCAGCACCTGCGCCAGCTGCGGCCCTTGCCACTGGCCGATCGCGCTCCACCCCTCGACACAATCGTGCCGGGTGATCTGTCGCCGCTGCGGCATGGCCTTCAGCGCGGCAAGCGGCAGCACGAGCGGACGTTTGACCAGCCCGTCCACCACCAGCGCCCAACGGGCAAAGCCCTGCGCGGCATGGGCGCGGTAAGCGGCGTCATCAACCGAGGTGGAGCCGTTGGCGCGAAACACCGGCGACATGTCCGCCTCGGCAAATTCACGGGCGAGGGCATCTCCCATCAGCCAGCGCTGGCTGCGCATGGTCAGCCCTTCGGCGCGCTGCATCAGGCTCTTGGCGGCGGGGGCCTCGCTCAACCGGTCACAGCCGGACAGCAACAGGGCTCCGCCGCCGCCGATCAGTCCGCGCCGGGTCAGCCGTAGCGTCATGTTCCGTTCTCCTGCGGCACGGCGAACCAGCCGGTCAGCATGGCGCGGACATGGTTCCATGGGCCCGCGAGCAGCACCGCCAGCAGATGGATCAAGGTGAAGCTGACCAGCCCCATGGCGGCAATGAAATGCAGCGAGCGCGCCGATTGCCGGCCGCCCAGCAGGTCTACCAGCCACGGCCAGGCCGCGTCCATTGCCGGGGCCATGGCCAGTCCGCTCGCCACCATCAGCGGCAGCAGCACCAGCAGCACCAGCCCGTAGAGCAGTTTCTGCAACAGGTTGTAGCGCAGCGCTGCCTCTCCCTTGGGAAAGCGCAGCGCGGCATGTTCACGCAGATCGTGCCAGAGCGCCGAGGCCCGTCTCTCGTCGCGCGACAGCCACAGGTCGCGCCGCAAATGGCCGCCGAGCAGCGACCACAGAAGGTAGCCGATCAGCAAGGGCACCAGTAGCCAGGCGAAAGCGAAGTGCCAGATCCGCGCGGCGGACAGGCTGTAATACGATGGAATGGTCATCCAGCCCGGCAGTGCCGGAAACCGGCCGCCGCCGATAACCAGCCAGGCATGATCGGCATTGGCCCCGTAATGCCCCCAGTAGAGCCGGGGATGGGCGTTGAGGATCATCAACCCGCTCATCAGCATGATGGTGACGACGATGAGGTTTGCCCAATGCCACACCCGCGTCGGCCAGCGGTGCCGGTAAGCGCGGCGCGGCGGGGCAAGGCTGGCGGCTGCCGGGTCCATGATGGAGAGCTTAGCGCAGGGCAGGATAGGGGAGAAGGGGTTTCGCTCGTTACCCCGCTCGCAAGCCCTCGCTCCCCTCGTTCAGCGCGATGCGCAGGCTGTTCTGGACGAGTGCCACCGCGTGATATTGGCCGACCAACGCCGGCAGTTCGATCATCTGCTTCGCGTCCCACCGCGCAGCGAGCGTCTGCCAGGTGGCGTCGGTGATGGCCTTGTCGTCGAGCAGTTCTTCTACCGCCCGCAGCAGCGCGCGGCGGTGGCTGTCCCAGCCGGCGGCAGTGGAGCCCTGACGAACCATGGCGATTTCATCGGCGCTCACGCCAAAGCGCCGCGCCAGTGCGACGTGTTCGGCCCATTCGTATGGCGCGCGGCAGAGCCAGGCGGTGCGCAGCACGGCCAGTTCGCGCTCGTCCGGCGGGATCGCGCTTTTTCCCAGCAACAGCATTCCGGTTTCCATCTGGCAGCGGAACAGGTCGGGGTGATGCGCCATGGTGGCGAAATAGTGGTGGACGGGGTTCTCGTCCGCATAGTCCAGCGTGCTCCGCATCCGGCTGGACAGGTCGGTCGCCTCGGGCGGGAACTGCTCCGATTGCAGCGGCGCGATGCGCTGGCCGCTGCCCAGCACCTGTGCATGGCGCGCCTCGATGTCCTGGTCGCGCATGGTCAGCGGAGGCTGAGGCCGGGGTTGACCTCGGTCAGGCGCACCCGCAGCGAATTCTGGACATAGGCGGTCGCGACATACTGGCCGACCATCATCGGAAACTCGATGAGTTGTTCCTCATTCCAGCTTGCCGCCAGCACGTCCCAGGTTGCCTGCGAAATCGCCTGATCGCCCAGCAGTTCTTCCACACCGCGCAGAATGGCGCGGTCATGCTCGCTCCAGCCCGGCGCGGCCGAGCCTTGGGTCACGCGCTCGATTTCCTCGGTCGTCACGCCATAGCGCCGGGCGATAGTGACATGCTGGCCCCACTCATAAGGGGCACGGGTCAGCCAGCCGACGCGCAGCACCGCCAGTTCGCGCTCGCGCGCCGGGATCGAGCCCTGGAACAGCACCGTGCCCAGTTCCATCTGGCAGCGGAAGATGCCGGGGTGGCGGATCATCGTGCGCATGTATTCGGGAATAAGGTTGGGATCGGTATCGACCCCCACCGAAGCGCGGATGCCGATGCACAGGTCGATCTGGTCCCGGCTCATCGCTTTGACGCCGAGCGGCTCGATCCGCGGCCCGTCGCCGATCACCTGCGCCTCGCGTGCAGCGATGTCCACCGCGATTGCCCCGCGTTCGATGGTGCCCATGCGCCTTGTCTCCCCGCCGCTGTTCTTCCGTTCAGCCCAAGGGTTGCACGGCCCCGCCTGCCGGGCAAGCGCCCGGCGGGGGAGGTGAGTGGATAGCGCTCGGGCGGGGTGCGGTTACAGCCTGGCAGCTTCGATCCGGTCACGGCCATTCTGTTTGGCAGTGTAGAGCAACCGGTCGACAGCTTCGACAAAGCTGGCGGAATCCGAACCCCGGGCAGGTAGCACGGTGCCGACGCCGATGCTGGCGGTAACCACAGCTCCCGCATGGCCATGACCATGCGTGATCGCCAGGTCGGCGATGGCCTGCTGGACCTGTTCGGCCAGATGCAGCGCTGCCTTTGCATCGGTTTCGGGCAGCAGCAGGACGAATTCCTCACCGCCATAGCGCGCGGCGATGTCGCGCGGGCGCGCGCCGATGGCTTTCAGCGCTCCGCCGATCCGCTTGAGGCAGCAATCACCGGCGATGTGGCCGCGGCCATCGTT
>JAGWTB010000122.1 GCA_028869175.1 Sphingomonadales bacterium
TGCCGCCTGTGGGACATGACCACCGGCGAAAAGCTCGACAAGGACCGCTTCCGCCGCGATCTGGGCGGCGAGGAAGAAGCCTACCAGGAAGTCGCCCGGCGGCTTGGCCTGCTGGAAAACGATGGCCCCAGCGAAGTGCTGGACCTGAACAACCACCGCAAGCTGCGCGGCAAGTAAGGCCGAGAGTCTGTTGCCTGCCCCTCCGCTTCAGCGGAGGAGCATGTCACCCTCTCCCCTTGCCCGCGCGCGCCAATTCCGCCACCTAGCGCGGATGCAGTTTCGCGCCGTCCTGATCGCCAGTCTTTCCGTCATCGCCGTTGCTGGCTGCGCCCCGCAGGCCCGGCATGTCGCCTCTGCAGCGAGCCACGCGCCGCGGCCAAAGCCTGACTGGGCCTTCATGGCGAGCGACCTGCCGGTCGATCCCGCCTACCGGTTCGGCAAGCTGGACAACGGCATGCGCTTCGTCATCCGCCGCAATGCCACGCCCAAGGGCACCGCGCTGGTGCGGATGGAAGTGCAGGCAGGTTCGCTCGACGAGAACGAGGGCGAGCAGGGCTATGCTCACTTTGTCGAGCATATGGCATTCAACGGTTCCACCCATGTGCCCGAGGGCGAGATGGTCCGCCTGCTTGAGCGCGATGGCCTGGCCTTCGGCGCGGATACCAACGCGCAGACCAGCTTCGAGCAGACCACCTACATGCTCGACCTGCCGAAGAACGATCCGGCGCTGCTCGATACCGCGCTGATGCTGATGCGCGAGACGGCGAGCGAGCTGACCATCGCACCGGACGCGGTGGCGCGCGAGCGCGGTGTGGTGCTGGCCGAAAAGCGCGACCGGAATTCATGGCAATACCGCAATGCCGTCGATCAGGCGCAGTTCGCCGCTCCCGGCGCTCGCTACCCGGCGCGCTTCCCGATCGGCACTGCCGAGACGGTCGGGGCCGCCACCAGCGACGGACTGCGCGCCTTCTGGCGGCGCGAATATGTTCCGGCCAAGACTGTCGTGGTGGTGGTCGGTGATTTCGATCCGGCGCAGGTGGAAGCCGCAATCCGCGCCAGGTTCGCCGACTGGTCGCCCGCGCCCGCCGAGCCACAGCCCGCTGCCGGGCCGCTGCGTCCGGCGGACAAGGGACGGACCGCCATCTACATCGATCCCGCCCTGTCGGAGCGAGTGACCGCATCGCGCAACGGGCCATGGCCAGACGAACCCGACACCCTGGCCCAGCGGCAGGAAGATCTGCTGCGCACACTCGGCTACGGTGTGCTCAATCGCCGCCTGCTCAGCCTGGCCCGCCAGCCCGACCCGCCGTTTCGCGGCGCGGGCTTCGGCACCGGCGGGGTGTTCAAGGTGGGCCGGACGACCAACCTTGTCATCGAAAGCACTGACCGCAAGTGGCGGCGCGGGCTGGTCGCCGCTGCCACCGAATACCGCCGCGCGCTGGCCCACGGCTTCACCGCGCCCGAAGTGGCCGAGCAGGTCGCCAACGTGCGCAACGCCCTGCAGAACGAAGTCGATCTGGCCGATACCCGCGCCAATGCCGCCTTGCTGCGCGCCGTCTTCGCGCTGATCCGTGATGACAAGGTGCCGGTTACCCCGCAGGAATCGCTCGCCCGGTTCGATGCCTTCGCGCCGAAGATTACCCCCGCCAGCGTGCTGGCGGCGCTGAAACGCGAGGCGGTGCCATTGGTGGAGCCTTTGCTCCGCTTCCAGGGCCGGGTAGCGCCCGAAGGCGGCGAGGCGGCGATCCGCGCCGCCTGGGCGGAAGCCATGGCCGCCCCGCTGCCGCGCCAGCAGACCGAAGCGGCGGCCGAGTTTGCCTATACCAGTTTCGGCACGCCCGGCAGCGTGGTCAGCGATGGACGCGAACCGCAGCTGGGCATCCGGCAGGTCCGCTTTGCCAACGGGGTGCGGCTCAATATCAAGCGGACCGATCTGGAAACGGACCGGGTGATCGTGCAGATGTCGCTGGACGGCGGTGACCGGCTGGCGACGCGCACCAATCCGCTAGCGGTGGAAATGGCTCCGTTCATTCCGGCCGGCGGGCTGGGCAAGCATAGCCAGGACGCGCTGCAATCGCTCAACGCCGGGCGCTCGGTGGGGATGGCGCTGGGCACCACGCCCGAAGTGTTCTCGTCCACCACCTCCACGACCAAGCGCGATCTGGAGCGGCAGTTGCAGCTCTTTGCCGCGTTCGTCACCGATCCCGGCTATCGCAACGAAGGTGAGGTTCAGTACCGGCTGGGGGTCAACAACTTCTTCGCCCAGATGCGCGCGACGCCGCAATCGGCGCTGGACAACCAGATCGAAGGCATCCTGTCCGACTACGATCCGCGATTCACCCTGCAGAAAGTCGAGAACTACCGCACGCTGACCTTTGACAAGCTGAAGCGCGACATTGCTGACCGGCTGACCCATGGCGCGATCGAGGTCGGCATCGTCGGCGATGTGGACGAGGATCAGGCGATTGCGCTGGTCGGCAGGACGCTGGGCGCTCTGCCCGCGCGCGAGGCTGATTTCCGCACCGATGCCGACCAGCGCAAGCGCCCCTTCACCGCCGACCGCAGCCCCCGCCTGCTCCGCCACACGGGCGCGGCAGACCAGGCGCTCATCCGCTTCACCTGGCCGACGCGCGGCGACGACGATCCGGCGGCGAAGCAGCAGTTCAACATGCTCCAACGCGTCGTCCAGATCATGCTGACCGACGTGCTGCGCGAAAAGCTGGGCAAGGCCTACAGCCCCGGCGCAAGCAGTGATCTTTCGCGCAGCTGGGACAATTACGGTACCTTCACCATCACGGCCGGAGTCGACGTGAAGGAAGCCCCTGCCACGCGAGCAGCCATTGCCGAGACCATCGCCGCGCTGCGCGACAAACCGGTGCCTGCCGACCTGCTCGAACGCGCGCGCCAGCCGCTGATCGAGATGTTCGAGAACCTCATCAAGAACAACCGCGGCTGGCTGGGCATCGTCTCGCGCGCGCAGACCGAGCCCGATCATATCGACCGGCAGGTCCACGCCATCGACCGGGTCAAGGCGGTTACCGCCGAGCAGTTGCAGGACCTCGCCCGGCGCTATCTGACAGCCAATGGCGCGGTGGTGGTAACGGTGCTGCCCGAAGGCGTGGACGAACCGAAGCCTGCGGGAGCGGTGGCCAAGCCCTGAACGGCAGATTTTATGCCTGCTGGCGGCGCACGATCTCCACCGGTCTGCGTCGTTTATCCAACCGCACCAGCAAGTCCGCACGCGGCGGCATTTCGCGCAGGATGTGGCGGGTCAGCCGCTCGTAATGCTGGATGAACCGGGCAATGGCCGCTTCGTCCATCGCCGCCGGGGCATCGGGCCGACCGCGCAGGACCTGTTCCTGTTCGCCGCGCCAGCCGGCCACGACTTCGAAACCGGGTGCGGCGAGCAGGGCGAGGCGGTCCACCCGGTCGAACAAGGCCCGGTAAGCGCCGCCGAGCGCTGCATTGGCATAGGCACGCCAGAGGCCTTGCGGATCTTCCACACGCTCCAGCTCGTTCACGGGATCGCGCAGGTCTGCTTGCGCCTGCGGCCATGCGCCCAGACACCAGCCTTCGAGAACCAGCACCCGGCATTGTTCCGCCGCGCGCGGCCATTCGGCGCGTGGCACCGGCTCGTCGCGCGCCTTGTCGAAACGCGGGAGCGGCACCGCCTCACCGCGCTCGATTGCATCCAGCACTGCCAGCCCCAGATCCACGTCGTGCGTACCTGGCACCCCGCGCGTGGCGAACAGGGGGTGCACTTCCGATGCCAGTCGAAGCCGAGCGGCGCGCGGCAGGTAGAGATCGTCGAGTGAAAGCTGCGCCGTGGCTATGCCCTCCGCAAGCAAGTCGCGGGCCAGCTCCCCGGCCAGCGTCGACTTGCCGCTGCCTTGTGCACCGCAGATGCCCAGCACCAGCAGCCGGCCGGGCTGCATAGCCAGCGTCTCGCGCACCAGTTGCAGAAGGGCCCCGAGCACCGTTGGATCAGGGGGCCCCACCGATCAGCGCGCGCTGTTGGGCCGGCTTTGGCGGCCGGTCTTGTCAGCCCATTCCGCGATCAGGTCATCGTAGAATGGCTGGTCGATCAGTTCGTACTTCTCGGGGAAGGCCATGTCTTCGGGGGCAATGCTCATTTTGCCCGTCTCGAACAGTTCGCGCTGGCGGGCGAGGTGCAGCTTCGCTGCACCAATCCAGCCGGTGCCAGTCGCCATGTTGAATGCAGCGCCGGGAATGGTGAAGCCCATGGTCGCCACCGGGACGTTGGGAAAGGCCTTGACCAGTTCGGGCACCTGGGTGGGCATGGGCGGGAAGAACAGCACGTCAGCCCCGGCTTCGACATAGGCCTGGCCGCGGCGGATCGCTTCCTCAAGACTGCCAGTGCCGCCGCCGCCGCGCTCGCTGGGATAGAGTTCATCGCAGCGGGCGATGATGACGAAGTCTTGCCCCACGTCGCGCCGCGCCCGCACGCCGGCGTCGATCCGCGCCTGCATGTCGGCAATCGAGCACAGGCCGTTGACATAGCGCGAATGCTTGGGGTTCACCTCGTCTTCCACGTGGTATCCGCCCACCCCGGCACGGATGTAGCGGCGGGTGAAGTGATAGGCATCGGCCACCGTCTCGCCCAGCGTATCGGCATCGGCGATCAGCGGAATATCCAGGACCTGGGCGATGCGGGCGGATTGCTCGATCATCTCCACCTGGCTGAACACCCCGTTATCGGGCACCGCGTAATGGAACGCGCTGCAGGCATGGCCGCCCATGTAGGCCGCCGGAAAGCCGACATGCTGGGCGATACGCCCGGTCAGCGCGCTGAAGGCTTCGCCGGCGATGAAGTGTTCGCCCTTGTCGATCAGGGCGCGCAGTCTTGCTCCGGGGGTGGCCATGGCGTTTCTCTCTCCTGTGCTTTGGTCCGGGGTATGGCGCAGGGGACGAGGCGAGGCCAGTTGGATTGCAGCGGCTTGCCGCATGACGGCACGCTTATCGTCGCGGCGAAGCGCGCCTTTGCGGGGCAAAACGGCAGCGCCGCCTTGCCCCGACGGCGCAGAGGAGGCATAGGCTCGCGCCGAGTCCCCTGCCCTATTCCCGAAAGGCTTCGCCATGAAGGTCCGCGTCTATGTCAGCCTCAAGAACGGGGTGCTCGACCCGCAGGGCCGTGCGATCCACCACTCGCTGGAAGGACTGGGCTTCGCAGGGGTGAACGACGTGCGCGTCGGCCGGTTCATCGAGCTGGAAGTGGCCGATACGGTTACCGACGCCTCGCTGGAAGACATGTGCCGCAAGCTGCTGGCCAACACCGTGATCGAAAACTTCCGCATCGAACGGGTGGCATCATGAGCGCGTTCCGCTCCGCGGTCATCACCTTTCCCGGTTCGAACTGTGACCGGGACATGGCCGATGCGCTGGAGAAGGTTTCGGGAACGGCCCCGCACCGCGTCTGGCACGGCGACGCTGACCTGCCGGAGGGGCTGGACTTCATCGCCCTGCCCGGCGGCTTTTCTTATGGCGATTACCTGCGCTGCGGCGCGATCGCCTCACGCTCGCGGATCATGCAGGCGGTGATCGCGGCGGCAGGGCGCGGCGTGCCGGTGCTGGGCGTGTGCAACGGCTTTCAGGTACTGACCGAATCGGGGCTGCTGCCCGGCGCGCTGCTGCGCAATGCCGGCATCCGTTTCGTCTGCCGCGATGCGAAACTGATCGTGGAGAACAGCCAGACGCTGTTCACCGCCGGCTACAGCGCGGGCCAGACCATCACCATTCCGGTCGCCCACCATGACGGCAACTACTTCGTCGACGAAGCCACGCTTGACCGGCTGGAAGGCGAAGGCCGTGTTGCCTTCCGTTATGCCGAGGACGTCAACGGCAGCGCCCGGCAGATCGCCGGGGTGCTGAACCAGGCTGGCAACGTGCTGGGGATGATGCCGCACCCCGAACGGGTGGTCGAATCGGCCCACGGCGGCACCGATGGCCGCGCGTTGTTCGAAAGCGCGATCCGGGGATTGGTCGCCGCCTGATCCCGTCCGAAGTCCGGCCATCCGGGATCGGCATTACCGCGACCGCATCAGTCGCTCCCCGCTGCGGCAAACGTTGCTTCAGCTGGCGTTGCGCCCGTAGATCGGCTGGTGGAACAGTTGACCCGCATCCACGGCGGACATCGGGCGACCGAAGTAGTAGCCCTGGATCTTCTTGCAGCCCAGCTTGCGCACCATCGCCAGTTCGGCATCGGTTTCCACGCCTTCTGCGG
>JAGWTB010000033.1 GCA_028869175.1 Sphingomonadales bacterium
TAACAGTTTGCCGACAGCCCGGTCGCCAGGCTGTCACGATTCCGTAGCCAAACTGGCGTCAACCTGAAATCCGACCTGCCTAGTGGAGGCCCCGACACAACAGGGGGTTCTCGCATGTCCATTTCCATGTCGCGCCGGGTCCGGTCGGCTGCCTTGTCTGCAACCGCCGTGCTGGCCATCGCCGCGTTCGGCACCGCCGCCCATGCTGCCGATGTCCCGGCAGCCGATGCCGCGGAGGCCGTGGCGACCGACGACGGACTGAACGACATCGTCGTCACCGCAGAAAAGCGTCCGGCCAGCCTGCAGACCACGCCTATCGCGATCTCGGTGCTAAACGGCGACCAGATTGCCAACCGGCACGTGCAGTCGCTGCTCGATCTGGGCGACGGGGCAATCCCCTCGCTGCGAGTCGCGCCGTTCTTTTCGCGCGGATCGGCGCTGGTGATGAACATCCGCGGCATCGGCGTGCTGTCCGACAGCAACCAGCCGGCGCGCGATCAGGGCGTGGGTGTCTATATCGACGGTGTCTACCTGGGCCGTGCGCAGGGCCTTGGTTCGGCGATCTACGATGTCGAGGCGATCGAAGTGCTCAAGGGGCCGCAAGGCACCCTGTTCGGCCGCAACACCGAAGGCGGCGCGGTGAGCATCGTCACCCGCAAGCCCAGCGGCGAATTCAAGCTGCGCGCGCTGGCCGGCGTGGGCAACTATGGCAGCCACAAGGGCGAGCTGCACCTTGACCTGCCGAAGTTCCATGATCTGTCGCTGAAGTTCGATGCGCTGGTGCTGCGCCGCAATGGCACGGTCGACAACCCGCTCCCCGGGGCAGAGGACTTCAATGTCGCCGACAAGCGCGGCTTGCACGCGCAGGCGCTGTGGCAGCCGGCGGAAAGCTTCAGCGCCGACTATTCGTTCGACATTTCCTACGACGGATCGACCCCGCTCTATGCCCAGGCAACTTCTGCCGGATCGTTGCTGCGTGCACCGATCACCCCGCTCCAGCCCGAACGGGCCGATACGACGGTTGTAGGCGCTCCGCAGCAGCTGAGCGTCGGCAAGACCCACGGGCACCGGCTGACGCTGGACTGGCAGGCCTCGCCCACGCTGCAGATCAAATCGATCACCTCTTACCGCAAGCTCAACCAGTCGCAGTTCGACAACGGTTCGGGCATTGCCTCGGCGATCGGTGCCTCGGCCAATTTCACCAATGTGGGCTTCGGCCGATACAGCCTCGCCATGTTCCGGCAGCACCAGTTCAGCACCGAACTGCAGGCCATCGGCGATCTGCCGCGCGTGAAATTCGTCGGCGGGCTGCTCTATTACCGCGAAAAGGTGGAAGACAACGCCCAGGCTTTCAATACCCTGACCGTGAGCAATGCCGCCGGCACCGCCTACTCGGTGCTCACCATCGATCCGGCGACCCAGCGCATCGACCGGGCCAGCCGCGTCACCACCGACAGCCTCGGCGCATTCGGCCAGATGACCTGGACCCCGCCGGTGGGCGACGACATCCTCCACCTGACGCTGGGTGCGCGCTACACCCATGACAAGAAGGCGGGCGAACTGTTCATCGTCAACAACGCCGTGCCGAACGTCGATGGCGTGATCGCACCGCGCGGACTGCAGGCAAGCTGGTCGCGGTTCGATCCGCTGGTCAACCTGGCGTTCGATGCCTCGCGCGATGTCCACTTCTACGGCAAGTGGAGTACCGGCTACAAATCAGGCGGGGCGAATTCGCGTTCGCTGCGTTATGCCCCGTTCAATCCCGAAACCGTCTCGATGTTCGAAGTGGGTGCCAAGACCGAGTTCTGGGACAAGCGCGCCCGGTTCAACGTCGCTGCCTATGCCGGCACCTACAAGGCGATCCAGCTCGATTTCAGCGCGCAGTACCAGCAGATCGTCAACGGCGTCCTGCTGACCACCACACGCACCACCACCGAAACGACCAATGCCCCCGGCACCGGCAAGATGCGCGGCATCGAGGCGGACTTCACCCTGGCCCCCATGCCCGGGCTGACGCTTTCGGCCAGCTATGCCTACAGCAAGGTGACCATCCCGGCGACGGTCAACCCCTTCCCGCAGGCCAACGGTGCCTTCATCACCGTGCCGATCCCGATCTATGCGATCTACACCCCCGAACACGCCGCCAGCGGGGCGATCGACTATGAAGTTCCGCTGGCCGGCGCGCGGCTGGTCGCGCACCTCGATGCCAACTACGATTCGGGCTATTTCGCCAACTATACCGACCCCGGCTTCAACACCACGACCGGCGCGGTGACCATTGCCCAGCCGAAGGGGGACAAGGCGTTCATCGTCAACGGTCGTCTCGCGCTGGCCGATGTGGCGCTGGGTGCGAACGGCGCGCAGTTCACGCTTGCCGCCTGGGCGCGCAACCTGTTCAATGAACAGCACGCCTACTACCGCTCGTTCAGCCCGCTGGCTGGCGGTACGGGACTGTTCAACGAACCGCGCACCTTCGGCGTCGAACTCAGCGTGAAGATGTAACCGGGGCAGGCCGCGACAGGGAGAGACTGATGATCCGCACGCACCAAGCCGCCGCCGCTCTGGCAGCCGCGCTGTTCGCCGCCCCGGTTCTGGCGGCACCGCCTGCCGGGCCGACAGCCGAGCGCGACTCCGCCGGAGCGCTGGCGGTGCACTGGACCTCGCCCGATCCGGTCGACGTGCTGGTGGCCGACCGCGCCGATGTGCCAGCGGCCCGCGCGCGGCTGGTGGCGGCGCGTGATCGCGATGGCAGCGCCAGCATCGCCGATGGCAGCACTGCACGCAGCTATGTGCTGCTGCGCAACGCCCGCACCGGCGAGACAGCGCGGGTAGCCGAGCGGCTGCTGCCGCTGGAGGGCGGATCGAACTTTCGCGACATCGGCGGCTATGGCGTGGCTGGCGGCAAACATGTGCGCTGGGGGCTGATCTACCGCTCGGGCGGCACGCCGCTGCTCACCGAGGCGGATCGCAGTCGCATCGCCGGGCTGGGCCTTGCCAACATGGTCGACCTGCGGTCGGACGAAGAGCGAGTGCTGGCCCCCAGCCGGATCGACGGAGTGCCCTATGCGGCGGTGGGCTATTCGATGGCCAGCCTGCACGTCGCCGGCGGCATGGAAGGAACCTATCGCGGCTTCCCGACCATGCTCGCCCCGCAATTGCGGCTGATCTTCGCCAAGCTGCTGCGCGGCGAGGGGCCGCTGGTCTACAATTGCTCCGCCGGGCAGGACCGCACCGGTTTCGCCACGGCCATGGTGCTTTCCGCCCTTGGCGCGCCGCGCGAAACGATCATCGCGGACTATCACTTGTCCACCGCCTATCGCCGCCCGGAAAACGAGATGCCGAAGATCGACCCGGGCATGGCCGCCGCCAATCCGGTCGCGGCGATGTTCGCCAGCTACCAGCGCGCCCCCAGCCAGAAGCCGCAGCCGCTCAAGACGGCCGAGGGCAAGGCCTTCCTCAGCTTCGCGCTGGAGGAGATCGAGGCGAAATGGGGCTCTGTCGATGGCTACCTCAAGGCGGAACTGGGGCTCGGCCCGACGGAAATCCGCAGCCTGCGCGCGCGGTATACCGAGTAAGAGACTGCACAGACTGTCATTCGTCTGTAACCTGCAGCGCCGATACTGGCGCGAATTGTGATTCGGGCGGGGATGGATGAACAGCGCAGTGGTCAATGTCGGCAGCGGCAGTTCTTCCAGTTACGGTGCCCGCTTCTTCAACCGCGAACTGAGCTGGCTGGCCTTCAACCACCGCGTTCTGGCCGAAGCGCGCAATCCTGACTATCCGCTGCTGGAACAGCTGCGTTTCCTGTCAATCTCCGGCAGCAACCTTGACGAATTCCTGATGGTGCGCGTCGCCGGGCTGGCCGGGCAGGTGCGGCGGCGGATCGAACAGGTGTCGATCGACGGACTCACCCCGACGCAGCAGCTTGCCGCCACTCACCGCGCGGTGCTTGAACTCGGCCAGGCACAGCAGCGGATCTGGCGCGAGTTGCAGGGCGAACTGGCTGGCGTCGGCATCGCCGTGGTTGGGCAGGAGCCGCTCGACGCGGCCGGCAGCGCGTGGCTGGACGGCTACGTGCGCGAACACGTCCTGCCGATCATCACCCCACAGGCGATCGATCCGGCCCACCCCTTTCCCTTTGTCGCCAACCAGGGGATCGGCGTGCTGTTCTCGCTGCGGCGCTCGTCGGACCGCGCGCCGGTGATGGAAATGGTGCTGCTGCCCCATGCCCTGCCGCGCTTCGTGCGCCTGCCGGGTGAGGCAGCGGTCTATATCAGCATCGAAAACCTGATCCGCCGCGCCGCCGGACAACTGTTTCCCGGTTTTGACGTGCTTGGCCACGGCACCTTCCGGGTGCTGCGCGACAGCGACATCGAGATCGAGGAAGATGCCGAAGACCTCGTCCGCTATTTCCGCACTGCGATCCAGCGCCGCCGCCGGGGCTCGGTGGTGGTGCTGCAGCTGCAGGGCGATTTCGATCCTGCCGCCGAACAGATGCTGCGCAACCAGCTGTCGCTCGACCACGCGCTGGTGATCAAGACCGACGGGCTGATCGGCGTCGCCGGCCTTTCCGCGATTGTCGAGGAAGACCGGCCCGAACTGAAGTTCGAGCCCTACAGCCCGCGCTATCCCGAACGCATTCTCGAACATGACGGCGACTGCTTCGCCGCCATCGGCGAGAAGGACATCGTCATCCATCACCCCTACGAGAGTTTCGAGGTGGTGGTCGATTTCCTGCGCCAGGCGGCGGAAGATCCCGATGTCATCGCGATCAAGCAGACGCTCTACCGCGCCGGAAAGCAATCGGCGGTGATCGCCGCGCTGATCCAGGCGGCCGAGGCGGGCAAGTCGGTAACTGCGGTGGTAGAGCTGAAGGCGCGCTTCGACGAGGAGCAGAACCTGCTCTGGGCCAGCCAGCTGGAACGCGCCGGGGTGCAGGTGATCTACGGCTTCGTCGACTGGAAGACCCACGCCAAGGTATCGATGGTGGTGCGGCGCGAAGGCGACAGCTACCGGACCTATTGCCACTTCGGCACCGGCAACTATCACCCGCTGACCGCGCGCATTTATACCGACCTCAGCTTCTTCACCGCCGACCCGCGCTCCGGGCGTGATGCTGGCAGGCTGTTCAATTTCATCACCGGTTATGTCGAACCCAAAGAGCTGGAAATACTGGCTATTTCCCCGCTCGGCTTGCGGCAGGAGCTCTACCGCTGCATCGAGCAGGAGCGCCTCAATGCCGAAGCGGGCAAGCCGGCGGCTATCTGGGCCAAGCTCAATTCGCTGACCGATCCCGAGCTGATCGAGCAGCTCTACGCGGCGAGCGGCGCGGGGGTGAAGGTCAGCCTGGTGGTGCGCGGCATCTGCTGCCTCAAGCCCGGCGTGGCGGGCATGTCGGAGAACATCGTCGTCAAGTCGATCATCGGCCGGTTTCTGGAACACAGCCGGATCTGGGCTTTCGCCAACGGTGCCGAACTGCCCAACGGCGAAGCCCGGCTCTATATCTCCTCCGCCGACGCGATGAGCCGCAACTTTGACCGCCGGGTGGAAGTTCTGGTGCCGATCGGCAATGCCACGGTCCACGATCAGGTGCTCGATCAGGTGATGATGGCCAACCTGCTCGATACCGAGCAAAGCTGGCTGCTGGAGCCGGACGGATCATACCACCGCCTGCCAAAGGGTGAGGCCTCGTTCAACCTGCACCGCTATTTCATGACCAACTCCTCGCTCTCGGGACGCGGGGCGGCGCTGGAGAGCGGGCAGCAGGTGCCCAAGCTCGCCTTGAGGCGCGGCGGGCGCTAGAAGCGCCGCGATGAGTGATACGATTTTCGCCCTCTCCAGCGGAGCACCGCCTGCTGCCATCGGCGTCATCCGCATCAGCGGGCAACAGGCGGGTGAAGCCTTGCGGCAGCTGGCCGGTCAACTGCCAGTACCGCGCATGGCCCGGTTCGTCGTGCTGCGCGATGCCGGCGGCCTTGTGATCGACCGCGCCTTGGTGCTCTGGCTACCCGGCCCCGGCACCGCCACGGGCGAAGATACGGCGGAACTGCATTGCCATGGTGGCCGGGCGGTGGTCACCGCGCTGTCCACAGCGCTCTCCGCCCTGCCCGGCCTGCGCCCCGCATTGCCCGGCGAGTTCACCCGCCGAGCGTTCGCCAACGGCAAGATCGATCTCGCCGAAGCGGAAGGGCTGGCCGACCTGCTCTCCGCCGAAACCGAGCTGCAACGCCGCAGCGCCATGGCCATGGCCGGCGGCGCGTTCTCGCGGCAGGTCGAAACCTGGCGGGAGAGGCTGCTGCTGCAATCGGCTGCGGTTGAAGCCGTGCTCGATTTCGCCGACGAGGACGATGTTGCCGCGCTGCCCCCCCGCTTCGCCGAAGGGCTGGCCGCGCTGCACGGCGAACTGGCCGACTGGCTGTCTCGCCCCCGGGCCGAGGCATTGCGCGAAGGGTTCCGGGTGGTGCTGGCAGGTCCGCCCAATGCCGGTAAAAGTACTCTTTTCAATGCTTTGATTGAAGCCGAGGCTGCCATTACCGCCCCCATCGCCGGCACCACGCGCGATGTGCTGACGCGCCCGGTGGCATTGGCAGGCCTGCCCTTCCTTTTCGCCGACACCGCCGGACTTGCTGATTCGACCGACGACGTGGTCGAAGCCATCGGCATTGCCCGCGCGCGCAATGAACTGTCGCTGGCCGATCTGGTGTTGTGGCTTGGCGTGGAGGGTGAAGGTCCGGAGGGCGCGTGGGAAATCGAGGCCCAGACTGACCGCGCGGGCCATCCCGCCAAGCTGACCCCGCGTCACCGCGTCTCGGCACTGACCGGCGCGGGCATGGCGGCTTTGCGCGATGATCTTGTCGCCACCGCTCGGCGGGCGTTGCCCCGCCCCGGCGAAGCCGCGCTCAACACCCGCCAGCACGGCCTGCTCACCCGCGCCGCCACGGCGCTTGAAGAAGGCGCAGCCGCGCCGGACCCGCTGATCATCGCCGAGAGCCTCAGGCTGGCCCGCGTCGCCTTCGATGGCCTGCTGGGCCGCACGACCACCGAAGACATGCTCGATGCCCTGTTCGGACGATTCTGCATCGGCAAGTGATGTTTCACGTGAAACACGCCAGCCCTCACACGCTTTGACCGGACTCGCGCTCTGCGGTAACGGAAGCGGAATGCAGGCATTCGACATCATCGTGATCGGCGGCGGGCACGCCGGCGTCGAGGCAGCCGCCGTCGCCGCGCGGATGGGCGCGCGCGTGGCGCTGGTGAGCTTCGACCTCGCCGCGATTGGCGCAATGAGCTGCAATCCGGCCATCGGCGGGTTGGGCAAGGGACATCTGGTGCGCGAGGTTGACGCCTTCGATGGCCTGATCGCCCGTGCCGCCGATGCCGCGGCGATTCACTATCGCATGCTCAACCGCTCCAAGGGCAGCGCCGTGCAGGGCCCGCGTGTTCAGGCGGACCGCCGCCTGTTCAAGGCAGCGATCCAGCGCATGCTGCCCGAACAGGGCGACCTGACCCAGGTTCAGGGCGAGGCAGCGGCGCTGCGCATGGCAGGCGGCCGCGCCACCGGTGTCGACCTCGCCGACGGCACGGCGCTTGTCGCCAGTGCGGTGGTGCTATGCACCGGCACCTTTCTGGGCGGCACCCTGTTTCGCGGCGAGGAACGGATGACCGGCGGGCGCATCGGCGAAGCCTCGGCACAACGGCTCGCTGCACAGCTTCGCGCGGCGGACTTGCCGATGGCCCGGCTCAAGACCGGCACCCCGCCCCGGCTCGACGGGCGCACCATCGACTGGGCCCGGCTGGGCGAGCAATGGTCGGACGCCGAGCCGTGGACCATGTCGGCGATGGGGCAAGGCAGGGCGAACCCGCAAGTGTTCTGCGCGATCACCCGCACCAATCCGCGCAGCCATGACGTGATTCGCGCCAACCTGCATCGCTCGCCGCTGTTCACTGGCGCGATCGAAGCCTCGGGCCCGCGCTACTGTCCGTCAATCGAAGACAAGATCCACCGCTTCGCCGATCGTGACGGGCACCAGATCTTCCTTGAACCCGAAGGGCTGGACACACCGCTGGTCTATCCCAATGGCATCAGCACCTCGCTGCCTGCCGACGTTCAGCTTGCAATGCTGCGGACGATGGACGGGCTTGAGCACGTCGACATGGCGGTGCCCGGCTATGCGGTCGAGTACGATCACATCGATCCCCGCGCGCTGCGGCCCAGCCTGGAGCTGCGGCAAATTCCCGGCCTCTATTGCGCCGGCCAGCTCAATGGCACCACCGGCTACGAAGAGGCTGCCGCTCAGGGACTGGTCGCCGGGATGCACGCCGCTGCCGAGGTCCTCGGGCGCCCGCCGGCTCCGCTGGACCGGGCAAACAGCTATATGGCGGTGATGATCGACGACCTTACCCTGCAAGGGGTCAGCGAGCCCTATCGCATGCTTACCGCACGCGCCGAGTACCGCCTGCGGCTGCGTGCCAACAATGCTTCGACCCGGCTGACCCCGTTGGCGCTAGCCGCCGGCTGCGTCGGCCCGGCCCGCACCACCTGGTTCGCTGACCGGCAAAACCGCCGCGCTACGCTCGAAGCCGAACTGGCGCGCGAACTGGGTGCGGCCGAACTGGCGCAGGCCGGCTTGCCTGTGCGCGTCGATACGGGCCGCCTTCCCATGGCCGAATGGCTGCGCTTCGGCGGGATCGATCTGGCTGCCTTGCGTCCGTGGATGGCCGATGCCGTCGTCTCGGACGCCGACATGGCCGATGAAGTTGCCGAAGACTGTGCCTATGCCCCCTATCTGGCACGGCAGGACAGCGAACTGCGCGAGTTGCGTGCCAGCGAGGCACTGCCGCTGGGCGATGGTTTTCCCTATGAAGCCATTCCCGGCCTTTCGCGCGAAATGGTCGAGCGGCTGGCCAGGGCGCGGCCTGCCACCCTCGCCGCCGCTGGCCGGGTGCCCGGCGTCACCCCGGCAGCGCTCGCCGCGCTGCTGGTCCAGGCACGGCGGCGCGCGGCATGATCGACAGCGAGACCAAGGCGCGCGAATGGCTGCGCACCCTCCCCGAATGCGATGATACGGCCATGGCCCGGCTCGAACAGCTTGTCGCGCTGCTCACCGAGGAGAACGAGCGGCAGAACCTTGTCTCCGCCGCCAGCCTCGATGCGGTGTGGCAGCGCCATATCGCCGACAGCGCGCAATTGCTGCCGCATGTTCCACGTGAAACATCGTCGCCCTGGCTCGACCTTGGCACCGGCGCGGGATTCCCCGGTCTGGTGATCGCCGCGCTGCGGCCGGAATGCGAGGTGTTGATGGTCGAATCGCGCAGCCGGCGAATCGACTGGCTGGAGCGCGCGCGAATCGCCATGGGACTGGACCGCGCGCAGGTGATCGGTGCCAGGCTCGAAACGGTCGAGACACGCGAAGTTCGCGCCATTTCGGCACGGGCCTTCGCACCGCTGGAAAAACTTGTCACGCTATCCGCACGATTTTCCACAAGCGACACGATCTGGCTGTTGCCGAAAGGGCGGTCTGCGGCGCACGAACTGGAAGCGTTCAAGGGTTGGCAGCATCTGTTTCACGTGGAACAGTCGCTCACCGATCCCGAAGCGGGGGTGATCGTCGGCAATCTCGTCCGGCGGCCTCTCGACAAGAAACCACGGAAAAGGGACAGCCAGCGGTGATCCGGGTAGCCATCGCCAACCAGAAGGGCGGAGTCGGCAAGACGACGACGGCGATCAATGTCGCCACCGCCATGGCCGCAACCGGCTGGAAAACCCTGCTGATCGACCTTGATCCGCAAGGCAATGCCTCGACCGGCATCGGGGTTTCGACCGGTGATCGTGAGCGTTCGTCCTATGACCTGATCGTTGACGAACTGCCCCTCGCCGAATGCATCATGCCCACCCGCATCCCGGGGCTGGACCTGATCGCCGCGACGGTCGACCTTTCCGGCGCGGAAGTGGAGCTGGTTGCGGTCGAGAATCGCACCGACCGGCTGCGGCGGGCGCTGGCGCAGGACAGCCAGCATGACATCTGCTTCATCGATTGCCCGCCCTCGCTGGGCCTGCTGACGCTAAACGCGCTGGCGGCAGCGGATACCCTGCTGGTGCCGCTGCAGTGCGAATTCTTCGCGCTGGAAGGTCTCAGCCAGCTGCTGCAGACGGTGGAGCGGGTGCAGCAGCGGTTCAATCCCGATCTCGGCATCATCGGCGTGGCGCTGACCATGTATGACCGGCGCAACCGCCTGACCGATCAGGTCTCGGACGACGTGCGCTCCTGCCTCGGCCCGCTGGTGTTCGAGACCACCATCCCGCGCAACGTCCGCCTGTCGGAAGCGCCGAGCCACGGGCTGCCGGCGCTGGTTTACGATCACACCTGCCCCGGCAGCCGCGCCTACATGGCGCTCGCACGCGAACTGATCGCCCGCCTGCCCGAACGAAGGAAAGCTGCATGAGCGACGACGCCCCGGTGAACACAGCCCCCGCCGCCCGGCGCAAGCCGCCAGCGCTCGGACGCGGCCTGGGCGCGCTGCTCGGCGAGACCCGGCGCGAGGAGCCGCTGGTCACAACCGGAACGCTGGCCGGTGAATCAATGAATCCCACGCGCGCGCGCGCGACGCCCGCAGGAGCGCTGGCCCTGCTGTCGGTATCGCTGATCGAACCGCACCCCGATCAGCCGCGCCGGCACTTCGACGATGCCGCGCTGGACGAACTGGCTGCCTCCATCGCCGCACGCGGGGTGATCCAGCCCGTGATCGTCCGGCCAGCCGGCCAGGGCCGGTTCCAGCTCGTCGCCGGTGAGCGGCGTTGGCGCGCAGCGCAGCGGGCCCAGCTTCATGAGATCCCGGCGCTGGTCCGTGACCTGACCGAACGCGAGGTCATGGCGCTGGCGCTGATCGAGAACCTCCAGCGCGAGGACCTCAACCCCATCGAGGAAGCACGCGCCTATCAGCGGCTGGCCGAAGGCGAGGGCATGACCCAGGCCGAGATCGCCCGGATGGTCGACAAGTCGCGCAGCCACGTTGCCAACTTCCAGCGCCTGCTCGCGCTGCCCGAGCCAGTGATCGCGCTGGTGGAGCAGGGCAAGCTGTCGATGGGCCACGCCCGCGCGCTGATCGGTGCCGACGATGCCGAGGCTCTGGCTGAAACGGCGATCGCCAAGCAGCTGTCGGTGCGCGATGTCGAAGCCGTGCTGCGCAAGCGGGGCCGCGAGAGCAGCGCGACCGGTCCGCGCCGCGCCCGCAGCGAACGCCATCCCGGCGACGCCGCCGACATCGCCGCAGTACAAGGCCACCTCGAGGAGTTCCTCGGCCTGGCGGTCCGAATCAATGTCGACGCCGATCCGCGCTCCGGCGCGGTAACGATTCGCTACCGTTCGCTCGATCAGCTTGACCTGATTTGCCAGCGCCTGACCGGCGGCGGCATCTGAACGCTTTGTAATTACGTGTTTTTCCGTGGCAAATATTAACAGGGAACCGCGTTTGCGTTAACCATAGCCGCCAGCAAATGCTGAACGAACGAGCACTAGAAGGGGTCCTGCGAATGGGGGGCTGCCCGTCATTCGGGTGGCGTTCCCATGAACGCTACGGGCTTTTTTGAACTGCTTGTTAGGGACCAGAAAAACATGCGCACTTCGCTTCGTCTCGCTGCCGCCGGTGCGGCTCTTGCTGCTGCTGTCTCGTTCGGCGGTGTCGCCAACGCTGCCACGACCGCCAATGCCACCGCTTCGGCCGAAATCCTTTCGACGCTGACCGTCACCAAGACCAAGGATCTGGACTTCGGCCAGATCGCCGCCAACGGTGCTGGCACGCTCGCCATCACCGGCGCTGGCGCTTCGACCTGCTCGGCCTCGCTGGTTTGCACCGGCACCCGCCAGGTCGCTGACTTCACCGTCACCGGCACTGCCGGCAGCGCCGTGCTCGCCACGGTCACCACGCCTTCGATCACGCTGTCGGACGGCGCCAGCCACACGATGACCGTCAATGCCTTCAACATCTACTATCCGGCGGGCACCACCCTGGCGGGCGGTTCGACCACCTTCAACGTCGGCGGCACGCTGAGCGTCGGTGCGGCTCAGGTTGCCGGCGCCTACACCGGTTCGTTCGCCGTCTCGGTTGAATATCAGTAAGTCCTGCGCGGCCACGCGCCGCCAAGGATAACAGAGGGCCGCGTCCGTGACTGCCGGACGCGGCCCTTTCGTTTGTCCGCAGGATGCCCAGCGCAGGGCCGCGTGGTTAGCGGGATATTAACCCTGATTGCCTAGCCACTAGGCATTCTTCCGGATGGTGCGCGCCATGCGCCCTGCCCGGTTCGCACTTCAGCAGGGTTCAGGCATGACCATTTTTTCCCGGATCGCATCGCAGCCGCACCGCGGCTTTACCTACCTCGCCGCCGGACTGTCGCTGGGGCTGGCAACGCCTGCCCTGGCGCAAGGCGACTTGCTGATCGCCCCGACCCGGCTGGTCGTCAATGGCGGCGGTTCGTCGCAGATCATTCTCAGCAATATCGGCAACACCCCGGCGACCTACCGGATCAGCCTGGAACTGCGGCGGATGCAGCCCGACGGCGACATCCTCGACGTGCCCGAGGCCGAAGCCAACGCCACCGAGCGCGCCGCGCTCGACATGATCCGCTATTCACCCCGCCGCATCGCACTTGCCCCCAACCAGCCGCAGGCCGTGCGTATTTCGGTGCGGCCACCCGAGGGTCTCGCCGATGGGGAATACCGCGTCCACATGTCGTTTCGCGCCGTGCCCGATGCCGCACCGGTTGCTCCTGCCCCGGCAGATGGCACACCGCCGTCCGGGCTCTCGATCAAGCTGACGCCGATATACGGCATCACCATCCCGCTGATCGTCCGCAAGGGCCAGCTTTCGGGTTCGGCTACCTTGGCCAACCCGCAGGTCGTCACCACCGCCACCGGCCAGCCCGCGCTGCGGCTGGAGCTCAACCGCAGCGGACAGCGATCCGTGTTTGGCGAGATCAGGGTGACCGCACCGGGCGCGAAGGAGCCGGTCTTTCTGGTGCGCGGCATCGCGGTCTATCCCGAAGTCACCCATCGCCGGGTCGAAGTGGGGCTTTCCGCCGAACAGGCGGCGCGGCTCAAGGGCCCGCTCCATTTCGAGTATCGCGAACTGCCGGAAAATGGCGGCGCCCAGATTGCGGCAATGGACGCAAACCTCAAGTAAGATGCTGATTTAAATTAGATTCATACAACACATGACGTCATGAACCGGTCTCTGTCCCTCTTCGGCAAAGCCGCTGCGCTGGTCGCGGCGGCGCTTGCTGTCTGTGCCCCGGCGGCACGGGCGGCTGCCGAGGCGTGGCAACCGAACGAGGACGAAGCGCTGATCCTCGAGCTGCATTCCGGCACCTACCGGATCGGCGATACCCTGCGCGGCTACCAGACCCCCGCCGGGGTCTGCGTCGATATGTCGGACCTGATCCAGGCGCTGGACCTGCCGGTTCGGGTTGACCGGAAGTCGCGCCGCGCAACTGGCTGGATCTTCGCGGAAAGCGAACGCTTCGCGCTCGACCGCGATTCATCAACAGTACAAACCATGAACAGCGAGCATCGCCTGGCCGCCGACGCGATCCATGACAGCCCTGAGGGCTGGTGCGCCGAACTGTCGGCGCTGTCCGGCTGGTTCGGCGTCACCTTCAAGCCCGATCTCGGCAACATGCAGATCCTGCTCGAAACCGACCGCAAGCTGCCGTTCCTCGCCGCGATTGAGCGCAGAAGTCGCGCGGCGCGACTTTCGCCCTCGGCCAATCGCTTCGATCTGTCGCAGTTACCCCGGCAGGACGTGCCCTATACCAACTGGCGCTCACCATCGGTCGATGTGCTGGTCTCAGGCACCCTGCAGAGCGCCTCCGTCGGCCGCACGCGCGAGCTGCAGTACGAAGCCTATGCCAGCGGCGAGGCGCTGGGGGTGAGCTATGATGCGCGGCTGGCATCGGACACCACCGCCCGGCCCACCAACCTGCGCCTGCGCGCCTATCGCAACGATCCCGACGGGCATCTGCTCGGCCCGATCCATGCCACCCAACTCGCCGGCGGCGATGTCGAGACCTATGCCGGTGCGCTGACCGGGCAAAGCGCGGTGGGGCGCGGCATTTTCGTCTCCAACCGCCCGCTCAACCGGCCATCGCGCTTTTCGGTTACCACCCTGCGCGGCGAACTGCCTGCCGGATGGGATGCCGAGCTCTACCGCAACGGGCAGTTGCTCGCCTTCCAGGCTGATCGCGGAGACGGCCGCTACGAATTCGGCGATGTCGAGTTGCAGTTCGGCCAGAATGACTTCGAAGTGACGCTCTATGGCCCGCAAGGCCAGATCCGTCATGATCGCAGCCAGGTGCCGGTCGGTGCGGAAAGCATTCCGGTGGGCAAGACCTGGTACTGGGCCGGCGTGGTCGATCAGGATCGCGATCTCGTCGATTTTGCCACCCATATCACCAATCCGCTCACGGGCTGGCGCTGGGGCGTGGGCGTGGAGCGCGGCATAGACAAACGCACCGTGGTCGGCTTCGAGCACCAGAGCCTGATGCTCAACGGCCATCGCCGCAACTACCTGGAAGCGACCGTCCAGCGCGCGGTCGGCCCGATGCTCGTCGAGCTTTCGGGCGCGCAGCAGTTTGGCTCCGGCCGGGCGGTGAAGTTGCAGGCGCTAGGCAGGGTGGGGCGGATCAACTTCCAGGCGGAAACGCTGTGGATCGACGGCGGCTACGAAAGCGAGCTGGTCCAGAAGAACGACCGGCGGCAATATGGCCTCCGGCTCGATTCAGAGCTCAAGTTCGGCGAGCAATCGGTGCCGGTGGGCTTTTCGATGCGCCAGACCTCGGGTCGCGACGGGACAAAGGTTACCGAATGGTTAACCCGCGCCTCGATCGGCATCCGCCGCCTGTCGCTTACCGCCGAGCTGGGCGAGCGGATCAGCACGGGCCGTGGTGCTACCCCCGATGACGACGGTTTGCGGCTGGGCGTGCTGGCCAATGTCTCGGTGGGCAAGCTGCGGCTGCGCGGCGATGCGCATTTCCGCCTCAACGGGGTGAAGCGCGGGCTCGAATCAGCGCAGATGGTGGCGGAAACACACGTTTCCGCGCAATCAGACCTGCGGGGGCAGATCGCCTATGTGCGCGACAACCGCCGCGCCGATTTTACCCTGGGCTGGGTGCGCCAGTTCAATCAGTTCGCCCTGCGCAGCGAGGCGACCGTGGGCACGCGCGGCAATGTCGGTCTGGGGCTGGCACTGGCCTTCAGCTTCGGCCCCGATCCGGCGGACGGCGGCTATCGCATGACGTCGGACAAGCTGGCGAACAACGGCCAGGCCGTGGTCACGGTATTTCGCGACGAAAACGGCGACGGCCGCCGCGAGGCAGGCGAAGGGCCGGTCGAAGGCGTGGAGATCGAAGCTGGCTTCAGCCATGGCCGGCCGCAGACCAACAAGCTGGGCCGGGTCATCGTCGACGGGCTACGGCCATTTATCCCGGTGGTGGTCGGGGTCGATGAAGGCACCATCCCCGATCCGATGCTTCAGCCCAAGGGCAAGGGCGTGGTCGTCGTGCCGCGCCCGGGCGTGGCGGCGGAAGTGGAGCTGGGGCTGGCTCCGACCGGCGAAGTGGAAGGAACCCTGCTGGGCATCGACGGTCAGCCGCGCGAAGGCGCGGGGCTGGAACTGGTCGATGATCGCGGCCAGGTGATTGCCCGCACGCTGACCGAGTTTGACGGCTATTTCCTGTTCGATCAGGCCCCCTACGGCCACTACCGCATGCGGCTGGCGGCAAGCAGCGCAGCGGCACTCTCCGCCCGGCCAGAGATCAGCGCCGACATGACCGTGGACCGTGCCCATGCCTCGCTGCGGCTGGGCATCGTGCGGCTCGCAGCCGACCCGAAACAGGTTGCGGCGACGCCTTAGCCGCCCGTTCCATCAGGAAGCGGGCGGCCAGCGCCTTACTTCATCGGGATGCGCTTGTCCGGCACCATGCGCACGCGCTTGTCGCGGATGATGCGGGTACGGGTATGGATATAACGGGTGCGGACCGGCACGGTGACATATTCATAGGTCCGCGTCACGGTGGTGTGGCAATTGCGCGTCTGCTGCGGCTGCACCGCCGGCACCATCATCATCGGCACGACATAGGCATAGCCATAGACCGGCTGGCCATAACCCGGCGCATAGGCAGGCTGCGAATACTGATCGAGATAGCTCTCGCAATAGTCACGCGCGTGGCGGCGGTCGGTCGCGCCGTCAACGGCGGCACCGGCCACCCCGCCGACAACAGCCCCGGCAATGGTGCCAACGGTACGATCATGGCGTCCGGCAATGCGGTTGCCGAGGATGCCACCCAGGATTCCCCCGACCGCAGCACCCGCGACCCGGTCTCCGCCCATGCGGCGGCGGCATTCGACCAGCCACTGATCGCGCTGGCGGGCATAGTCAGCACCCCAGCCGGGTGCGGCATCCGGGCGGGCTTCCTTCCACACCGGCCGGGTATCGGGCGCGCGCACTGCACCGGGCATGGCAGGCATCTGCGGCATGCCGGGCACGGCATCGTAGACGCGGCCCTCGGCGTCGGTCACCGGATCGGCCTGGGCTTGCGCCAGCGCGGGCAGGGCCAGCGCGGCACCGGCGGCTAGAACGAGAGTAAGGCGGGCAAGGCGCATGGAAATCCCCTGTCGGTTCCGGGGCGATTCCCGGCGTTAACGCGGAATTTAGCATTGTCCGCCGGGCAAAACCAAGGGAGCGAAACGGCCTGTCGAACGGCTGTCCCGAATCGGGCCAGCTTCTTGCCCATCACGTAACGGTCAGATCCACCCGGCAATCGCCTTGGCCAGCGCCTCGATCCCGGCGGCATCCTCCGCATCGAACCGCGCGGGTTCCGGGCTGTCGAGGTCGATCACCGCAACCACGCGGCCCGCCACCACCACCGGCACCACCAGTTCCGACCGGCTTGCCCCGTCGCAGGCGATGTGGCCGGGAAAGGCGTGGACATCGGGGACGAGCTGCGTCTCCCCGCTCGCCGCCGCCGCGCCGCAGACGCCCTGGCCGAAGGCGATGCGGATGCAGGCGGGCTTGCCGATGAACGGGCCAAGCACCAGTTCCCCCGCCACCACGCGGTAGAAGCCGGCCCAGTTGAGCCGGGGCACATACTGCCAGATCAAGGCCGCCAGATTGGCCATGTTCGCGACGCCGTCGCGCTCGTCCGCAGTCACCCCGCGCGCAGCAGAGAGCAGATCGCGGTAGAGCTCCGGCTTGGACTGCGCGGGATCGGGGGCAAAATCGAACATAGCTGCAGCCTAGCCCAGCAAGCGGTTGCCGCAAGGGCCGACAGCGCCTATTTCGGCGTCATGAGCCCGACATTGCGCAAACGCCTGATCATCCTTGCCGTCATCGTGCTGATCCTTGGCGGTTTCTACGCCTGGATCGCCCACGGCGTTCCCGCCAAACACTCGGTCGATGAGGTATCGGGCAAGCGCCCGCTGCTGGTCGAAGCGCAGGTCGAGACGATTCCCTCGGTCTCGTTGCTGAGGTCGGTGGGCTGGGCCGCCGGAGAAAAGCCGGTGGCAGCCAAGGGGCTTGAGGTCAACCGCTTCGCCGAAGGGCTGAGCCATCCGCGCACCATGCTGACCCTGCCCAACGGCGATGTGGTGGTTGCCGAAACCGATGCGCCACCTTCAGCCAATCCGGGCGGCATCACCGGCTTCTTCATGAAACTGTTCATGAGCCGCGTTGGCGCGGGCAATCCATCGCCCGACACCCTGGTGCTGCTGCGCGATGGCGATGGCAACGGCACGGCTGAACAGCGCTTTGTCCTGCGCAAGGGCGATGGCCTGGTTTCGCCTTCGGGCCTCGCCTGGGCGGGGGACAAGCTCTATGTCGCCAACCACGATGCCGTGCTGGCCTTTGACTACAAGCCCGGCGAGACGGTGCTGGTCGGCCAGCCGAAGAAGGTGATGGACCTGCCCGGCGGCGGCAACCACTGGATGCGCAACCTGTCGCTCAGTCCGGACGGCAAGTATCTCTACGTCGCGGTCGGATCGTCGAGCAATATCGGCGAAAACGGCATGGATGCGGAGAAGGGCCGCGCGGCGATCTGGGAAATCGATCTCGCCAAGGGATCGCGCCGCCAATATGCTGGCGGCCTGCGCAATCCCAATGGCATGGCGTGGAACCCGGCGAGCGGCGAACTGTGGACCGTGGTCAACGAACGCGACATGCTTGGCCCCGATCTGGTGCCGGATTACCTCACCAACGTGCCGGTGGGCGCGCAATACGGCTGGCCCTGGGTCTACTGGAAAGACCAGATGGACTGGCGGGTCGATGCGCCGATTCCCGATTTCCTCACCGAATATACCCGCAAGCCCGAATATGCCCTCGGCCCGCACGTTGCCGCGCTGGGGCTGACTTTCGTTACCGGCGGGCAGCGCATGGGACCGGACTTCGTCAACGGTGCCTTTATCGCCCGCCATGGATCGTGGAACCGCAAGCCAGCATCGGGCTATGACGTGGTCTTCATCCGCTTTGACGATCACGGCAATCCGCTCGGTCTGCCGCAGCCGGTGCTGACCGGCTTCCTCACCGGCTCGGGCGAAACCCACGGCCGGCCGACCTGGCTGGCCTGGGACAAGTCCGGCGCGCTGCTGGTCAGCGACGATACCGCCGGGATCGTCTGGCGTGTAACCGCCCCCGGCGCGCAGCCAGCAGCGGCGATCAAGCCGGTGGTCACCGCCCACATGCCGCCGCGCCGCCAGATCGATTCGCCCGACGCCGCTGGCTTCGGCGCGGACGAGAAGGCCACCGAGCAGGTCGGCGGGGTGCATTGACCGGGTTGCGAGGGCGAATGCCCTCTCCCTAGAGCTGCTTCCCGGCCCGCCCGGCCAGTTCGGTGACATAGTGCCAGGCCACCCGGCCCGAGCGCGCACCGCGGCGGCGTGACCATTCAAGTGCGTCGTCGGCCTGCCAGGCCAACCCGAAAGCCTCGGCATAGCCGGCGATGATCGCCAGGTAATCATCCTGCGAACAGTTGTGGAAGCCGATCGAGAGCCCGAAACGGTCGGCCAGCGCCAGTTTGTCATCCACCGCATCTCGCGGGTTGATCGGATCGTCCTGTTCGCTCAGGTGCCGGGCGACGATGGCGCGGCGGTTTGAGGTAACCGCCAGCCGGACATTGGCCGGACGCGCCTCCACCCCGCCTTCCAGCCAGGATCGCAGCGCGCGCGGACCGGAGCCATCGGCATCCTCGAAGCCCAGGTCGTCGATGAACACCAGGAAGCGCCGTTCGCAGCGCCCCAGCGCGGTGAACAGTGCGGCGAGCGAAGACAGCGCATCCTGCGCCACCTGCACCAGCGCCACCGAGCCAGGCACGCGCGCCTGCGCCGATGCCACCGAAGCGCGCAGCAGCGCCGATTTGCCCATGCCGCGCGATCCCCACAGCAGCATGTCATGCGCGGCATGGCCATCGGCCAGCCGGTCGACATTGCCGGCAACGGTCGCTTTTTGCGCATCGATGCCTTGCAGCAGCGTCAGTGCCGGCGCTTCGATCCGCTTGACTCCGCGCGCCGTGCCGCCGTCCCAGACATAGGCGGGGAAGGCCAGCCAGTCGACCGGCGGCGCGGCCGGAGGCACCAGTCGTTCCAGCGCCGCGGCTATGCGCGCCAGCGGATCGCCCTGATCGCTCATGCCCCGGCCAGTTCCTCGGTGGAGAGCGCATAGAACAGCGCGGCGCCGCCGGTCGCCGCCGGGGCCAGCCCCAGCGCTTCGGGCACCAGATGCTCGGCAAAGTAGCGCGCCACCACCGGCTTGGTCCGCGCCAGCGCCCCGCCCTGCTCCAGCGCCGCCTGCGACTGGCGCAGCAACTGCCACCCCGCCACCGCCACCGCGCACATGGTGCAGAACGGCACGGAACCGGCGAGCTTGTCGTCAAGGCTGGCCTCGCCCAGCATCCAGTCGGCAATCGCGCTGCACCGGCGCGCCAGTTCACCCAGTGCCGGCGCATCGCCTGCCCCCGCCGCGACATCGGCGAGCAGTGCCTTGAGTACCGCGCCCTGCCCGTAGCCGAGCTTGCGGGTGACCAGATCCGCCGCCTGGATGCCGTTGGTGCCTTCGTAGATCGGGGTGATCCGCGCATCGCGGTAATGCTGCGCCGCGCCGGTCTCCTCGATGAAGCCCATGCCGCCGTGGACCTGCACGCCCAGACTGGCGACCTCGCAGCCCGCATCGGTGCCCCAGGCCTTGAGCATCGGCACCAGCACGTCGGCGCGCTGCTCTGCCGCTTCGTCGCCCAGCGCCCCCCGGTCGACCTGACCGGCGGTGTAATACAGCAGCGCGCGGCTGCCTTCGGTCAGGGCGCGCATCCGCAGCAGCATCCGCCGCACGTCGGGATGTTCGGCGATGGTCACCGGAGTCTTGTCGGGTGAACCGGCGCGGGCGGACTGAATACGCTCGCGGGCGTAACGGCTGGCTTTCTGCAGCGCGGCTTCGGCGACCTGTACGCCTTGCGAGCCGACATTGATCCGCGCCGAATTCATCATCGTGAACATGCATTTGAGGCCTTCGTTCTCGGCCCCGATCAGTTCCCCGATGCAGTCATCGTTGTCGCCGTAGCTCATCACGCAGGTGGGCGAGGCATGGATGCCCAGCTTGTGCTCGACCGACACCACCCGCAGGTCGTTGCGCGCACCGGGGCGACCGTCGGCACCAACGAGGTACTTGGGCACGATGAACAGGCTGATGCCGCGCGTACCGGCCGGCGCGCCGGGGGTCCGCGCAAGGACGAGGTGCACGATGTTCTCCGCCAGCTCGTGCTCGCCCCAGGTGATGAAGATCTTGGTGCCCTTGATCCGCCATTTGCCGGCATGCTCGCCTTCGGTGACCGGCACGGCGCTGGTGCGCAGCGCGCCGACATCGGAACCGGCCTGCGGCTCGGTCAGGTTCATCGTTCCCGGCCAGACGCCGCTGACAAGGTTGGGCAGGTATTTGGCCTGCTGCGCCGCGCTGCCGTGGTGTGCGATGGCCTCGATCGCGCCGACGGTCAGCATCGGCAGCAGCGAGAAGCCGAGATTGGCCGCGCCGAGCGTTTCCAGCACGCAGCAGGCCAGGGTGAACGGCAGGCCCTGCCCGCCGAACGCTTCAGGACCTGACACCGCGTTCCAGCCCTGCGCAACATAGGCGGAATAGGCTTCGGCATAGCCAGCCGGCAGGGTCACCACGCCGTCCTTCGCCTTTGCGCCCTGGGTATCGCCAATCCGGTCGAGCGGGGCCCATTCCCCCTCGGCGAACTGGCCGATTCCCTCGGCAATCGCCGCCACCATGTCGGACGATGCGGCGGCGAATCGGTCGGATGCGGCGATTTCGGCGATTCCGGCGCTGACGGTCATCGCCAGAACCTGATCCGCCGTAGGTGAAATGAAAGTCATGCGCGTTTGCCCTTGGCTTTGGTCTGGTGCGGCTATAGCGCCATCGCCATGCCGGGCAACAGCCACCCTCCGATCCTGCCAGCAGATGACAGCGCCATTGCCCGCGCCGCCGCCGTGCTGCGTGCCGGCGGGCTGGTCGCGGTGCCGACCGAGACTGTCTACGGCCTTGCCGCCCGGGCCGACAGCGAGGCGGCGGTGGCGCGGATCTATGCCGCCAAGGGCCGGCCCGATTTCAACCCGCTGATCGTCCATGTCCCCGGCGTGACGGCGGGCGAGCGGTTGGCGCGGTTCGACGAGCGCGCGCTGGCGCTGGCGGCGGCGTTCTGGCCGGGGGCGCTGACCATGGTGCTGCCGCGCCGAACCGATGCCGCGCTGGCCCCTGCGGTAACCGCAGGCCTGCCCACCGTCGCGCTGCGCTGCCCGGCCCATCCGGCGATGCGCGCCCTGCTCGCCGCCACCGACCTGCCGCTCGCCGCGCCATCGGCCAACCGCTCGGGCGGGGTCAGCCCATCGCAGGCCGGACACGTCGCCTCCTCGCTGGGCAACAAGGTCGATCTCATCCTCGATGGCGGGGCCTGCGAGCGCGGCATCGAATCGACCATTGTCGCGCTGCGCGATGGCGGCGGCTGGCAGGTGCTGCGCCCCGGTCCGGTGACCGAGGCTGCCATTTCCGCCATTCTCGGGCCAGCCCATGACGGCATGGCGGAGGATCGCGGCATCGAGGCACCGGGCCAGCTCGCCAGCCACTATGCCCCCGGCAAGCCTGTGCGGCTGAATGCGCTGACGGCGCAGCCTGACGAGTTTCATATCGGCTTCGGCGCGGTGCCGGGCGACATATCGCTTTCCAGCGGCGGTGACCTCGCCGAAGCCGCCGCGCGGCTCTACACCTGCCTCCACGCCGCCGCCGCCGCCCCGCAGCCCCGCGTGGCCATTGCCCCGGTGCCCGAAGAGGACATCGGCGCGGCCATCAATGACCGGCTGCGGCGGGCGGCGGCTTGAAGAAACCTCCCCTCCTCTTCAAGGGGGGGGGGAGCATGGCGTTGCTCAATAGCCGCGGCGGGCAGGAACCGTCTGCTGAAGCGCCTGCATCTCGTCCCAGGTTTCGATGCGATCCTCGCAGGCATCGTCATCGCCCTGCTGGCAGTCATCGCTCTGTTCGCGATAACGGCGGGTCAGCTTGGCGAGGCGTTCCTCGCGGTGGCGCAGGTCGCGGCCGCGTTTCTGGTCGGCTTCGGACTGGCTGGTGGTCAGCAGGTCAACCGTCTTGCTGCCGGCATTGATCGCATCGCGCGTGGTTTTGACCGGCATGGTGGCCAGATCGAACGCGGTCTTGGCCGCGCAGCCCGGCAGCAGCGCACCGCACAGGGCAAGCGCGGCCCAGCGCGCGGCAGTGAAGGCCCATTTCCGTTCCATGGTCGCCATGCGTGGCGCAACGCGCCTTGCCCGCCGATGAACCGGAAGGACTAATTCGCCTTGGCCGCCGGTTCGCAGACCAGCTTGCCGGTGCCGATGGCATGGACGGTGCACTTGGCCGAACCGCGCACATGGACCTCGCCGGTGCCGGCGATATTGGCCTTCACTTCACCGTCAGAGGCGAAGCGCGCGCCGCCGGTGCCGGCAATCGACACCTCGGCCTTGCCCGCCTTGAGTTCGTCAAGCTCGGCATCGCCGGTGCCGGCTATCGACAGGTTGAGATTTTCCGCCGCGCCGGCGGCGTGATAGGTGCCGGTGCCGGCAATTTCCACCTTGAGCGCGCGGGCGGCAACCCGGGGCGTGTCGATCCGGCCCGACCCCAGGATTGCCACCTTGGCTTCGGGAGCAAGCGCGGCGGCCTCTATCGTGCCCGAACCGAGCATAGAAACCTCCCGCAGCGCCGGCATGGTGACGCGCACCGTCGCGGTCTGGCTGTTGTCCCAGGTGCCCGGTTTGCGCAGCACGCCCAGCGTGCCGTCCTTCAGGGTGAAGCGCAGCAGTTCGGCCACTTCGGGCGCGGCATCGACGGTGATCGCCAGCTTTTCACCCTCGGTCACCTTGACCGCATCGGGGCCGAGCAGCGCCAGTTCGTGCGGCGCTTCGCCAGACAGGTCGAGCTCGGACAGCGGCTTGCCCTCTTCGCCATTGATCTGGATCTTGGCGCTGTCGCAGGCGGTCAGCATGGCCGTAACGGCGAGCGCGGCAAGCGGCGCCAGGGTGCGGGCGAACTGGCGGAATGCGGACATGAAGCTTATCTCCCGTATTGCTGTATTACCAAACTAATACGCAATCGACCGAAATGCAAGCCCGCCCGACGAAAAAGGGCCGCTCCCTTCCGGGAACGGCCCTCCTCGGTGATGCTGAAGCGCCAGGTTCAGAACCTTTGAACCTGATCCGGAACTTTCGTTCCGGCAGTCCGGACCACGGCTGTCACGCCGTGGCGGCGGCTTCGTAGTACTTCGGCGCATGCTCGTTGAGGATCGCGAGGATCTTCTTCAGCGCCGCCGGTTCGTCGGTCTTTTCCATCGCTGCCAGTTCGCGCGCAAGGCGCGAGGAGGCGGCTTCGAAGATCTGCCGTTCGGAATAGCTCTGTTCGGGCTGATCGTCGGCGCGGAACAGGTCGCGCGTCACTTCGGCGATCGACACGAGGTCGCCCGAATTGATCTTCGCTTCGTATTCCTGGGCGCGGCGTGACCACATGGTGCGCTTCACCTTGGGCTTGCCCTTGAGCGTATCCAGCGCTTCGCGCAGCGTCTTGTCGGACGAGAGCTTGCGCATGCCGATCGCTTCCACCTTGTTGGTGGGAACGCGCAGGGTCATGCGCTCTTTCTCGAAGCGCAGGACATAGAGTTCCAGCGTCATGCCGGCGATTTCCTGCTCCTGCAGTTCAATCACCCGTCCAACGCCATGCTTGGGATAAACGACGTAGTCACCAACATCGAAGGCGTGCGCCTTGGTTGCCATGTATCGTCCTTTCACTCGGCGGGAAGATGCGCCCCATGGCGCCGCAGCAACGGTCATTCGGGGATAAAGACACCTGCCACCGCCGAAGCGGAGTGATGCTCCCGTCAACCGGACGCTGCGTTCCTGCCTTTCCAGATGTTCTCAGGCTGCCAGAGGGACCCGAAACCGGTCTGGCATGCAGGGATTATATAGCACGCCTGTAACAAAATTGCCAGAGGCGAGAATCCTGCAAGGATTCCCGCCCCGGAACGCCGCCAGACCGGCGGGCAAATGCAGTGGCGGCAGTCCGGTGCCAGAGCGATTCGCCCCGGCCCGTACTGCCTGCAGGACGATCAGTCGCCCTCGCCGGGTTCGGCGGAAAAGTACTTCTCGAACTTGCCGTCGACGTTCTTGAATTCATCGGCGTCGTCCGGCGAATCCTTCTTCGAGGTGAGGTTCGGCCATTCGGCGGAATACTTGGCGTTGAGTTCCAGCCACTGTTCGAGACCGCTTTCGGTATCGGGCAGGATGGCTTCGGCCGGGCATTCCGGCTCGCACACGCCGCAGTCGATGCATTCGTTCGGATTGATGACGAGCATGTTCTCGCCCTCGTAGAAGCAATCCACTGGGCAGACTTCCACGCAGTCCATGTACTTGCAGCGGATACAGGCGTCGGTGACGACATAGGTCATGGCTGCAAATCCCCTTCGCTGGCAGCGTTACACTCTTGTGCCGCTGCTATGGGATTTGCAGCGCGCTCGTCAAGCACGCGATAGCAGGCCTGCGCTTCTGCGGCGGGGCCGCGCCGGTGCGGCAGGGTGACAATCTCGATCACCCGCACCCCGGCGGGCAGCGGCAACACCAGCACATCGCCGGGGCTGACCTTGTGATGCGCCCGGTCCACCCGCCGCCCGTTGACCCGGATATGGCCCAGTTCCGCCATCGTCGCCGCGATGGGGCGAGTCTTCGCCAGGCGAAGAAACCAGAGGAGCTTGTCGATCCTCATAAGGAAACGCCGATCCTCATATGGGAGCGCCGATCCGCCTCAGCCGACCAGTTCAGCCAGCGCGGCGAAAGCACTGTCGGGGCGGGGCGGACGGGCAGGGGCTGGAGCCGCTTCGCGGCGCGGCGGTCGCCAGCGCCAGGTCAGCGGTGCGGGCGGGCCAGCGACACCATCCGGCAGGGGCCGTGGCAGGATCGGCTGGAATCCTCCAAGCCGCAGCAGGTGCGCGTAACTCACCGTGGTCAGCCCCATCGAGCGGGCCAGCGCCGGATCGAGCGCGAAATCGCGCCGGGGGCTAGCGACGCGCCGGGCGTGAGCATCGCGCAGCAGCTTTTCCGTCATATCGATCCGCAGCATCTGCTTGCCCAGCCGGCGGAACCCGGCGGTCTGGCCCTTGCCCTCGGCGGGCAGAACTGGCGGCATGGCGCCGGCAACCGGGTGCGCGGCGCGGCCCTGCAAAGCGGCCAACGCATGCCACAGTGCCAGCGGCCGAGGACGCAGCATTGCCGGTACGAAAAGATCCAGCGCGCCCACTTTGACGCCGAGCCGTCGCAACAGATCGCGCTGCTCCTTGCCCAGGGCATCGATGCCCGATCCCTGCCGCGCCAGCATGCCGCCGTGATCGACCAGCCGGATCAGCAGTGCGCGCAGCTCCGGACCGCCCTGCGCCGCGCCGCTCGCCTCGGCCAGCCGGCGCAAGGGCGCGAGCGGGGCCAGTTCTGCGTCGAGCCATTGCGCCAGCGCCGCCAGCAGGACCTTGCGCGCCGGGGCGGGCAGGGCATCGAGCGAGGGATCGGCAACCAGCTGCGGCAGCAGCAGTCCGCGCCCCGCGGTGAGCCGCGCCAGCACTTCGCCTTCCCAGCGGATCGCGCCGGCATCCAGCACCAGCGTCGCCTCGTGCCGTGCCGCCGCTTGCGCCAGCGCCGTCGCCCGCGCCGCCAGCCATTGCGGCAAGTGGCGCTCGGCTGCGGCGAGCAGCAGCTTGCGGTCGGCATGGCGCGCGGCAGGGTCGACGCGGAAGCGAAAGCCCCGCAGTGCGCCCAGATGCTCGCCATCCACCATGACGTCTTCGCCGACGAGCTCTACCGGCAGCAGCGCGGCGTCCGGCCCCAGCTTCTTCATCAGCACGGCGGTACGACGATTGACGAAGCGCTCGGTCAGCCGGGCGTGCAGCGCATCGGACAGGCGCGCTTCCACCCCGCGAGCACAGGCAGCCATTTCCTCCTTCGCCAGCACCCAGTCGGGCCGCTGGGTGATATAGGCCCACGAGCGGACGGCGGCGATGCGGCCCTGGAGCGTATCGATGTCACCCGCCACCTGGTCGAGCGCGGCGATCGATCCGGCGACCATGTCCAGCCCCAGCTGGCCATGTCGCAGGTCCTGCCACAGCCGGGCGATGAACCGCGCGTGGGTGTCGGCCCCCTGCTGGCGAAAATCGGGCAGGCAGCAGGCCTCCCAGAACCGCCGCACCTGCGCCGTGCCGCGCACCGTTCCGGCGATCTCGGGGTCCTCGGCGAGCAGCTTGAGCACCTTGACGTCGATGGCTTCGGGCGCGGCGACGAGTTCGGGGCGCTCGGGCGGCGCTTCCAGATCGGCGATCAGCGTGGCCAGACTGTCAAGGCGCGGCTCAGGATCGCGCCAGAACAGACGGGTGAGCGGCGGGAAGCGATGCTCCTCGATCCCATAGACTTCCTCGGGGGTGAATTCGGGTGAGGCATGGCCACTGCCCGCCAGAGTGCCAAACGTACCGTCGCGCTGGTGTCGCCCGGCACGCCCGGCAATCTGGGCCATTTCGCTGGTGGTCAGCCGCCGCTGGCGCTGGCCGTCGAACTTCGACAGCCCGGAAAAGGCGACATGGCCCAGATCCAGATTCAGCCCCATGCCGATGGCGTCGGTGGCGACAAGGTAATCGACCTCGCCCGACTGGTAGAGCTCGACCTGGGCGTTGCGCGTTTGCGGACTGAGCGCCCCCATCACCACCGCCGCGCCGCCGCGAAACCGGCGCAGCATCTCGGCCACGGCATAGACCTGCTCGGCCGAGAAGGCGAC
>JAGWTB010000123.1 GCA_028869175.1 Sphingomonadales bacterium
CCTCTCCAGCGCCATCACCCAGGGCGTCGGCGTGGCCACCGGCCTGCAGGACAAGTTCGACTGGGCCGGGGTCGCAGCGGCAGGGGTTGCTGCCGGCGTTGGCGTCATCGCAGGGAAGGCCATCGGTGCCGAGAAGATGTTCGATCATCAGGAAACGATTGGCGGCAAGGTTACCGACGTTGCCGCCAACCTGAAGTTCGACAACATCGTCAGGAACGGCCTTACCGGGGTGGCAAGGGCCATCGCCAGCGCCGCGACGCGCAGCGTGATCGAGGGATCGGACTTCGGCGACAATATCCTCGGTGCGCTACCAGGGGAAATCGGCGGGACTATCGGTGAGGCCCTGGGGAACTGGGGCAAGCGCGAGCTGCATGAGGCCAATGAGGCGCGGCGAGCTGAACGCGCAAAGCAAATCCAAGATGCAACATCGAAGGAACAAAATACACAAGTCACAGACATCGATTCACCATTTGGCGGGTCTCTATCAAATCCTTTCGCGCCGTTTGGATCGGGCTTTATCGCTGGCGAAGTGATACCTGGAACAGGCATACCCACAGCCTTTGTGAACGATGGCGTGTACCGAACGATCGACGGTGTTCCCGTTGATCAGTTCGGAAACCCAGTAGGAAGCGGAAACTCTCTCCAATTAGTAAGTTCGCCAATTGGAATGCCGAATTCCGTTCGTTCGGGCGGAACCGTGGTCAATGGGGGGTGGTCAACGGAAGGGGTAGAAACGTTTTATCGGAATTGCGCTTCCACAGGCGACGCATACTGCGCCTCTGATGGCCTGGCATTCGGTAGCCTGAACCCTTCTTGGGATGTATCATTTTCTCGAAATAACTTAATGAGCACAATTACGGAGCGACATAGCCGACTCGTATTGGTTAATTCCCCGGTTTTGACCGATGATGGAATACGAATTTCAGAACCACATTTCATAAATGTCTGTGATCAATCATGCAAGGTTGCTTCTATCGCAGAGTATCGGGCAATTCGGACTGATCTAGCGAGCACTTATGCAAATTGGAAAATTTCAAACGGTGGTCGGCAGGGCAGCGCTGCGGTAATTTATGACGTCCATGTCAAAGTTTGGCATGATTTCAATCTTCCACTAACATCACTTTTTGCCGGATTGGGGGCGACGCGAGCATCCGGAATAGCTGCCTTGAAAGCGAGAGGTTACTAAGTGCTCCACTTAATATCTAAGTATGTAAGACTATTTTTAATAGTAATTAATATATTTGTATTCATATTTACGGCTTGGACTTGTTTTTCAGGAATAAAATTCGTAGGATTTTCAATCCAGTTATTGAAATATTCATCAATATCAATATTAACAATCCCACTTTTTGCCATAAATACCAAAAATACATATTTCATAGAAATAATACTTATAATATTTGCTATTGAAATTTACTTGATATGGTCAACTGTTGAGCTTGTTGTTTATCCTCCCCCGAAAACGCATTTTGAGGGTTAAGATAATTTTCGGCGATCTCCTGCCTGGACAAAGCTCTTGCACAAAATCCAAACAGCCGCAGCTATAGCAACTTCGCTGGCATTGCCATTCGCAACACCCGCCCACGCCCAAGCCTGGCTCGGCCAATACGCCGCCGATCTTTCCTACCAGCACAACAAGGCCAAGGCTGAGGCCGCTTGCCTTGCCGGGGTGCCGCCCAGGGCCGACAAGGCGCAGCGCGCCGCGCGGGATGGGGCTGCGCTGATCTCGGCGCTGCCTTTGCTGTCTTCCTCTTCCACTCCGAAGCAGCTTGCCGCCGTGTTCCTCATGCAGGGCGAGGGCAACGGTTGGCGCGATGGCGGGGGTGCTGCTGCCGCGACCGCGCCGTTTTCCGCGCTCGGTGCGCGGTTGGCCTTTCCCGCCGGGGCGCGGTTCGTGGCCCAGGGGTTCGTGACCGGCAACGATGCGATGAGCGCGCGCGGGGTGTGGCGGCTGGAGCTGCCGGCCCCGGTCGCCGCTGCCACGCAGCAGCCCGCGCCAGCCCCCGCGCGCTACGCCGTGTCCTTCGCCTGGGCACCGGTCAGCCTGTTTGGTAACGGCTGGCGCATCACTCGCCTGCGGGTGCTCGCGCCCGGCGAGGGCGATCCGCCGCTCGGACCCTATTGCCACTTGCCGCCCGACTGGCCCTGAGCCACACCGGACCCTGGCCCCATTCCCGCCGGAGACCTGCCCGCCATGACCCAGTTCAGCGACGATCCGGCTGCCTACTTCGCGGGTGAATCGTCATGGGGCCAGTCGCTCGACCGTTCGCAGATCGAGGGCTTGCAGCTCGAAGCTGCGCGCGAGCGCTTCGCCGCGCTGGCCGGCGCGATTGCCCCGCTCGGCGCGCTGGCGCAAGGGGCGGGGGTCCGCAGTATCGAGCGGCTCGAGGACTTGGCGCCGCTGCTGTTCCTCCAGGGGTTCTACAAGTCGTTCGACGAGAACCTGCTGTTCGACGGTGACTTTGCCGGGATGAGCCATTGGCTCCAGCGCCTCGTCGCGCGCGATCTCGGTCCGCTGGCGGCGCGGGGCTGCCGCACGCTCGATCACTGGTTCGCCGAGGCGGAGGCGGTCAGCGGCCTGGTGCTGATGCACAGTTCGGGCACCACGGGCCGCCTGTCGATTGCCCCGCGCGGGGCGGAGGAGCACGCGGCCAACCGCCGTCTTGCCCGCGCCACCATTCCCGAATTTTCCGGTCGCGCCGCCGACCTCGCGGGTGAGCCGCCGTTCCGGGTGATCTGGGCCGGGGTCGCCGATGGCATGTCGGGCGCGCTGCGCGGAGCGGAGAACTTCCGCCACGCCTTCGCTCGCAGTCCCGGCCACTTCCACGCCACCGTGCCGGGCCGGATCAGCGCCGACTGGCACTGGCTGATGATGCTGGCCGAGCGCGCGCACCGCGCCGGGGTGCCGCCGCCCGTCGCCTCTGGCTATGTCACCGAGCGGATGGATGAATTCGACGCCGCCCGCGCCCGCGAACCAGCCATCGTCGCCGAACTGATCGCGCGGCTGGCGGACGAGTGGCGCGGCGAGCGGCTGTTGTTTGTCGGCCCGCCGCTGGCGCTGCACGATTTCGCCGTGAAAGGCCTGGCGAAAGGCCTGCGCGGCGCGCTGGCGCCGGACGGCGTGATCGTCAGCTTCGGCGGGTTCAAGCACCACGCACCGCCCAGCAACCTCGAACGCACGATCCTGGACTTCACCGGCCCGGCGCGCGCCGCCGGGTTCTATGTGATGACCGAGCTCAACGCCGCCTGCTTCCGCTGCGAGGAGGGCCATTTCCACGTCCTGCCGGTGCTGGTGCCGTTCCAGTTTGACGAGGCGAGCGGCGCGCTGCTGCCGCGCGAGGGGGTGCAGACCGGGCGCATGGCCTTCTTCGATACCATGGCGCGCGCCTATTGGGGCGGCATCGTCACTTCGGACCGCACGACGCTGAGCTGGAACCCCTGCGCCTGTGGCCGATCCACGCCGCATGTTGTCGGCGACATCGGCCGGATCGACGATCCCGATGACGGCCGCCACGTGCGCACCCCCGCGCCGCATGAGGCACTGGAAGCGGCCTGGTCTGCGCTGGCGTAGAGCGCCGCGCGTTTGATCTGCATCGTCAAGGCGAGCGGCGCAGATCCGCGGCAATCGAGGAGCCGCATGGCGAGGTTCCGGATGGATTGACCTGCGGCCCCTTCGGCGCGCAATGACGAATGGCTCGGATTTTGCGCAACGCGCCCTATCCGCGCACTTCGCGCATCACGTCCTGCAGCATTCCGCCCAGCTCGCCGTCCTCGGCGATCAGTTCGGTGACTTGTTCGACGATCTGCTGGAAGCGCGGTTCGTTGGCGAGCTGGCTGCCGAGCCGCTCGGTGAGCAATTGTTCGACGATGGTGCGGCGCAAGTGGCGGTCGTCCGCGCCGGCCTGGGCGGCCAGTGCGGCAATCGGGCGATGCGGCGCCGTCTCGCGCGACTTGCCGACCGCCTCGGCGCGCTTGCGCTCGCTGGCCTTGGCGCGCGAGCGTTCGGCCAGCTTCTGGCGCAGCAGCGCGACGAAGCGATCGGCGTTGGATATGGCTTCCATCGGCTGCGGGCTTTGCGTCAGTGGCGGGTATTGCTGCCGCCGCGCAGGCGCGACTGGCGCAGCAGCATGTCGACGGCGCTGGCGGGCGAGGGCTCTTCACCCGGTAGGTCAGCCACGGTCGGAGCCGGGTCAACAGGCGTCGCAGCGGCGGGCACGGCGGCGGCCGGCGCGTCGGGCAGATCGGCGATCTCGTCGAGGATCAGCTGCATGTCGGCGTTGATCATCGGATTGTCGCGGTTGAGCGACATGCCCAGCTTTAGCAGGCGACGTGCTTCGGCGAAGTTGTCGACCGCCATGTTCGCCAGCCCCTCGGCCAGCACGCGCAAGGCATCGTCTTCGGCGAGTTCGCCCAGTGGGGTCCAGACCGAAATCGCATCGAGCGCGCGGCCCGAGGTGAGATCGAGGAAGCCCAGCTGGAACCGTGCCAGCGCGAAACCGGGGGCGATCTCCACCGCCCGGGCCATGGCGCGCCGGCCCTCGTCATAGCGCTGCAGCCCGGCGAGGACCGAACCCTGCAGGAAATGAAGCCGCGGATCGAGCGGCCAGGACTGCTGCAGCCGCGCGATCGCGGCAAGCCCGCCCTCGTCATCGCCGCGCAGTTGCTCGACCACGGCAGCGAGCCGTTCGGGAGGGCACAGCCCGTTGTCCGCCTGTTGCATCGCCTTCTCCTAACTTCGCAGCCTGAAATGGCCCTTACCGGATAATCGCTTGCGCAGTAAGCCGAGCGCGGCCTTGTGAATCTGCGAAATGCGCCCCTTGCTCAACCCCATCATCCGCGCGAGGTGATCGAAGGGCAGGCCTTCGATATAGTGGTGCCGGATCACGCGCTGCTCGCGCTCGGGCAGAGCTTCAAGCGCGCCGACGACCTGATCGACCGCCTGCTTCCACGCCAGCGTCTCATAGGCATCCCTCGCCGGATCGCGCTCATCGGTGACGAACATCACCGAATCCTCCAGCATCAGGCCGATGGCGAGTTCGGCGGCGATGTCACCGATCAGCGAAAGCTTGTCGTCGAGCGACTTCGGCGCGGCACTGTCGGCCCTGACCGAGCGCAGCCGTTCGCGTTCCAGCCGGCGGCGGGTGGAGATCTGGCGATTGACCTCGCTCAAGCCGGCGATACCCTCGGCAATCGAGCCAGCGATACGGCGGGTGCAGTAGAAGCGGAAGGGCACGCCGCGATCGGGCTGGTAGCGATCAATCGCCTCGAGCAGGCCGACGCTGGCCAGTTGCAGCAATTCGGCGAATTCCATCGGCGTGGCCGGATCATCGCGCATGAAGCGCCAGGCGATCCGGCGCGCCACCGGCTGGAAGCGGCTGAACAGCGCCTCGCGCGCCTGCGCGGCCACCCGCCCGTCAGCCAGATGGACGGCCTGCCACAAGACCCGCTCCTCTTCGGGCATCGCGGCCTCCAGGGCCAGGGCGGCCGCTTCGTCACCCACTAATGGAAACTGCCGATCAGCCCTTCGAGGATCAGCGCCCACCCGTCGATCAGCACGAACATCAGGATCTTGAGCGGCAAGGAGATCGTCGCGGGCGGCACCATCAGCATGCCAAGCGAGAGCAGGATGGCAGAGACCACCAGATCGATCAGCAGGAAGGGCAGCAGGATGACAAAGCCGATGGTGAAGGCGGTGCGCAGCTCGTTGAGCATGAACGCGGGGACCAGCTGGACCAGCCCGACATCGGCAGAACTGCGCGGCAGCGGCTGGCGCGATATGGTATAGACGGTTTTGAGATCGCGGTCGGAAACCTGGCGCAGCATGAAGGTCTTGAGCGGCAGCGATCCATCGGTCACCGCCTGTTCGACCGAAACCTTGCCCGCCAGGAATGGCTGCACCCCCTGGCTCGCCACCTGTTCCAGCGTCTTGCCCATCGAGAGCAGGGTCAGGAACAGCGCCAGCGCGGTCAGCACGGCGTTGGGCGGGGTTTCCGGCATGCCGAGCGCGTGACGGATCATCGACAGCACCACGACGATGCGCAGGAACGAGGTCATGCAGACCACCAGCGCCGGCAGGAACGCCAGCAGCGCCAGCACCAGCGAAGTGCGCACCAGCGAGGTGGAATCGGCGCTGAGCATGGTGCCG
>JAGWTB010000124.1 GCA_028869175.1 Sphingomonadales bacterium
CCCCCATCCATCCGGCAAGCGCCTTGAGGAACCCTTGCCAGGCAGGTTCCTCCCCGATCCCGCCATAAAGGCGGGCGAGGAGGTCGGAAAAGTCGGGGTCGATGGCGCCGCCCATGCGGGATGCATAGGGCGGCGCATGCGCCGCAGCCAGCGTGAACTGCAGCAAGCGAGGCCTATTCCGCTGCTTCGAGCGCGGCCTTTTCCGCCTTGTCCAGAGCGCGGAAGTGGGGAATGACCTTTTCGCCGATGTTGCGGATCGTTTCCATGATCACATCGTGCGGGATGCCGCCCATCTGGAAGATGAAGAGGATCTCGTCCGCGCCCGCTTCCTTCAGACGCTGGACATAGCGGATGCAGTCCTCGGGCGTGCCATAGGCGTCCTGGGCAACGGTGTAGTTCGACAGGTGCTCGTCACCGATCGGAATCGCCTCTTCGGAAAGATAGGCGACCGTTGCCCGCTTTTCCTCTTCAAGGATTGCCGCCTGCTGATCGGCGCTCAGGTTCTCGTCCACCGTGGGCTTGGGGCCGCCCTGATACCAGTAGGCGATGGATTCGGCGAAAAAGCGCTGACCGCGCAGGCCGATCTTGCGCGCCTCCTCCCGGTTGTCGAGCACGGTCGCGGCGCAGAGCGCGGCGAGGTGTTCGGTCGGGCGGAAGCCGACCTGGTCCTCCACCTTGCGATTGCGGAAGGCCTCGCGATAGATCGCGTTCTTCTTGGCGATCTCGTCCGGGCCGGAGAAGCCCAGCACCAGCGCGCCGATGCCGCGCGCACCCGCGGCCAGCAGCGTGTTTTCGCGTGTGCAGGCCATGTACATCGGCGGATGCGGATCCTGGTACGGCTTGGGGTGGATCGGCCGCTTGGGAATCTTGATGTACTGGCCGTCGTGTTCGATTTCGTCCTGCACCATGATCTTGGGGATCAGGTACATCGATTCGTCGATCATCGGCGCCAGATCGTTGAGATCATAGCCAAAGGTGCCGGCCTCCTGCTGCGTGCCGCCCTTGCCCACGCCGAAGTGGAGGCGGCCTTGCGACAGGATATCAAGCGTAGCGATGCGCTCGGCCACCTTGACCGGGTGGTTCATCGCTGGCGGCAGGCAGACAACGCCGTGCCCCACATGGATTCGGCTGGTCGCCCCGGCGATGAACGCCAGCACCGTTTCGGGCGCGGACATATGCGCGTATTGGGTCAGCGCCGTGTGCTCCACGCACCAGATGCAGTCGAAGTCGAGACTCTCGGCCAGTTTGGCCTGCTCGACGATCTGCAGGAATACTGCCTGTTCGTTCTGGCGGCTCGTGTCCACCATCTGCGCTTCATAGATGATCGAGAACTTCATCGCTGCTTCTCCCGTGTCGTCCCTTTCAGGGTACGTGTGACTCGTGGGATCAAGTTACAGGCTGCGAAGGGTGCCCGCATAACCCGTTCGGGTTAAGCGAGCCGACTAGCGCAGCATTACGATGCCGGACAACATAAACGATGCGGGAGAAGCAGGCCGTGACACGCGATGCAGAGGTATTTGGCGGCGGAGTAGCTGTGATCACCGGTGCAGGATCGGGCATCGGCGCGGGACTGGCGCGGCGTGCCGGGGCACTGGGGATGACGGTGATTGCCGCTGATATCGACGAAGCCGGGGCAGGCCAGACCGTTGCCGAAATCGTTGCGAGGGGCGGCCGGGGCGAAGCGGTGCGCGTCGATGTGGCGCGAGCCGAGGAACTCGATGCGCTGGCCGAACACGTCTTCGCCCGCCACGGCGCAGTGCGGCTGCTGGTAAACAATGCCGGGATCGAGACGGTCGGATACAGTTGGGAAATCCCGGCCGACCGCTGGGATCGCACGCTTGCAATCAACGTCCACGGGGTGATTCACGGCGTGCGGGCCTTTGTGCCACGGATGCTGGAAACCGGGCAGGAATGCTGGATCGGCAATGTCACTTCGGTCGCGGCCTTCGGTCATATGCCAGCGCAAACCGCCTACATGGTCAGCAAGCACGCGGTGCAATCGTTCAGCGAATGCCTCTACCTGGAAATGGAGCTGAAGCAGGCCCCGATCCACGTCAGCTCGATTGTCCCCGGCACGGTGCGCACTGCCATCTTTGACGCGCGCAACAATGCTGGCGAGCCTGCCAGTGCGCAGGGTCATCGCGGTGCGATGGCGGCGATACTGGATGAACACGGCATGGCTGCCGATGATGCCGCAGCCCTGTTTCTGGCGCAGATGGCCGAGGGCCGCTTCTGGGTCCACAGCCACCCGGAGATGGCCGAGGCGATGGCCGCCGCGCGCGGTGCGTTCCTGGCCGGTCAGCTTGCGCCGGTAATGCCGGAAATCGCTCGCCATATCGCAGTTGAATGACCGAACATCATGCGCAATCATGCATCTCAAGTGAGAATGATGCTAAATATGCGTAGCGATATCCAAAATGAGGTGCATACATGCCTGCGCCTGACCGGGAGAGTTCCAATATGACGACAGAATTGAAACCGGACCTGGGATCGCCGGGCACTGCCGTGGTGATCACGGGAGGCGCCTCGGGATTGGGGTTTGCCACGGCGCGAGCGCTGGCTGCGGTGGGACGTCCGGTTGCACTGTGGGATCTCGATGCCACGCGGGCGGCGGATGCGGCTGCACGAGTCACCGCTGAGTTCGGCACGCGGGCGATCGGGCTGGGCGTGGACGTGCGCGATCTCGCCGCGATCGAGGCGGGCGCACAGGCAACGCTGGCGCAGCTGCCCAACGTCGGTGGGCTGGTGCATTGCGCCGGGATAGTCGACACCGACAGCCTCGACGGCATGACCGAGGAGAGCTGGGATTCTGGTATTGCCGTGCACCTGCGGGCGCTGCCTTTCCTGATCAAGGCGTTCCTGCCCTCCCTCAAGGCACAGCCAGGCTCGGCGATCGTCGCCACCGCTTCGATCAACGCCACGCTCGGCAACGCCGTCAACCCGATCTATTCGGCCGGAAAGGGCGGCATCCTGTCCATCGTGCGTTCGCTGGCCGACCGGCTTGGCCGCGATGGCATTCGCATCAATTCGATTTCGCCGGGCCAGATCCTGACGCCGATGCTGCAGCCATCGGTCGATGCGCTGCCGCAGGGCTACTTCGAAAAGCGCATCCTGCTCGAACGTCTGGGTGCACCGGAAGAGATCGGCCGGGCAGTGCGCTTCCTGCTGTCGGACGAGGCAAGCTATATCACTGCGGCGGAACTGGTCGTCGACGGTGGAAACATTTCCTCGCAACGATAAGGCATCAGGGAGAGAGCGGATGGACAAGGATTTTCCGGATGGCGCCACCATCGTATTCGGGGGCAGCGGCGGGATCGGCCGCGGTGTCGCGCTGGAATTCGCGAAGGCCGGCAGCGACGTGGCGGTGGTCTACCGTTCGAAGCGGGACGTCGCCGAAGCGGTTGCGGGCGACATCCGCGCGGCCGGACGCAAAGCCTCGATCCACCGCGCCGACGTGCGTGACCGCGCCGAGGTTCAGGCTGCGTTCGCCAGAGCCGTTGCCGAGCACGGTCGGGTTCATACAGTGGTATGGGGCGCGGGGCCGGTGGTGCCACAGGTGCCTATAGCAGACTGGAGCGAGGAAATGTTCCGCAATTCGATGGAAATCGAGGCGTTTGGCTTCAACAACGCCGTGCATACCGCGCTGCCGCACATGCGCGAAATGGGTGGGGGCAGCTTCGTTCACCTTGGCAGCGCCGGGCATGACTGGTGGCCTGCGCTCGACGGATTGTCGGTCGGGCCGAAGGCCTGCAACGAGGCGCTGATCAAGGGCATCGCCAAGGAAGAAGGGCGGAACGAAATTCGCGCCAACTCGATCCTGGTCGGAGTGATTGATGCCGGACAGTTTCAGGTGGGCAAGGAAGCGGGCACGTTCACGGCTGAATGGGAAGCGGCGGTCAAGGCAATGCTGCCGCTCAAGCGGTGGGGGGCTCCGCGCGACATCGGGCAGGCTGCGGTCTATTTCGCATCCGCCCGGGCGAACTATGTTACCGGGCAGACGATTTCCGTGGCGGGCGGCTTTGGTGTCTGACGGCTTGGCGCTGGCGCCGCATGTCGTGACAGCCGAGGAGGCTGCGGATCGCGAGGCCTTGCGCCATCTGGTCGCGGCCTATGGCCATGCGATCGACCGGCGCGACTACGCCCTGTTGCGCTTGCTTTATCATGATGACGCGGTGGACGATCACACGCCCTATTATTGCGGTTCGGCCAGCGGCTATGTCGATTGGTTGCCGACCATGATGGCCCATTGGCAGGCGACAATGCATACCGCACTGTCGATGCTGTTCGCCATCGACGGCGACCGCGCCGAGGGCGAGATCACGGCGCGTGCCTGGCACCTGACCGCGGATGGGGCGCGCCAATTCGTGGCGTGGGGCCGCTATGCCGACCAATACCAAAGACGCGAAGGGGTCTGGCGCTTTGCCCGGCGCTCGTTCATCCTCGATTTCAGCGAGGACCTGCCGGCCCCGGCGGGAGGCGATTTCGGCAGCGAGGGCGTGGCCACCGGACGCGCCGGGCCGGACGATCCGGTCTATGCGCGGTTGCGGATGTTTGCACGCGCTGGTTGACGCATCGATAGTCAGGTGCGGCAGGCAATGCGGCGAAGGCTTGGCGTTGTAGCCGCGAGCTACCCATGCTCCCCGGCGGCAGCCTTCAGGGCAGTGTGATCGCGTTCGAGCGTGTGGATCGCGGCGCGCGCGGCCCATACACCGATGGCTGCAGTCGGCAGCGCGACGCTGAGCCCGATGCGCAGGCCCATCGCGCCGGTCCCGGCGATCCAGTCGCTGACCTGGCCGGCAACCAGCGGCCCAAGCACGGTTGCGAACAGGCCGGTAACCAGCAGGACGATCGCGGTGCCCGTGGCGCGATAGGCGTTGGGCAGCAGGTATTGCAGCCCGGCCATGACCGCGACTGACCAGCCACCGCCAAGCAGCCCCGCCGGGACCGCCAGGATGCGAGCCAGGGTAAAGTTGTCGAGCCAGGTCACCACGATGATGAGCAAGGTGCAGCCGCCAAGCGCAAAGGCAGAAAGGCGCATCTGGACAGTTGGATCTTTCCGTCCGAGCCGATCGGCGAGGAAGCCGAAGCCGAGCATTCCGGCAAGGCCCGGCAGGCCAAAGCTGAGCGCGAAGGCGGCGCCTGCGTCCCGCGTGGAGAGTCCATAGGCCCGTTCGAACAGGGCCGGTCCCCACATTCCGAAGGTGACGCCAGAAAGCGTGCCAAAGGCGAGCAGCGCGGCGAGGTGACGCAGCGATGGCGTGCCAACCAGCAAGCGCAGGGTCGGCCAGAGCGGTGGAACCAGCGCGGCGTGGGCCGCGGTCTCGCGCGCCGGTTCGCGCACGATCAGGAAGGTCGCCGCGGCGATGACCAGCCCTGCGACGCCCAGCGCGTGAAATGCGGCGCGCCAATCATACACGGCGGCAATGGCTGGTCCGCCCGCGAAGCCCATCATCTGGCCGAAATAGATCGCCGTGCCGAGCAGGGCGAAGGCGCGGCCGCGTTGCTCTACCGGGAAATAGGCGGCGATCAGCGCGGCGGCGGGAGCCTGATAGGCTGCTTCGCCGATGCCGACGCCGACGCGTGATAGCGCCAGCATGGTCGGTGAACTGGCCATGCCTGAAAGCAATGTGAAAAAGCTCCACACCGCGCAGCCGGTCGCCACGATCACCACGCGCGAGCGGCGATCCGCAAGCCTTGCGATCGGCAGCGCGAAAACGGTGTAGAGCAGCACGAAGGCCGGCCCCATGAGCGCGCCCATCGCCGCATCGCCAATGCCGAACTGCGCCTTGATCGGTTCTGCCAGCCCCGACATCAGGAAGCGGTCGGCATAGTTGAGCATGGCGACGAAGACGAGCAGCGTCAGTGCGAGCCAGCGGTTGGTGAGCGGACGACCATTCACGCAATGCGTGGCTGCCGTCTGGGCGGTCGGAGACAGGGGGGCGGCCATCCGTCGTCAATCCCGCATCTGCCCGCCACCGTTGACGTGCCAGACCTGTCCGTTGACCCAGGCGCCATCGTCGGAAGCGAGAAACGTGACCGCGGCGGCGATGTCCTCGGGTTGGCCCAGTCGGGTGTGAGGCACGGCCTTCAGCCCGCGTTCGACATATTCGTCCGTCAGATGCTGCTTGACCGC
>JAGWTB010000125.1 GCA_028869175.1 Sphingomonadales bacterium
ACCAGGGCAACCTTGCCATCGAATACTTTCGCCATCTCAACTCTCCTGACGTGCCCTTCCCTGCCATTCATCAGCCGGGATTAGTGGGGCAGCTTTTTACGCATGTGCACCGCATGAGCAATATCCTACGCACTGGAGCCGTCGGCACCTTGTCAACCCAGGCAATTGCGTATCCGGTACCCAACCAATGCCGCCGGGCGGCTGACAGCACAATGCAAACCTCTCGCCGGAGAGAAAGTTCTCCACCGTTACTGAAGATAGGCGAAGCCCAAGAGGGGCGATGATTGCCAGGAGTTTCCCGGATACTACACGAGTGCTTCCTGGCATGCCGGGCGATCGGATCGCCCCTCACGGTGGGAACGCTGTATCATCGCTCCGACGGAGGACGTTCGCTTTCCCAGTGCGGCATGTGCCGGGCATAGGACTCGGCAACCTTCTCCCAGTGGGCGTCGTCATTGCCCTTGAAGTGGATGTTGAACTGCGCCGCATTGCGGAATTCCAGCAGCTCACATCCCTCGTCGCCAACCTCGAGCACATAGGCCTGGTCGGCGGGGACATAGATTCCGTCGCCCCGGCCAAGGCGCGCGGAGCCAAACCGCGCTTCACCGGCCAGGATGTAGTAAATGCAATCGGCATTGTGGCTGTGGCGCGGCGATATGAAGCCGGTCTTGAACCAGGCGTGGCTCAGGCTCACCCCATCCTCACCCCCTGATCGGAAAAGGATCGTCGTGTGCGAAGCATCGGCTGCCTTGGGACCCGAAGCCATGATCCGCCCCAGACCGGCCATGGTTGCCGGGTCCATACCCTCGAACGGCATGCTTTCATGATCCATCGGCATGCCTTCCCCTGCGCGGAAGATGGCCATGCGCTGGCGCGCGGGCACAGGGGCATCGGCGGGTCTGTCATTGCTCATCGCATCCACTCCTCAACCGGGGCGGCACACTGAACCGAACCCTCGGCATTTCAAACCAACAGGCCGGCAACGGCACTCCGGATCATCGCCCAGATGTGAAACCCGGCTGATAGTAGCCCTGCCTTCCCGAGCATCCGTAGCATGAAACGTAATGCCGCTGGCGGCCCGACAATGCCACCCAGGTTACATTCTCGATCCGAATTCCCGCATGGACCGCACGCTGCCTTCAAGCCTTGCGAGCCAGCAAGCAGCGGACCTTGCCCGCCGCGGATTTGTGGACCATCGCTGGGGAACGGAAAGCACATGGCGAACAATCAAGCAGATCACATCCTGTCCGCGGCGGCGCGGCTGTGCCTGGAGCAGGGGCTCGGCGCATTGACGATGCGTTCAGCGGCAGCGGCGGCCGAAGTCACCGCTTCGGCCATAGTCTATCATTTCAAGACGCGGGAGCGCCTGCTCGCTGCCGTGCTTGGCCGCCTTGCCGAAGGTATCGAACAGAGCCGGCGCTCGCTGGCGGCGGCATTCGATGCCGAACAGGCTGCTTTCGCCGACAAGCCGGCCATGGTGTCCGCGATCCTGTGCCGGCTGGTCGACGAGCAAGGCCGGGCCACCATCACCCTGCTGGAACTGGCCAGGCTGCTGCGCGGCAGCGACGTGGCGCAGGACAGCCAGACAGCGATGGTGCAGGAAACCGGCCGGGCCGATGCGTTCTGGCAGTCGTTGCCGCATATCGCCGAAGAAGATCCCGAAGAGCGCGCGATCTGGGCGGCGACAGCGCAAGGATTGATCTCCCTTGCCATGCTTGATCGCCACCCCGTCGCCCGCGATGCGCGGATCGTGCGCGTCCTGTCGCGACTGGCGGATCGACTGGCACGCCGCGAAGTGGCGCTGCTCCCCCCGGTCGCACTGCCCGATCAGGCGGCAAAGGTCGCCCGCCCGGCCGGCAAGCAGCAAATCGTCGATGCGACGATCCGGCTGAGCGGCGAAGGCGGCATCGAACCGCTGACGCACCGCAAGATCGCCGCCGCGGCGGGGCTGTCGGTCGCCTCGACCACGTACTTCTATGGGAGCAAGGAGGACATCGTCGTCGATGCCGCGCAGGAGCTGCAGGCGCGGACGATGGACGCCGTCGTTCACCGCCGCGTGCCAACCTCGACGATGCTGTCGCGCATCACGCTCGACGAGAAGAACGAGGAACGGGCCGAGATCGCCGCGCTGGCCGCCTTCTCGGCCGCCGCCAGCCGTGGTGACGAGTTGAGCGGACTGGCCGCGTCCCTGCGCCGGCTGCGCGGCATCGATGGGGCCCGTTGGCTGGAAGCGCGCGGCGGGGAACGGATTGACCGGCTCGACGGGATGATCTGGGCGGCGGCTTCGACAACCCTGACACAGCAGGCCCTGCTCCGCCCCGCAGCTGAACGGGCAAAGCTTCTCGACGAATGTTCCGAGGCATGGCTCGTCCGCCTGTTCGGCTGACGGACTGTACGAACGTACAAATATAGCCTTGCCTGACGCACAAAGTGCATTATCCATAGGCTGTTCGTTTGTACACTCTGCTGGTCTGCCGCCACGTGTGGCCGGCCCGCTCGGCCATGGAATACGCCCCGATGCGAAACTCGATCCTCACCGCCCTGTCCGCCTCCCTGCTCGTCGCCACGGCCGCTTCCGCCGCCGCGCCCCCCGCTTCGGCACCGGCCGGAGCGCCGCTGCCGGCCTTGCCGGCCACGGGATTCAATGCGGGCCTGTCCGACGCGCAGATCGAGAAGCTGGCGGGCGAAGCCTTCTATTGGGGCCTCAACATCGCCGGCTTCTATGAGCTGCGTTACGTCTATACCCAGTTCACCGGCCAGCCGGCCTTTCATGGCCTCAACCGGATGCAGGCCAACAACAATCTGATGGACGAGACAGCGCGCTTCGCCACCACCATCAATGCCTCGACGCTCTACGCCGGCGGCATGTTCGACGTATCGCAAGAGCCACTGGTGATCGAAGCCCCGGCCGTCACCGACAAGCGTTACTGGAGCGTCCAGACGCTTGACCAGAACGTCAACTGGTTCCTGATGATCGGGTCGCAGTTCACCGGCAACGGCGCGCAACGCTATCTCATCGTCGGGCCGCACTGGCGCGGCACACTGCCGCCGGGGTTCCGCTCGACCGAGATCGTGCGGGCGACCTCGAACAGCTTTTCGCTGGCAACCCGCGTTGCCGTCACCAACCGCGACGCCAAGGACATGGAAGGCGCCCGCAAGGTCGTCAACGGCGTCAGGGCGGCGCCGCTCAGCCTGTGGCAAGCCAACGGCGGCACCATCCCGCCGCTCGCCGAGCAGCCGGTCGTGGCCGCCAACTATCGCACCTTTCCGCGCATGAAGCAGATCGTCGATTTCGGGCGCACGATGACCGCGGTGGACTTTCTCCAGCTGCTCAGCCTGTCGATCAACGATGCCACGATCGTTCGGCGCACCGATTCCGTGAAAGAGACCGCGGTGCTCGCACGGCTGGCGCAGCTTGGCCTGCGCGAAGGCGTGCTGCTGGACCCCGCGAAACTCACTCCGGCCCAGGTGAAGGCGGCGCAGGCCGGGTTCGATGCCGCGCGCCGCAAGGCGAAGGCCGCGCTGGAAGCCAGCCTCATCGACATGAACGGCTGGCGGCTGCAATCGTCACTGTTCCACGACGATCTGGACTACGTCACCAAGGCCGGCGCCGACGACGTGGCCTGGGGCACGCCGGTGCCCTATCAGTCGCACACCATTGCCTATGTGTTCCGCGACAGCCAGAACCGGGTGCTCGACGGCAACCGCCGCTACACGCTGACGCTCGACCTCGCCAACCTGCCCCCCGTCACCGAATTCTGGGAGCTGCCGGTCTATGATTCCGCCGGCTATTTCATCCCCAATCCGGACAAACGCTACAGCGTTACCAGCTATATGCTGGCATCCGGCGCCTATGCGGTCCGCGACAACAAGGTGACCTTCTACCTCCAGCCCGATCGCCCGAGCGATCCCGACATGGCGCGCAACTGGCTGCCGATCGCGCGCGGCGATACCTTCCAGCTCGCCGCCCGCTTCTATGGCCCGATGGCGCCGCTGATCGACGGCAGCTATCCGATGCCGAAGATCGAGCGGACAGACTGAGGGACGTGGGGGGCACGGTGCGTCCCCCACCGGGTTTCCCCGGCGCAGCCCCGATATAGCCTAGGGCAGCACGCCCTGGGGACGCGGCGCAAGTGGGCCCTTCCATCGCGCCTGCGCAAGCATCAGGCCGTCCAGCAGCACGTTGCGCAGCTCCCTGGGATCGATGATATCGTCGTAGGCCATCTTGTGGCCCATGGTCCAGGCGCTGCGCGATTGACGGGAGACCGCCTTCGCCTGCTCGGCCGTGTCCATCCCGGCCGCCTGCGCCCCGCTGCTGGCCGGCATGGCCCCGATCGTGACCGACGGGAAGGCAAGGCTGAGAGTCTGGCGATCGAAGGGATTCATGGCCATGATCGAAGATCCGAAGCCGAACGCCTTGCGCAAGGTCACGTGCAGCTTCGGAACCCTGAGCCGGTTCTGGACGGCAAACATGCGCGCGGCATGGCGGAGCACCCCGGTCCGTTCGGAAGCCGTTCCGGGGAGTACGCCGGGATTGTCCGTCAGGAAAATGACCGGCAAGTGGAACGCGTCGGCCACCTCCATGAAATGGGCAGCCTTCTGGGCCGCCGCACTGTCGACCGAGCCGGCGGCCACCGCCGGGTTATTGGCAAGGATGGCAACCGGCATCCCGCCCATCCGGGCCAGGGACGTGACCAGCGAGGCCCCGAAATTGGGCTGGATCTCGAGCAGGCTTCCCGCATCCGCCACCATGTCGAGCAACACCCGCGCATCGAACGGAAAGCGGGGATCGACGCGGATCAGGTCAAGAATGCCATCAAGGCGCCTGCGCTGGTCGGCGCCCGCCGTCTCGCGAGGGGGAGCCTCCCCGGCATTCGACGGGAAATAGGACAGATAGCGCCGCGCCATGGCGATGGCGGCGCGATCATCCTCGGCGATGTTATGCGCCACTCCGGACCGGGTCTGCACCTCGGCGCCGCCAAGCTGCTCCTTGGTCGCAACCTCCCCCAGCGCGCCCTTGACGATCGGCGGCCCCGCCGTGAACAGCGACGAGGACTCCGTCATGACAACGAAGTCGCTGAGAGCGGCGGTGAGTGCCGAATGGCCTGCGGAAGGCCCCATCACCAGAGCGACCGTCGGGACCAGCCCTGACAACTGCGCCAGAGCCTGCAAGTCGCCGGGCGCCGGCGTCCCGTGCTCGTTGGTAAGCCGGTGCCCGGCGCCTTCGAGCATGAACACAAGCGGCGCCCGTTCTTGCAGGGCCAGGTCGATGAGCCGAAAACGCTTCGCGGAGCCGGCGTCTCCGATCGAGCCTGCCAGAACCGTGAAATCTTCCGCGGCCGCCAGAACCACCCGGCCATCAACCTGCCCAAACCCCGCGATCAATCCGTCCGCGGGCGCCGGCGTCTTGGTATGTTCGCTGAGGTTGCCGGCGAGCGAACCGATCTCCACGAATGTCCCGTCGTCGAACAGGCACTCCAGCCGCTGGCGCGCATCGAGTTTCCCGCTGCTCCGCTGACGGTCCAGTCGTTCCGCCCCCCCCATCGACCTGGCGAAGTCGCGCTTGCGCTCGAGTTCCGCGAGTAGTTCTTCCCAATCGTTCATTGGCTTTGGCCTTTCGCATGCTGAACCGCCCCGAGCTTGCCCGAAGCCGTTTGGTTTGGGTTATGCTGCCATGGGGATGGCGTCCAGCATGGCGTAATGGCGTTCTTCGGCTGGGACCGGCGGGATAGGCCGATGGGTTCGAGAATTTCCTGTCAGGCAGTTTCCGGCCAATCGCGGCAATCCGGATTGGCCGGAAACCGCTCTAGTCTACAGCCTTGGCCCGATCGAGCGAGCGTTCGAAATTGTGCCGGCGGATCGCCCGGTGCAGCGCATCGTAATCGTGGATGAAGCGTCCGCGCGCCTTCTCGTGGGCCAGGGCAAGGATCGCTTCGGCCACGGTATCGGCGTGGATCGGGCGATAGCGCCTGAGGCCGCCATGGAGGACCAGCGGCATCAGCGGGGCAACCAGCTTGGCCAGATCCTCGGCGGTCCGCCGCTCGGCCCGGCGGCCGAGCAGGAGGCTGGGCTGGAGCAGGTCGAGCCGG
>JAGWTB010000034.1 GCA_028869175.1 Sphingomonadales bacterium
CGCTTGCTGGCATCACGGTCAACGTGCCCAAGTCCAAGATCACCGGCTTCGAGCTCGATGGCTCGGTCAAGCCGGCCGACTGGCTCACCCTGGGCGGCAGCCTGAACCACACCGATGCCCGCTTTACCGATAACCGGGTCGCGGTGCTGGGGACCAGCGGCGGCACCTCGTTCGCGAACTTCGACAGCTATCCAGATACGCCGCGCTGGTCGGGTTCACTCTATGCGGACGTGACCGTTCCGGTGACCCCGCGCTGGGACCTGACGCTGCATGGCGATGCCTATCACCAGTCGTCGAACTTCTTCAGCTCGACTGGCCGTTCGCTCAACCCCAACACCAAGATCGATGGCTACACCCTGGCCAACTTCCGCATCGGGGTGGAGCAACAGGGGGGCAGCGGCTGGTCGTTCTCGGCCCTGGTCAAGAACGCCTTCGACAAGACCTACTACACCGGCGGCGTAGGCTTCGCGAGCCTGTTCGCGCTCAACTTCGTGATCCCTGGCGAACCGCGGACCTGGATGGTCGAGGCCCGCTACAGGTTCTGACGACAATGGGCACCGGGCTCGGCGAAAACGGAGTCCGGTGCCGCCCTCCCCAAGGCAGGAACGGCTGATGATCACCGCAGACGACTACAAATTCCATAAGAGCGATCCTGCCGACGATACGTGGACCGAGACTGCCTTCCAGATCTTCTCGGTTCCCGAATATGCCATCAGCGGGAACATCTATGTCCTCACCCGCCCGAACCTGGGTGTGTGCCACAGCTCGATCGAAATCCATCAGGGACTGTGCTTCCACCCCTGGCAACTGCATCACAACGACGCGCAGATGCATCTGCGCTGTCCAGACGATTTTTCCGATTTCACCCTGGCCAACGGCCTGACCTTCAAGGCCCACAGCGAACGCGAACACCATTGGCGCTATGACTCGCGCGACGGGGTCTGCGCGCTTGAATTCACCTATTCCGCCATCTGCGATCCCACCGACGCGCGCGACCCTGCGCAGGTGCCGCAGGCGGGTGACAGCAAGGTCCAGGGATACAGTGGCTGGAACAACGGCCACCTTGAAGGCAAGGGCCGGGTCAAGGGCTGGCTGCGGCTGCGCGACAAGACCTATCAGGTCGATTGCATAGAAGGCGTCAACAAGAGCTGGGGCCCGCGCAACGACTGGGGCAACAAGGGTGCGACCTGGGTCCATGTCGACCTTGGCGAGTCGATGCGCGCGTTCCTTGTTCTCGACATCGAATTCGAAGGCCGTGACATGGTCTATGGCGGCTTCCGCTATGGCTACGTGCTGGTCAATGGCGAGCGGCGCCCGCTGATGGCCGGCGAAATGACGGCGAAGCGCAACGACATGCTGGTGACAAACGCCAACATCCAATTCGTTGACGATCACGGCCAGACCTATTCCGCCCGCGGCACCACCATTGCCGCCGGTCCCTGGTACAATTTCAACCCGTCCAGCTGCGGTTACCAGGTCCTGCTGCGTTGGGAATCCGATGGCCGCACCGGGCATGGGCACATTGCCGATTTTGTCGGCATGCATACACTGTCAAAATACATGGCGGACAGCCTGTACGACTGAGAGGAACGATGGCAATGGTCGGCCAATACGAGATCATCGGCGAGGCGCAGCGGCGCCATCCGACCGAGGCGACAATCGATGCGATCCGCGCGCGCTATCCCACCGAAGCGGAAATCGACACGGTGATGACCCGCAAGATGCGGCGGCGCAACGGACCCGGCTATGAAGGCGTCACGCTCGACCTGCTGCTGAGCGGGATCAAGGCCCTGGTCGAGGCGCGCGTCGGCTATCCCGTTACCATCGCCGAGGGCCGCTGGCTTTCGGGCGGCGCATCGAAGCTGCAGGTGCTGTTCGATCTTCACTGGCGCGGCGCCGATGGCACCGGCAACGCGGTGGACCGGATGGTGCTGCGCATGGAGCCGGCCGCATCGGTCACCGAATCCAGCCGGCATCGCGAATTCGAAGTGCTGCAGGCGGTGGAAGGGATCATTCCCTCTCCCAAGCCCTACTGGGTGGATGGCGAAGGGGAATTCCTGCCCTACCCGGCGATGATCTATGGCTTTGTTACCGGCACCGCGAAGCCATCCTATGATTCGGGCAAGGTCAGCGGCCTTGGCCAGAACTTCGGCCCTGAACTGCGCGCGCAGCTGGCTCCCGATTTCATCGGGCTGCTGGCGAAGCTGCACTGCATAGACGTTGCGGCGCTGCCGGGGCTTGAGCATTTCCAGCGGCCCGAAGTCGGCTCCAATGCCTCGGTGATCCGCCAGGTCAATGCCGTGCGCCGGATCTGGGAGGAAGACCGGATCGAGGAAGAGCCGGTGCTCGAAGTGGTCTATCGCTGGCTGGTCGCCAATGCGCCGCCGCTCGATCACGTCTCGATCGTCCATGGCGACTATCGCAGCGGCAACTTCCTGTTTGACGAAGCCAGCGGGCGGATCACCGCCTGGCTTGACTGGGAAGGCGCCACCCTGGGGGATCGCCATCAGGACCTGACCTATGCTGCCATGCCCAGCTTCTCGCACTATGCAGAGGACGGAACGACCATGCTCGGTTCGGGCATGATGGTGCCGGAAGCACTTTATGCCGCCTATGAGCAGGCATCCGGGCTGAAGGTCGATCCGGCGCGGCTGGCCTATTACAACGTGTTCAATCGCTACCTCATCGCGATCCTGACCCTTGCCGCCTCGGCCCGCGCCTCGCGGATCAGGGGCACGCACCAGGATGTGCTGGTCAATTACGTGGTCCCGGTCGGGTTCGGCACTCTGGCCGAACTGGGCGACTGCCTTGCGGGAGTGCTCAAATGAACCTTGATTTCGATGCACAGCTGCAGGTCGCGCTGCGGGCGCTTGAAGAGGTGGTGGCCCCGGCGCTGGGCGGTGCGGAAAAGCACGTGGTGGAGCAGTTCCATCTGGCCCTGCTCACCATCGGCTTCGTCAAGACGCGGTTGCCCGACGTGCGGCGCTATGCCCGGATGGAGCTGGCCGGTTTCGTGGCCCTTGCCGATCAATCGGCGGCCTGTGCTGGCGATTGCCCCGCGCTGACCGCCGCAGCGGAAAATGGCCGGGCCGTGCTGGCCAGTGCCGAGGTGGATACCGCTGAAATCGAACAGGCCAGCCGCCGCCTGCGTGATGAAGTGGCGGCGCTGGGCAGCAATTGCCAGGATTCCGCCGTGCGTTCACGCCTTGACCGGCTGGTGGTCGATCATGCGACAATCCTGACTGCGCAGGCCCGGCAATGGGCCATGCCGTTCGGCTTCGAACTCAAGCCCGAAGAGCTGGCGCCGCCTGCCTGGTGAGCGCCCAGACCTTCCGTTTCATCGATGGGATCGACCCCGTGATTACCGACCGTGACCTGCACCTGCACCACGCTGATTCTCCTTCGGCCGATCACGCGGAGACGCTGTTCCTGATCTTCTCCGTTCCCGAAGAGCGGATCAGCGGCAATGCCTATGTCCTGTGCCGACCGAATGTCGGCGTTTGCCTGGGCTCGGTCTATGTCCATCAGGGCATCCACGCCAATGCCTGGACGGCCGATTACTGCGACGCCCCGATGCATTTGCCTTGCCCCGATACCATGGCCGATTTCACCCTGGCGAACGGGCTTTCGGTTCAGGGCAGCAATGGCGCGCGCGATTACCGGGTGCGCTATGAAGGGCGTGATGGACTGTGCCGGTTCGATCTGTCGTTCAAGGGCCTGATGGATCCTTTCGACCCGCTCGATCCGGCACAGAACCCGATGCTGCAGTCCTTTGGCGGTGATGCCGAGGCCTCTACCGGGGCGGGCGATGCCTGGACCAAGGGGCATTACGATCTTGTCGGGCGGATCACCGGCGAGATGGAACTCTATGGCAAGACCTACGCGGTTTCCTGTGTCGACGGTCTCGATCGCAGTTGGGGCCCGCGCGCCGAATGGAATGCGGCACCGGTTTCCTGGATGCACATGACCTTCGGCGATGATCTGGCCTTTCACCTGGTCATCACGCTCGATGTCGTTGCCGGGCAGCCGGTCTATACGACCTTTCGCTTCGGCTACGCGATTGTCGACGGAGAAAGCTGCGCGGTCGTGGCGGCAGAAGTCGAAGCCGAAAGCGTCGGCATGCTCGGCATGCACCGCGTGGTGCGGCTTACGGACGCCAAGGGACGGCAATGGGAAATGCACGGGGCGGCCATCGCCGCCGCGCCCTGGCACACCGCCTGCAGCAGCTTCATCTCGTTCCAGAGCCTTTACCGCTGGACCATGGGCAGCCACGTGGGCTTCAGCAACGTGACCGACGTAATCGGCGTGACCACCCTTTCCCGGCGACTGTCGCGCCTGGGCACCGCCTGAAGCAAGGATTTCTCTCATGCCCGAAACCACCGCCCGGTTCGCCGCTTATCCCGATGCGGACGCCTTCAGGCACACACTGGCCGCCGATGGCCGCGAGGCGCTGGCGCACATGCTGATGCTGCCCGATCAGGGTATCGCCGGATTCATCTACCCCTCGTTCCACGCCGAGGGGCCGGGCAAGGCACGGGTCAAGCTGTTCGGTCCCGGGCTGGATGTGCCGATCGAGGAAGAGATCGAGGTGGCTTATCCGGCTGACATGGACTTCGGCGATTGCACGCTGGGGCCGCTGCACATGGCGATCCGCGCGCCGCACAAGACCATCGACCTGGCCTGGCGGGGCGAGCGGCTGCAGTTCGAGGGAAGATACGAGGCGCTGCATCCGCCCTATGCCTTCAGCCAGCACCCCGATGGTGTCCCGCCCTATTACGGCGATGACCGCACCGAGCAGCACGGCCGCATCGGTGCCGACATCACGATTGACCGGCGCAGCTTCCGGCATGACGGGTTCATGGCCCACGACCACAGCTGGGGGCCGCGCGTGTGGGGGCTTAACCAGCATTACAAATGGGTGCACCTGATCACCGCGAACACCTCGATCCACTTCTTCGAGATGCAGAGCTTCGGCCGTGTGCATGTCTGTGGCTATCTGTGGAAAGACGGCAAGATGCGTCACCTTGCGCAGGTTTCCTATGATGTCGTCTATGACGAGACCATGTGGCAGAAGGAGTTCGTCGTGCGCGCCACCGATACCGACGGGCGCACGGTGACCGCGCAGTGCCGCACCTTCGCCAAGACGCAGCTGTGCTGGACCCCCGGGGTCTATCTCAACGAAGCGGCAGTGACGCTGGAGATGGACGGGCAGGGGGGCACCGGCTGGGTCGAGTTCTGCTGGAACCGTGACTATTTCGATTTCGCCCAGCCCTATGTCACTCGCTTCGGGGCACGATAGGGCGGATGGCACCGCCTGCCTGGCTGTACCTCGCCATCGCCATTGTCAGCGAGATCATCGCGACATCCGCGCTTAAGGAGAGCGACGGGTTGCGGCGACTGGTGCCGGCGGCGGTCGCGCTGCTTGGCTACCTCGTCGCTTTTACCTGTCTCGCCCGGGCCCTGCGCACCATTCCGCTGGGGGTGGCCTATGCCGTCTGGTCCGGTGTGGGTATCGCCAGCCTGGCCCTGATCGGGGCGGTGGTTTACCGGCAAGCGCTCTCGCCGGTGCAGGGCTTTGGCATTGGCGCGATCATGGTCGGGGTCATCGCGCTGTCAGCCGCGCGATAGCGTCAGGCCACTGCGCGCCCGGCATCCTTCCAGAACGGTTCGCGCAGGTCCTTCTTCGAAACCTTGCCGCTTGGCACGAGCGGGAAGGCCGCCATGAAGGTGACGCTTTTGGGCACCTTGTATCCCGCCAGCCGGTCACGGGCGTAGGCGATCAGGCCCGCCTCATCGGCATTGCATCCGGCCTTCAGCACGACACATGCCTTCACCGCCTCGCCCCAGCGCGCGTCGGGCACACCGATCACGGCGACAGCGGCGACATCGGGATGCGTGGACAGGACATTCTCGACTTCCGCCGAATAGATGTTCTCGCCGCCTGAAACGATCATGTCCTTGGCGCGGTCGACTATGTAGTAGAGCCCTTCGTCATCACGGCGGGCAATGTCACCGCTGCGATACCAGCCATGGCTGATCGCCGCTGCGGTGGTTTCGCCTTGCCGCCAGTAACCCTTGGTTATGCTGGGCTGGCGGATCAGCAGTTCACCGGATGTGCCGGGTGCCACATCCCTGCCTTCGCCATCGACGATGCGCATTTCGATCAACGGCAAGGGCCGCCCGCAGCTTTGCAGCTTGGCTTCGTCTTCCAGGTCGTGTTCGTCCGGGCGCAGGATCGAAGTCGCCCCGCCAGCTTCTGTCGAGCCATAGAACTGCATGAACCGGCACGGCATCACCGCGATGGCCCGTTTGATCAGGCCAAGCGAAATCGGCGACCCGGCATAGAGCGTCAGGCGCAGCGAGGAGAAATCGGTGGATGCGCTGTCCGGATGATCAAGCAGCATCTGCAGCATGGTCGGCGTCAGCGTCAGCAGGCTGGGCTTCAGCGTCGAGATCGAGCGCAGCATCTGCGCCGGATCGAACTGGCGCTCGATCGTGATCGAAACGCCGTTGTAAAGGCACTGCAGGGTAATGCCGAGGTGGAGCAGGTGGAAGTTGGGGAGCCCGTTAATGAAACTGTCTCCATCCTGCCAGTCATAGGCCGGTTCCAGATGCTCGCTCAGCCGCATCATGTTGGTCGATGCGTGAGAAAGCATCACGCCCTTGGCACGGCCCGTGGTGCCGGAGGTATAGAGCTGGAATGCGGTATCGCCTTCATCAACCGCAACGCCCGGCGGCGTGTTCGGCTCGGCCGTGGTCAGACTTTCGAACGTGGCGTGATCGTCGATCCAGAAGACCTGCGGCGGATCGGAGAGGTCGGCCAGCGCCGCGCTGAGCAGCGCTTCGAATTCGCGTTCGGCCAGGATCAGGCGGGTTTCACTGTCCGTCACCTGCTGCAACAGTTCGGGCGCGGCCAGCCGCCAGTTGAACGCCACCAGACCTGCGCGGGTGCGGGCGCAACCAAACAGGGCGATGTAGAAATCGAAGCTGTTCTTGCCGAGGTAACCGATCAGCCGGTCATCGATCGCACCCCGGTCCAGCAGCCAGTGCGCCGCGCGGTTCGCGGCAAGGTCCAGCTCGGAAAACGGCATGACCCGCGCTGCCGTGCGCAGCGCCGGGCGCTGCGGATCGCGGCGTGACCAGTAGGAGGCGTAGTCTCCCAGGGTGCGGATTTCAGGATAGACCCACATGGCGCAATCACAGTCCCTTGAAGCTGGCCTTGCGCTTTTGGACGAAGGCCCCGATCGCCTCCCGCGCGTCTGCCGTCCCGGCACAGCGGGCCAGGGCCAGGGCCTCAAGCTCCAGCTGGGCGTCCAGTGCCGTATCACCGACGGTGACGAACAGGCGCTTCAACTCGCCATAGGCACGGGTAGGGCCTGAGGCGAGCGCATGGGCCACCTCTTCGGCGCGGGCGGCAAGCTGGTCAGCCGGCACCACTTCGTCGATCAGCCCGGCGGCCAGGGCCTGCTCGGCATCGAGCGATTCGCGCATCATCAGGAACCGCTTCGCCCGCGACTGGCCCATGCGCCGGCTGAGCATGATCGTAGCCCCGCCATCGCAGCAATAGCCCAGCCCGACATAGGCGGAGAGAAACCGGGCGCCTTCTTCCGCCACCACATAGTCAGCGCCGGCGATGACACTGACCGCACCGCCCGCGCAGATGCCCTGGACGGCTGCCACGACCGGCGCATCGCCGCGTTGCAGGTGCGAAACCCCGGCGTGGAAGTCCGCCGCCCATTCCTTGATCAGGTGCGGCAAGCTATCGAGATTGGCCGCGAACAGGGCGATGTCGCCGCCAACGCTGAAGTTCTTGCCCTCGGCAGACAGCAGGATCGCCCGGGTTCCGGCATCCTCCGACAGGTCCGCGCCAGCGGCGGCCCATGCCTTGCAGAACGCGCCGTCGATCGGATTGCCGCGCGCGGCATCGGTCAGGACAAGACGCGCAAGCGCGCCTTCACGCTCAAGCCGGATGCTGGATTCATTCATCGCCGCAGCCCCTCAGGCAAAGACCAGCACGGGCTTGATGCAGCGGCCATGGTGGCCGTCATCGATCGCCTGGTTGATCTGTTCGAATGGATAGTGCGTGACGAAGCGGTCAAAGGGAAGCCGCCCTGCCGCGTGATGGGCGATCAGTTCGGGCAGGAACCCGGCGATGTCGCTATCGCCTTCGACGATTCCGCGTACCGTCCCGCCCGAGGTCAGCCATTGCACCATCGGCAGGGGCAGGACAGCATCGAGCGCCCCGGGTACACCGATCAGGCCGATCCGGCCCATGGTGGCGATCATGTTGGGGGTCTGCTCGACGGTCGGCATGTGGCCGCTGGTATCGACGATCAGGTCGGCACCGGCAGGCAGGAGCGCCCGCACGGCCTCCACGACATTGCCGCATGCGGCAGGATCGATGACGTGGGTCGCGCCGACCTGCAGCGCCATGTCGCGCCGCGCCGCCTGCGGTTCGATTACCACGATAGGCGCGCAGCCCGCCAGGGTGCCACCGATCACGGCGGAAAGCCCCACCGCGCCGCCGCCGATAACCACCAGAGATTCCCCGGCGCGCGCCTTCAGCGAGCGGACGACCGCGCCGACGCCGGTCTGCACGCCGCAGCCCAGCGGGGCGAGCATGGCCAGATCGGCGCCATCGTCAAGCTTCAGCACATTGCGCTCATTGGCCACGGCAAGAGCGGCAAAAGAGGACTGGCCAAAGCAATTGTCAGCCACCGGCGTGCCACCGCGCGACAGGCGTGTCGAGCCATCGCTGCGGGTACAAGCCATGTTGAGCGGGAAGAATTCAAAGCAATAGGCGGGATCGCCGTGGGTGCAGCGCGGGCAATGCCCGCAGCTGTTGAACGAGAGCAGCACCTTATCACCAGGGCGGACCGAGGAGACGCCTTCGCCAACCGCTTCCACCACGCCTGCGCCCTCGTGGCCAAGCACGGTGGGGAAGGCATTGCCGAGCAGGCCGGAGCCGATCACCAGGTCTGTATGGCAGATCCCGACCGCCTTGATCGCCACGCGGACTTCGCCAGCGCGGGGTTCGGCGACTTCGATGGTTTCGAGCGAAAAGGCTGATGACGGCTCGTTGAGAACGGCGGCAAGGGCTTCCATGATCATCTCTCCGGGTGGCGGATTCAGTTTTTTCCGTGACCGTGTTGCCAAAGCTAGGCTAAGGGGCAATAAAGGTCAACATGTTTACTGCTTTTCCGAGCAGTCGCACGATTCGAACCCGTTTAAGCGTCTTGCACTGCAAAAATTGGTATGTGATCATGTTTATGAAGACTGGTTCAAGGTAACCACAACAATTTCGGGGTGCGCGGCATCGCAGTTTGGCCGCTTTCACCCGTTTCGCAGGAAGAGGATTGGCAAGTCATGGAAAGTTCGCGCGACCACTTCTTCATCGGCGGCCGATGGGCCACCCCGGCGAGCGATCGCCGCTTCACCCTGGTCAATGCTTCGACCGAGGCGACGATTGGCACCGTGCCCGAGGGCTGCGAGGCGGACATGGATGCCGCCGTTCTGGCCGCGCGCAAGGCCTTCGAGGCTTCCGGCTGGGCGGATGCAACACCGGCAGACCGCGCCGCCGTGATGGAACGCTTCATGGGCGCGATTGCCGCGCGCGGGGAAGAGATCGCCCGCTGCGTCAGTGCGCAGAACGGCATGCCGATTGCGATCAGCCAGCTGCTCGAAGGCCAGTTCTCGGTCGGCGTGGTGCAATACTATGCCGGAGTTGCCCGCGGCATGGGCCAGCCTGACGTGCGCCCATCGCAAATGGGCAAGGAAACGCTGGTCGAAGGGACGCCGGTGGGCGTCGTCGCGGCCATCGTGCCGTGGAACTTCCCGGTTACTCTGGCGCTCAACAAGATTGCGCCGGCCATGGCGGCGGGTTGCACCCTGGTGATCAAGCCTTCACCGGGCACGGTACTCGACAGCTACCTGCTGGCCGAGGCCGCACTGGAGGCTGGCGTTCCGGCAGGCGTGCTCAACTGGGTGGCGGCAGACCGCGAAGTGGGCGGCTATCTGGTCGGGCACCCCGGGGTCGACAAGGTGGCCTTTACCGGATCGACGACGGCCGGACGGGCAATCGGACGGACCTGCGGCGAGCTGCTGCGCCCCGTCACCCTGGAACTGGGCGGGAAATCGGCAGCCATCCTGCTGGAAGACGCGGATATCGGCGCGTTCCTGCAAGGGGTGCCCACTGCCTGCATGCTGAACAACGGGCAGGCCTGCTACAACGGCACACGCATCCTGGCGCCGCGCAGCCGTTATGGCGAAGTTGTCGACGCGCTCGCCGGATTTGCCAATGCGCTGGTGGTTGGCGACGCGCTCGATCCGGCAACCCATGTCGGCCCGATGGCCTCGGCCGCCCACCGCCAGCGGGTGGAAGGCTACATCGAAACCGGCAAGCAGGAAGCGCGCCTTGTTGCCGGTGGCGGCAGGCCGAAGACCACCAACCAGGGTTGGTTCGTCGAACCGACGATCTTTGCCGATGTCGATAACTCGGCGCGCATCGCGCAGGAGGAAATCTTCGGCCCGGTGCTTTCGGTCATCGCCTATGACGGCGAAGACGAAGCATTGCGGATCGCCAATGACAGCCAGTTCGGCCTGGGCGGTTCGGTGTGGAGCGCGGACAGCGCCCATGCCACCGAAGTCGCGCGCAAGGTGCAGAGCGGCACGGTGGGCGTCAACGGCTACATGCCCTCGCTCGGTGCGCCGTTCGGCGGGGTCAAGGCCAGCGGCCTTGGCCGGGAATTCGGGCCGGAAGCCGTCGGTGCCTACCAGAACACCAAGTCGATCTACGTGATGGGATGATCAAATGGGGGCAGGGCAAGCAGTCCTGCCTCCGCCCCGCCTCTTGGCGCCAATCAGCCGGCAGCGGACCATTCCGGGTAATCGACATAGCCCCGCGCATCGCCGACATAGGCGAAATCCATGTTGGCCTCTGCGAGCGGCAGGCCCTCGCGCAGGCGGCGGACCAGATCGGGATTGGCGATGAAGTGGCGTCCGAACGAGATCGCTTCGGCCTGGCCTGCGGCGATGAAGGCGGCTGCCGTTTCGCCATCAAACCCGCCGTTCTGGATGATCGCCCCGGAATAGCTGGCCCGCAGCCGCGCCATCACCGGATGTTCGGGCATGTCCATGAAGCCCGATGCGATCGGCTCGATCAGGTGGATATAGGCGAGGCCAAAGTGCTCGCACAGCGCTCCGATGGCCTGGGCAAGGGCGCCGGGATCGTCATCGCCCATGCCCTTGCGTTCACTGGTAGGGCTGATGCGCAGGCCGATCCGCCCGGGTTCTACCCGCGCCGCAACCGCCTCGGTGATTTCGCGCAGCAGGCGCATGCGATTGCCGAGCGAACCGCCATAGCCATCGCCGCGCCGGTTGCTGCGTGATTTCAGGAACTGGTCGATGATGTAGCCATTGGCCCCGTGAATCTCGACACCGTCAAACCCGGCGGCCATGGCATTCGCCGCACCCTGGGCATAGGCGGCGACCAGCCGGTCGATATCCCCGTGATCCATTTCGCGCGGCACGACATAGGGCTTCATCGGCAGGAACAGGCTTTCGTCCCCGGGGGGGCGCGGGGCAAAGGTTTCGCCTTCTCCGGCAATGGGTGAAGGGCCAATCGGTTGCTGCCCGCCGATGTAGTCAGGCAGAACCAGACGCCCCATGTGCCAGAGCTGGGCCACGATGCGGCCGCCGGCGGCGTGGACGGCGTCGGTCACCAGCCGCCAGCCGGCAACCATGTCCGCGTTCCAGATGCCCGGCGCACGGTACCAACCCATGCCCAATGGATCGACCGCCGTCGCTTCCGACACGATCAACCCGCAGTCCGCCCGCTGGCGGTAATAGTCCGCCATCAGCGCGGTGGGAACGTGCCCTTCGCTGGCCCGCGCGCGGGTCAGCGGTGCCATGATCACCCGGTTGGGCAGCGCCAGCTTGCCCAGCTGGATGGGCCGGAACAGCATGTCGGTGCTCATTGCGCCACGTCCTTGCGATCAAGCCAGCGTTCCCGCCGGATCAGATAGAGCGGAAAGGCGAAACAGGTTCCCAGCAGCGAAAGCAGGGCAAATACAACGCCGGTTCTGGTACCCAGCCCGATCCGCCGGGCATCACCGATCACCCAGACGATCAACACACCCCAGGCAAACAGGATGTCGATCGTCAGGAAAGCCGCCGCGCTGCCGCTGTGATAGGCTTCGATGAAAAAGCTGGGCAGGTTGAGCAGGTTGCCGCCCCCCGCCACCCAGGCGATCCCGTGCATCCAAGCCCAGACCAGCGATACGATCGCCGCGATCAGGAAAATGGCGTGGCGAAGTGAAATACCCATCTTGCGTCTCCTTCGTCCGGTTTCAGGCAATGCCCATGGCATGGCGCGCCCTGGCATAGTCCGCTGCCAGCCAGTCGATATAATCCTCCGCCGGGCCGCTCGATTTGACCGCTCCGATCCCCTGGCCCGCGCTCCAGATTTCCTTCCAGGCCTTGGCGTTATCCCCGCCGCCATCGATGTTGATCGTGCCGCCGGTACGCTTGGGCAGGTTGGCGGGATCAAGGCCGTTTTCCCGCAGCGACGGGATGAGGAAATTGGCATCCACGCCGGTGAAGCCGTTCGAGGTGATGATGTCGGCAGCCGTGCCATCGACGATCATCTGCTTGAAACCCGGCTGGGTATTCGCCTCGGTAGAGGCAAGGAAGGGCGAGCCGATATAGGCAAGGTCCGCCCCCAGAACCTCGGCGGCCAGCACGGCGCGTCCCGTGGCGATGCAGCCCGACAGCAGCAGCAGTCCGTCCCACCATTCGCGCACTTCCTGCATCAGGGCAAAGGGCGAGATATTGCCGGTATGCCCACCTGCACCCGAACCCACCGCGATGATGCCATCCACCCCCAGTTCGGCGCACTTGCGCGCGTGCCGGTCCTTGATCACATCCTGGAACACCAGGCTGCCATTGGCCTGAAGCTCCCGCACCAGATCCCCGTTGGCCGCCAGCGCGAGAACGACGATCGGCACCTTGTATTTCAGAACGATTTCCAGATCGGCTTCCAGCCGGGAATTGCTGGAATGAGCCACCAGATTGATCGCATAGGGCGCATCCTGCACCGTTTCTGCTATCCGGGCGATATCCTCGTCCAGCGCCGCCGTGCTGCGCGGGTTGAGGGCGGGCATCGAACCGATGATCCCGGCGCGGCACTGGGCAATCACCAGATCGGCGGTGGAAGCAATGAACATCGGCCCGGCCATGACCGGCAGGCGCAGGCGCGATTTCAGAGCGGCAATGGCGTCTCGGTTCACGAAAGTCTCCAGGTAATATGGCCATCGCCGAGCACCTTGCGCTCACCGACCTGGGCCGAAAATCGAGCAGTTTCATCGCCATCGCGCCAGATGTGGAATGCCATGTCCTCACCGGGCAGGACGATGCCGGTAAAGCGGCAGGAAAGGCTGGCGACTGCCGCCGGATCCATCCCCATTGCGCGCGAAACGCAGACTCCGGCCATGCCATAGCTGGCGAGGCCTTGCAGGATCGGGCGCGGGAATCCCGCCGCCGCTGCGACCGCCGGATCGAGGTGCAGGGGGTTCCAATCCCCCGAAAGCCGGTAGATCAGCGCGGCCCTTGGCGAAATGGCCAAGGGGGCGATCACATCGGGTGCCCGGCCCGGTTCAAACGGAACATCGCGCGGCGCCGGGGGGCCGCCGAAGCCGCCATCGCCGCGCAGCAGCAGCGTCTGGTGAAGGCGGCAAAAGAGCCGCCCATCGTCGGCATCGGCGATGGTCCGCTCCAGCATCAGCACCGCGCCGCGCCCTTCGCCGCGATCCGTCAGCGAAACCACCTTCGCGCCGCCCCTGACCTGCGCCTCTGGCGGAAGCGGGTGGGGGAATTCGGCCCATTGGGCGGAATGGACCAGCTTGCCGAAATCGACGCCCAATTCCTCGGACCGGATCCACATGCCTGGCGAGCACAGCGTAACCGCATAGGTCGGCAAAACTGCCAGCGCCCGCTCATCAACGAAGGGCAGGTCGGCAGGATCGGTGCCCAGTCCCAGGCCAAGGGCATAGAGAATGGCATCCCGCGCGGAATAGTCCTGCACGGGATGCCCGAAATCGTGGGCGAAGATGGCGTCGGGCCGGATCACACCGGATCCCAGGTAAAGACATCGCCAGACTTGTGCAGCGGATAGAAGTCATTGGCGAACTGGTCGAACACCCGGTCCGCGATCGCTTCCGGGGTCCAGCCTTCTGCCGTGTGGGCGGTGCGGATCGGGCGCGACTGCGAGAACAGGTAGATCTCGTTGTTGCGCACCCCGAAGACCTGTCCGGTCACGCGCGCCCCGGCATCGCCGCACAGCGCGACGACGAAGGGGCCGATCTTGTCCGCATCCAGCTTTTTGAGGCCCTCCACCCGCTTCTGCTGCTCCGGCGTATCGGTGGGGATCGAACTGACCATGCGCGTCCAGGCGAACGGCGCGATGCAGTTTGACCGCACCCCGAAGCGCTGCATGTCGATGGCGATGGACTTAGACATGCCGACGATACCCAGCTTGGCCGCCGCATAGTTCGCCTGGCCCAGGTTGCCGATCAGGCCGCTGGTCGAGGTCATGTGGACGAAGGCGCCCGAGCCCTGTTCCTTGAAAAAGGGTGCGGCAGCCCGGCTGGTGTTGAAACTGCCGAACAGGTGTACGTCGATCACCGCGCGGAAATCGTCGGGGCTCATCTTGTGGAACAACACGTCGCGCAGATTGCCCGCGTTGTTCACTACGCCGTCGATCCGCCCGAAGGCTTCGACCGATGCCTGGACCATGGCGCAGGCCCCGTCCCAGCTGGCCACGCTATCGTGATTGGCCACGGCCTTGCCGCCCAGTGCCCGGATTTCCTCCACCACCTGCTGGGCGGGAGAGGCTTCGTCGCCGCCTTCACCGGCAAGCGAGACGCCAAGATCATTGACCACAACACTGGCTCCCGCCCGCGCCATGGCCAGCGCGATCCCGCGCCCCACGCCGCGCCCCGCGCCGGTAACCAGAACGGCTTTTCCTTCCATCATGCCCATGGCCCGGTCCTCAATAGCTCTTGGGAAGGTCAAGCACCTTCTCCGCGATGAAACTCATGATCAGTTGTTCGGTGATGGGGGCCAGGCGCGTCAGCGCGGCTTCGCGGTAGAGCCGTTCGACATGGTATTCCTTGGCATAGCCAAAGCCGCCGTGCGTGGCGACCGCCTGCCAGGCCGCATCGTGGCAGGCGCGCGCGGCCAGGAACTTGGCGCTGTTCGCCTCTGCCCCGCAGGCCAACCCGCTGTCATAGAGCCGCGCCGCCTTTTCAACCATCAGCCAGGCGCTTTCGAGGTACATCCACTTTTCCGCGAGCGGATGCTGGATGCCCTGGTTCATGCCGATAGGCCGGTCGAACACCACGCGTTCCTTCGCGTAATTCACGCCCCGGCGCAGCGCGTCGCGCCCGATGCCGATGGCTTCCGCCCCGATCAGGATGCGTTCGGGGTTGAGGCTGTGCAGGATATAACCAAAACCCTTGCCCTCCTCGCCAATGCGGTCCTCCTCGGGAATGAACAGGCCGTCGATGAAGATCGCGTTGGAATCGACCGCCTTGCGGCCCATCTTCGGGATCAGGTGGACATCGATCTTGCTGCGATCGAGATCGGTGTAGAAGATGGTGATGCCATCGGTGGGGCGGGCGCAGTCCTCGAACTTGGTGGTGCGCGTCAGCAGCATGATCTTGTTCGCCACCTGCGCGGTCGAGGTCCACACCTTCTGGCCGTGGACGACATAGCCGCCGGGCACTTTCTCGGCAAAGGTCTTGATCCGAGTGGTGTTGAGCCCGGCATCGGGTTCGGTAAAGCCGAAGCAGCACTGATCTTCACCGGCCACCAGGCGGGGAACCCAGCGCGCCTTCTGATCTGCCGTGCCCTTCACCACGATCGGGTGGGGGCCGAACAGGTTGATGTGGATGGTCGATGCCGCGGCAAAACCGCCGCCGCAGGATGCCACCTCGTTCATCATCACCATGGCTTCGGTCACGCCCAGCCCTGAACCGCCATATTCCCCGGGCATGGTGATGCCCAGCCAGCCGCCATCGGCCATGGCGCGGTGGAATTCGCGCGGGAAGTGGCCGTCGTTATCGCGTTCCAGCCAGTAATCGTCCCCAAACTGCGCGCAGGCGGCGCGCACGCCCTCGCGGATGGCGGCGAGATCTTCTTCAGTGGGCAGCGGACGGTTGGCGCTCATGCCTCAACTCCTGCAGCGGCCAGCGTCTTGCGCGCGGCCTTCAAGTGGGGAATGTCATACATCTTGCCATCGATGCCGATGGTGCCGAGGTCCGGGTTGGCGGCGAAGGCGGCAACGATGCAGCGGGCTTCGGCCACTTCCGCATCGGAAGGGGTGAAGCAGCGATTGATCGTGTCGACCTGATCGGGGTGGATGGCGATTCGCCCCATGAAGCCGTCGCGGCGCGAACGGCGGCAATCGGCCTCCAGCCCAGCGGTATCACGGAAATCGACATAGAGCGTCTCGACCGGCGTCACCCCAGCAGAGGCGGCAGCGAACAGGCAGAGCGAACGCGCCAGCCGGTAAGGCTCGGTCCAGTTGCCATCGGCCTCCTTGTTGGCCGTGGCGCCGATCGCCGATGACAGGTCTTCGGCACCCCAGGTCAGCCCGACAAGGCGGGGATGGGGCGGGGTGTAGCTGCCGAGCGCAAACATCGCGGCGGGGGTTTCGGTGGCGACGACCATGATCTTCACCGTGCCTGCGACCATGCCTGCCCGGGCTTCCAGCCGGTCCAGCAGCGCGGCGATCACGGCAACGTCGGCAGCGCTATCAGCCTTGGGCACCAGCAGGCCGGCAAGGCCGGGCCGGACGACCGCCTCCAGATCACCTTCGGTCAGGCCGGTGGCCAGCGGGTTGACCCGCACGAACAGGCTCGCGGCGGTTTCATCCGCCCGATCAATCCAGCCGCCAACGATACCGCGCGCTGCTTCCTTCATCGACGGTGCAACCGCATCCTCCAGATCGAGGATCAGGACATCGGCATTGCTGCCCGCGGCGCGCGTGAACTTCTTCTCGCTGTCCCCCGGGACAAACAGCAGCGAACGCAGCTTCATGCCGGACGCCTGAGCATCAGCGCACTGCGCGATGTGCGGCAGACGATCTGGTCGTTCTGGTTATAGCCGACATGTTCCATGCGCACGATACCCTGGTTAGGTCGCGATTTGCTGGCGCGGACTTCCAGCACCGTGGTTTCGGTACGGATCGTATCTCCGGCAAATACCGGGCGGGGAAAGGTCGTCTCATGCATGCCGAGGTTGGCGACGGTTGTTCCCAGAGTGGTGTCCTGAATCGACAGTCCGATGACCAGCCCCAGCGTGAAGACGGAATTCATCAGCGGTGCGCCGAATTCGGTCTTCGATGCGTAGTCATGATCGATGTGGATCTGTGCCGGGTTATAGGTCATCGATGAAAACAGCATGTTCTCGTATTCGAGCACGGTCTTCCTGATTTCGTGCCTGAACACCTGCCCGACTTCGAATTCCTCGAACCATTTTCCTGCCATGTCGGCTGTTCCTTCAGTTTGCGCGGCCAAGGATCGCGACAGCGGCAACGCTGTTGAACGGCGATCCGCCAAGGTTGTGGGTAAGGCCCAGGTCCGCTTTCGCGCGTTGCCGTTCACCGGCACGGCCCTGGAGCTGATTGTAGATTTCATAGGCCATGCGCAGGCCCGATGCCCCGACCGGGTGGCCGAAACACTTGAGCCCGCCATCGATCTGGCAGGGGATCGCCCCGTCGGCGTCATAGCGCCCGTCAAGGATATCGGCATGGGCGCGGCCCGGATCGGACAGGCCGAGGTCCTCCATGATGACCAATTCGGTGATCGAAAAGCAGTCATGAACTTCGGTAAGGTTCAGTTCTGCGCGCGGATCGCGGATTCCGGCTTCGGCATAGGCGCGCGTGGCGGCAGTCCGGGTGTTGGGCACCGATGCGCCGTCCCACTCGCCGAACTGCATCTCCCAGCCGCTGCTTGCGGAAAGCTGGATTGCCTTGATCGTCACGGGATCGGCCTTGCCCATGGCGCGGGCGATCTCGGGCGTGGTTACGATGGCGCAGGCGGCACCGTCCGAAACGCCGCAGCAATCGAACAGGCCCAGCGGGTCAGCGATCATCGGCGCGGCGATGATCCTGTCGATATCGACCCGGTTACGCAGGTGCGCCTTGGGCGAAAGCGCGCCGTTCTGGTGGCTCTTCCATGAAACGTGGGCCATGGCGCGCTTGAGGTCTGCCGGATCGACGCCGTGGCGCGCGGCATAGGCACCGGCAAGCTGGGCGAAAGTGCCAGGGGCGGAGCCATAAGGCATCCACAGGTCGTTCTGCAGGCCCTTGGTCCGCAGTGGCAGGCCGCCATAGCCGGTGTCCTTCAGCTTTTCGACGCCGATGGCGAGCGCAATGTCCACCGCGCCTGATGCGACGGCATAGGCCGCGCCGCGCAGCGCCTCGGTCCCGGTCGCGCACATGTTCTCGACGCGGGTGACGGGCACGCCGCGCAGCCGCAGCGCATGGGCGGCGGGCAGGGCGCTGTTGCCGACATTGATATCGTCAAGCGCATTGCCCACCCACGCCGCTTCTATGCGCGAACTTTCGATTCCGGCATCGGCCAGCGCCTCGCCGAAAGCCTCGACCATCAGGCCATCCGCGCCGACATCCCAGCGCTCGCCGAAGCGGGTGCAGCCCATGCCGACGATGGCCACCTTGTCCTTGATGCCGCCAGCCATCAGGCGTCTCCCAGCTTGGGCCGCGCAAGCGGGGCGGCTTTCCAGAACCATGTGCGGAAACCAAGGCGCGGATTGAGCGATTTGACCCGCAGTCGCATCCTGACCCGGTCGCCGGTGCAGAAACCCTGCTGCGGGCGGTCCACCATTTCCATCAGCACCCGCGCGCCGTTATCGAACTGCACAAGGCCGAAATCGAATGGCGGATCCGGCGAGAAGTTGAGCCGGTCCGCCGTGATCGAGACAATGCTGGCCTCAAGATCGGCGAGCCGCACGTCTGCCAGCACTTCGGCCCCGGACAGGGCAGGGTTGACCGGGAAAGCGCTCTTGGGGAACTGGACGTTGCCGGTGCTGTCGCGCCCGCCGATGAAACCGATCATGTCGCGCCCGACGCGTTCGAGCACGGTGGCCTGGGCCTTCTGTTCGAATTCGGCGCGCATGCCCCAGTCAAGGTCGAGCGCGCCAGTCAGGTTCAGGAACCGCGTGGCATTGGCCAGCGCCACGCCTTCATCGAGCAGGCTCGCCATGCCGGCGGTTCCGGCGACCTCGCCGCACTTCTCGAACAGCAGGGCGTCGGCCCCGTTGCCGAAGCCGACCAGGAGGACGATTTCACCCACGGCCGCTTCGGCCAGTGCCAGACCAAGGCCGAAAAGCGGATGCGCGGAACCCAGGTCGCCCGCCTTTTCGCTCACCGTGTCGCAGTGATTTGCGGCGGCAATGCCCAGTTTGCCCGCCGTCGCCTTCCAGCAGCCGCTGACCGGCTCTGCCGCGGCAACCCGCGCGATCTTCCCCGGTTCGATCCCCGCTGCCGCGCAGGCCATGCGCACGGCCGGCACCATGATTTCTGCAACGGCAGTGTCCCTGACGAAGCGCTCCTCATAGGCATAGGGGGAGGGGTGGTCGCGCGAGGCATAGCGGTCGACCAGATCGTGCGAAATCGCACCATGGCCGATCAGCCGCGCACCGCCCACGGTGCCGGTGCGCACTGCGGCAGCACCGTCGCCATAGGCCAGGTGCGCCGGACTGCCCGCCTGAGTCATCCGCTTTTCCGCCGCCGCGATCACCTCGGACGATCCTGCCAGCAGGGCGTCGAGCAGTGTCGTGGTTGCCGCGCGACGGGAATTGGCGGCATCCGCCGTGCGCAGGCTGCGTGGCAGGGCGAGGGCATCGAGCACAATTCCCGCCTGAAGCCGGTCCGTGAAATAGGCCGAGGTCGATACGAAGCGCAGCGCGGAGGGCACATCGGCGGCAACGATGCAGCGGGCCGCCTCTACCGCCATGGTCACCGGGTCCTCATCCCAGGCGGCAACCGCGCGATAGCCGTCGCGCGGCATGCCAAGCCCACTCCACGCCAGTTCGCGCGCAATCTGCTTGCGGTCCGCGCGCAGCAGCGGGAGGTAACCTCCTATCGCGGTTACGTATGCAGGCTGGTATGCGGGCACGCCATTCTCCGAAAACTGAATTACACCGGCTGATCGTTTGCCGACTGGCCATTTACAAAAGCCAAGCTTGACAGCCACGAATCATGTAGTAAACATGTTCACAAATGGTGGCAAGCAGGTTTTGAGTCCTGCCCATCGTCGGAGGCAGGATGAACATTTTCAGGGAAGACGTGCTTGCCGCAAAATCGGTGCTTGTCACCGGCGGGGGCAGCGGGCTTGGCAAGGAAATTGCCCGGGCACTGGCGGTGCATGGGGCGACCGTTCACATCTGCGGCCGCCGTCAGGCACTGCTCGACGAGACGGCGGGTGAAATCGCGGCGGCAACCGGCGGGCGGGTGCTGGCCCACGCTTGCGACATCCGCGATGCCGACGCGGTGGACGCAATGATCGATGCCATCTGGCAGGATGCGCCGCTGACCGGCCTGGTCAACAATGCCGCCGCGAATTTCATCACGCCGACCAAGGATTTGAGCGCCCGCGGCTTTCGCGCCGTAACCTCAACCGTGATCGACGGGACGTTCCACGCCACCCTTTCCTGCGGCAAGCGCTGGATTCGTGATGGTTTGCCCGGTTCGATCGTCTCGAACCTTACCACCTGGGTGTGGACCGGCTCTGCATTCGTGGTGCCATCGGCCATGGGCAAGACCGCGATCCACGCCATGACCATGTCGCTCGCCGCCGAATGGGGGCCCTACAATATCCGGCTCAATGCCACCGCACCCGGCCCATTCCCCACCGAAGGCGCCTGGGAAAAGCTCAACCCCATTCCCGATACGCAAAGCTCGGCAACGAACTGCGAAACGGTGCCGATGCGCCGCTTCGGAAATATGCACGAGCTTACCAACCTGATCACCTTCCTGCTGTCGGACGGGTGCGATTACATCACCGGCCAGACCATCGCGATCGACGGAGGCCAGCATCTCGCCGGACCCGGCACCTTTGCCGATCTCACCCGGCTGACCCCCGAACAGTGGCAGGCCGCGCGCGATGCAATCGCCGGTTCGGTTGCCAAGGAAAAGTCTCAGCGGAGCGGGGCCTGAACCATGATCGAGAGAAACCTGTTCACCCCCGAACACGAAATGTGGCGCGATACCGTGCGCCGCTTCATGGAAAAGGAAGTGGTCCCTTTCCACGATCAGTGGGAGAAGGACGGGATTGTCCCGCGCGAGCTTTGGCTCAAGGCCGGTGAGGCCGGGCTGCTGTGCTGTACCGTGCCCGAGGAATACGGCGGGCTGGGGCTGGACTATCTGTTCGATGTCGTTGTTTTCGAGGAACTCTGGCGTGTCGGCGCGAGCGGCCCCGGTTTCCTGATCCACACCGATCTGGTGGCGACCTACATCCTGTCCTTCGGCACCGAAGAACAGAAGCGCCACTGGCTGCCGAAAATGGTCAAGGGTGAAGCCATCGGTTCGCTGGGCATGACCGAACCCCATGCCGGGAGCGATCTCAAGGCCATCCGCACCCGCGCCCAGCGGGACGGCGAAGACTTCGTCGTCAACGGGCAGAAGGTGTTCATCTCCAACGGACAGATGTGCGACGTGCTGGTGCTGGCCACCAAGACCGACAGCGCAGCCGGGGCCAAGGGCGTCACGCTGTTCCTCGTCGATACCAGCCTGCCGGGGTTCAAGCGCGGCAAGAACCTGGAAAAGCTGGGCATGAAGGCCCAGGACACCTCCGAGCTTTTCTTCGACAACCTGCGTCTGCCGGCCAGCGCCATGCTGGGCGGTGAAGGCCAGGGCTTTGCCCTGATGATGACCAAGCTGCCGCAGGAACGGCTGGCCCAGGCCGTGCGTTCGGCCACGGTTACCGAAACGGTGATTGACTGGACCGTCGAATATACCAGCGAGCGCAGGGCATTCGACCAGTCGATCGCCGATTTCCAGAACACCCAGTTCGTGCTGGCGGACCTGAAGGCGCGCGCGGTGACGGCCCGCGTCTTCACCGACAAATGCATCGAGCTGTTCATGGCAGGCAAGCTCGACCCGGTCGATGCCGCAATGCTGAAGATGGTCACGACCGACCTCCATTGCGAGGCAGTCGACAAGTGTCTGCAATTGTTCGGCGGCTGGGGCTACATGTGGGAATACCCCATCGCCCGCGCCTATGCCGATGCCCGGATCGTGCGGATTGCCGGTGGTTCGACCGAAGTGATGAAGACGATCATCTCGCGCGAGATGTTCAAGGGCAGGCTGGGCCGAAAAAAGTGAATGAGTTGACCAAACTCCTTGCAGCCAGCGATGTGCAGGATAATCCGGAAGGCGTCCCTTCCGGAGAACGTTCTGTGCAGAAAAACCTCGATGCAAACCTACGTTTCGGCTTCCTCATCCACGATGTTTCGCGCCTGCGCCGCATCGTGGTGGACCGGGCGCTGAAGCCGCTTGGCATTACCCGTTCGCAATGGTGGGTGCTGGCCTTCCTTTCCCGCCGCGATGGCATGACGCAGACCGCGCTGGCTGCGGACCTCGATCTTTCCAAGGTGGCCGTCGGCGGCCTGATCGACCGTATGGAAAGCGCGGGTTTCGTTGAGCGCCGGTCGGATGAGCGCGATGCCCGTGCCCGCCGGGTCTTCCTGACCCGCGCCGGGCAGAAACTCGTTACCACGATTCGCGAAAGCGTCGACGCGGTCGAGACCGATATCCTGGCGACGGTGAGCGAGGAAGATCTCGACGAAGCCGCGCGCGTGCTCAGGGCGATCAAGGATCGCCTGCTCGAATTGGCCGGAACCGAAGGTGAAACCGGTTCCGGATTGGAAGACTGAATCTCAGGAGAAATCAGGTGAAGGGACTGCAAGGCAAAGTCGCCATCGTTACCGGCGGCGGACAGGGTATCGGACGGGCGCTGGTGCTGCGGCTTGCGGCCGAAGGGTGCAAGGTCGCCATTTTCGACCTTAGCACCGAAGCTGGAGATGAAACCGCCCGGATCGCGGGTGACGGGGCGATCGTGCGTACCTGGAAGCTGGATGTCAGCGATCTCGCCGCCGTCCAGTCCGCCGTGGAAGCAGTGGAAAGCGAACTGGGACCGGTCTGGGTACTGGTCAACAATGCCGGCTGGGATCGCCCGGCCCCGTTCCTCAAGACCACGCCGGAATTCTGGGACAAGGTGATCGCCATCAACCTCAAGGGCGCGCTCAATACCCATTTCGCCGTTGCCGGGCGCATGGCAGATCGTGGCGGTGGCCGGATCATCAACATCGCATCGGATGCCGCCAAGGTCGGCACGGCGATGGAAGCGGTCTATTCGGCCTGCAAGGGCGGCCTGATCAGCTTCACCAAGTCTATTGCCCGCGAACTGGCCCGCAAGGGCGTGCTGGCCAACTGCGTCTGCCCCGGCCCGACGAACACGCCGATGATGGCCGAAGTGGCCGGGACCGGCCCGGATGCCGAAAAGTGGAAAGCCTCGCTCGAACGCGGGATCCCGCTGGGCCGGATGGGCGAACCCGAAGACTATGCCGGGATCGTCGCCATGCTCGCCTCCGATGACGGCGCCTATATCACCGGCCAGGCCATTTCGGTCTCTGGCGGGATGAACATGGTCTGATCATGCCTGCTGCGGATCAGCAAGGCCCCCCGATTGCCGGAAACTGGCAAACGGGCGCGGTGACCCGCACCGGTGCCTGGACCGTGGGCGACCTGTGGGTTGACTGGTCCGCGCACCGCTATGCCCTGCGTGTGGAGGAGCGACACTGCAACGCCACGGGCATGATGCATGGCGGGGCCATGGCAACTTTCCTTGATGGGCAGGCCTTCGTTGTCGTCGATGAAGCGATGAAGCTGCGGCACACGCCGACGATTTCGCTGAGCATCGATTTTCTTGCCCCGCCGCTGCTGGGGGACTGGCTGGTGGCAGAGGTGCAGCTGGTGAAGATCACCCGCAGCATGATCGTCACCCAGGCCCTCGCGCGGGTCGGCGAGCGCATCGTTGCCCGCTCCAACGCCATTTACAGCAATACACCACGAAAGGATGCGCCATGAGCGACCACCCGCAATTCGAAGATATCCTCTATGAAGTCCGTGACCGCGCGGCCTGGGTCATCATCAACCGGCCCAAGCTTTACAACGCCTTCCGTGCGCAGACGATCGAGGAAATGATCGCCGCCTTCAAGCTGGCCGCCGATGACCGGCAGGTGTCCAGCGTGGTGCTGACCGGTGCGGGCGACAAGGCCTTCTGCACCGGCGGTGACCAGAGCGCGAAGGACGGCCAGTATGACGGGCGTGGCATCGTCGGTCTGCCGATCGACGAATTCCAGTCGATCATCCGCGACATCCCAAAGCCGGTGATCGCCCGCGTCAATGGCTTCGCCATCGGCGGCGGCAACGTGTTCGCCACGCTGTGCGACATGACCATCGCCGCCGATACCGCGAAGTTCGGGCAGGTCGGCCCCAAGGTCGGTTCGGTCGACGCCGGCTGGGGCACCGCGCTGCTCGCCCGCCACGTGGGTGACAAGCGAGCCCGCGAAATCTGGTTCCTCAACCTGCAATATACCGCGCAGGAAGCCTACGAGATGGGGCTGGTCAACAAGGTGGTTCCGGCTGCCGAGCTTGATGATGCGGTCAACGAATGGACCGAAATCCTCGGGCAGCGGTCACCCACTGCGCTGGCACTGGCCAAGCGCTCGTTCAATGCCGACAGCGACAATATCCGCGGCATTTCGATGCTCTCGCTCAATGCGGTCAAGCTATACTACGATTCCGAGGAATCGAAGGAAGGCATGCGCGCCTTCATGGAAAAGCGCGCGCCGGACTTCCACAAGTACGTAAAGTAAGGCGCGGAAAGGGGCGCAGACCATGCAACCCCGGCACCTGCGCCCCGGTGATCTGCCCGCCGTACTTTCCGGCGGCGGGCTGACGCTGGTTTCGTCGTGTTCGGCGGAATCGGACCTGCTTGAAGCCGAAGTCGCCGCCGCAGGCGATGCCCTTGGCGCGATCGACTGTTCGGGCATTTTCGTCTCCAGCCTCAACCGCGCGACATGGCAGGCCGGGGCGCAATCGCGGGTGACGACCTTTTTCCTCACTCCCGAACTGAAGCCGCAGGGCCATCGCACCCGGTTCCTGCCGCTGTGCTATCACGATATCTTGCGCTTCTACCGGCAGGAAAGGCCCGTCGCCGCGCTGTTCATGTGCGCCCCGCCCGATGAGCAGGGCAATTCCAGTTTCGGCACCGAAGTGTCCTTTGCGGCGGCCCTGTGGCGTGAAATTCCCGTCCGCATCGCCCATATCAATCCGCTGATGCCGCGCACGCCGGGCGATCCTGGCATCCCGTTTGACGCACTGACTGGCTGGTTCGAAAGCGGGCAGGAGCTGCGCTCCATGCCATCCGGCGCGGCCGATCCGGCAAGCGAGGCCATAGCGCGCCATGTTGCCGGACTGGTGCCGGATGGCGCCACTTTGCAAACCGGGCTTGGCAAGATCCCCGATGCAGTGCTGGCGGCGCTTTCGGGGCATCGGGGGCTGCGCCTTCACACCGGGCTGGCGGGGGACGGCGTGCTTTCCCTGATCCGCGCTGGAGCGCTGGCGGAGGGGCCGAGCGCTCTTGTTGGCACGGCGATCGGCAGCCGGGATCTGTATGATGGACTGACGGACGGTCCTTTCCAGTTCCGCCCGGTGACCGTCACCCACGATGCGGAAACGCTTGGCGGCCTGGAAAGGCTGATCACGATCAATTCGGCGATGGAGATTGATCTTTTCGGCCAGGTTTTCGCTGAAAACTCTTCACGCGGCTTCCAGTCCGGCCCTGGCGGCGCGAGCGACTATGCGCGCGGCGCGCGGCGTAGCCCGGGGGGGCTGCGCATCATCGCCCTGCCTGCATCGGCCAAGGGTCAGAGCCGGATCGTCGCGCCCGGACAAGGCCATGGCCCGGTTTCGCTGTCACGCTTTGACGTCGATTGCGTCGTCACCGAACACGGCGTGGCCGACCTGCGCTTCAAAAGCCATAATGCCCGGGCGGCAGCGCTGATCGCCATTGCCGATCCCCAACACCGCGATGCGCTTGCCGCCGCATGGCACGGCGTCGCCCGCCAAATCCAGGAGGACTGAACATGGCAGCCCACAAGGTCATCATCAGTTGCGCCGTGACCGGCTCGATCCACACCCCGTCGATGTCGCCCTATCTCCCGGTGACGCCTGCACAGATTGCCGAAAGTGCCCTTGGCGCGGCGGAAGCCGGCGCGGCGATCGTTCACCTGCACGCCCGC